>CALFYL010000298.1 GCA_937952135.1 uncultured Planctomycetia bacterium
CGGCCCGCGCCGTGGCTGCACGACTCGAAGCTCTCGGGGTTGCCCTTGCCGCGCACGATGAACGAGCGCGCGCCCATCGAGCCGGGGATGATGCCCAGCTCGCCTGCGCCGGCCCGCACCGCGCCCTTGCGGGTCACGAACACGTTCTCGCCGTAGTGGCGCTCGCGCTGCACGTAGTTGTGGTGGCAGTTCACCGCGACCAGGCCGTGCTGGAAGCGCGGCAGACCCGGCAGGCTGCTCACGGCCTCGATGACCGCTTGCAGCATGAGTTGGCGGTTCACCGCGGCGAAGCGCTGCGCCCACGAGACGGCCTCGACGTAGTCGTCGAAGTGCTCCGCGCCTTCGTTGAAGTAGGCGAGGTCGCGGTGCGGCAGTGAGCCGATCGTGCGCTCCATGTCCCGCTTCGCGAGCTCGATGAAGTACGAGCCGATCTTGTTGCCGATGCCGCGCGAGCCCGAGTGCAGCAGGATCCACACGCGCTCCGCTTCGTCGAGGCAGATCTCGATGAAGTGGTTGCCGCTGCCGAGCGTGCCGAGCTGGTTGAACGTGTTCGCGTTCTTGATCGCGCGGTGCTTCGACACGATGCGCGCATGGCCCGCCTCGAGCTCGCTCCAGGCGCTTTCGACGCGCTCCGGCGCGTTGTGCCACGAACCCTTGTCGCGCCCGCCGCGGTTCTTCGACATGCCGTGCGGAACCGCGCGCTCGATCTCGAAGCGCATCTCCTTCAGATCGTCGGGCAAGTCGTTCGCGGTGAGGCTCGTGAGCGTGGCCATCATGCCGCAGCCGATGTCGACGCCGACCGCCGCCGGAACGATCGCCTTGTGCGTCGGGATCACGCTGCCGACGGTGGCGCCGATGCCGAAGTGCACGTCGGGCATCGCCGCGACCCACTTGTGGATGAACGGCAGGCGCGCGACGTTCGCGAGCTGCATTCGCGAGCCCTCGTCGAAGGGCACGCCGCGGATCCAGGCCTTGATCGGGGCCGCGCCTTCGTGCTCGAGCAGTTCGTAGTTGGCTTCGTGGTTCATCGGGATGCGCCGGTCGAAGTGCGTTCGACCCAGAGGAGCGTAAGGAAGGGGGTGAGGCCACCGATCCGCGGGCTCGGACACCGAGCGAGGCCCGCGGGCGGGAGAGGTCGTTGTCTCTCGCGCCACCGCCGTTCGGACGCGCCCCGCTCCGCCGTGAGCGTGTGTCCAGCGCGTCCGAACGAGCTGTGGAAAGCACTCGGCGTACCAAGCGCCGCGAAGGCGCCGATCAGAACTCCTAAGTCCAGCGCCTCTGGATCCTTAGAGCCGCGAGCCGGGTCCGACTCGGGTCGTTCCCCGATCCGTCGCTCGACGACGGGGCTATCGGCACGGCTAAACTCAGATCCCAATGGCTAGTCGGCGTCCCCTCGTGGTGCTCGGTTTCCTCGGCTCGCAGGTCGACCGCGCGGGCCAGGGGGCGAAGCGTTGGGACAAATGGCGGCCGACGGTCGATCTGTGCCGCCACGAGGACCTCGTGGTCCACCGGCTCGAGTTGCTGGTCGACCCGCGGCACACCGCCCTCGCCGAGCAGGTGAGCGAAGACATCGCGAGCGTCTCGCCCGAGACCTCCGTCGCGCGCCACGCGCTGCCCCTCGCCGATCCCTGGGACTTCGAGGAGGTCTACGGGGCGCTGCTCGACTTCGCGCGCGAGTACCCGTTCGCTCCCGAGCGCGAGGACTACCTCGTGCACATGACGACCGGCACGCACGTCGCGCAGATCTGCCTCTTCCTGCTCGTCGAAGCGCGTTACATCCCCGGCCGGCTCGTGCAGGTCGGCCCGCCGAAAGGGCGCGGCTCGAACGCCGTCGGCACGTACTCGCTGATCGACCTCGATCTGTCGCGCTACGACCGGCTCGCGGCGCGCTTTCGCAAGGAGCGCGCGGAGCACGTGCTGTCGCTCAAGTCGGGCATCGCGACACGCAACGCGGCCTTCAACGCGCTCGTCGAGCGCATCGAGCGCGTCGCGCTCTCCTCCGACGCACCGATGCTGCTCACGGGGCCGACCGGCGCGGGCAAGTCCCAGCTCGCGCGGCGCATCTACGAGCTTCGCAAGGAGCGCCGCGCGCTCGCGGGCGCGTTCGTCGAGGTCAACTGCGCGACGTTGCGCGGCGAAACGGCGACTTCGGCGCTCTTCGGCCACAGGAAGGGAGCGTTCACGGGCGCGGCGACGGATCGGCCGGGTCTGTTGCGCGCCGCCGACAACGGACTGCTCTTCCTCGACGAGATCGGCGAACTCGGGCTCGACGAGCAGGCGATGCTGCTCCGCGCACTCGAGGAGGGCCGCTTCCTGCCGGTGGGCGCCGATGTCGAGGTTTCGAGCCGTTTCCAGCTCATCGCCGGCACGAACCGAGACCTGCGCGCCGCCGTGCGCGAGGGGCGCTTCCGCGACGACTTGCTCGCGCGCATCGACCTGTGGACCTTTCGCCTGCCGGGCCTCGCCCAACGCACGGAGGACCTCGAGCCGAACCTCGACTACGAGCTCGAGCAGTGGGAGCGCCGCCACGGCGAACGCGTGAGCTTCAACCGCGAGTCGCGCGAGCGCTTCCTGCGCTTCGCCGCGTCGCGCGAGGCCCTTTGGCTCGGCAATTTTCGCGATTTCAACGCCGCGCTGACGCGCATGGCGACGCTCGCGAGCGGCGGGCGCATCGACGAAGCGCTGGTAGCCGAGGAGATCGCGCGACTGCGCGCAGCGTGGCGCGAAGCCACGCAAGAGACGCACGACGGCGATCCGCTCGCCGAGGTGCTGAGCGCCGCCGAGCTCGCCGCGCTGGACCGTTTCGACCGCGTGCAGCTCGCCGACGTCGTGGCCGTCTGCCGTCGCGCGCGCTCGCTCTCGGACGCCGGCCGCGAGCTCTTCGCCGTGTCGCGGGCGCGCAAGAACTCCACCAACGACGCCGACCGGCTGCGGAAGTACCTGGCGCGCTTCGGCCTCGACTTCGAGCGCGTGCGCAGCGCGTCAGGTTCGCCCGAGTGAGCCCGTCGCGGGCTCGCGCGGTTCGAAGGCCCAGGTCGGCCCCGTGAGCTTCCACTTACCGAGTTTCGCGGACCGGTAGCCGCCGAAGTCCTTCTTCGCATCGGCGAGCGCCTCGCGCGGAACGCTGAAGCGAAGCGCGCCGAGCCAGCGAGCCAGTCGGTGCGGCGCGAAATGCGCGTGCGTTTCGTCGAGTGCGATCTCGAAGCACAGGCCGAAGTTCATGTGGTTGAGGCGCAGGCTCTGGAAGCGCTTCACAGTCGCGCCGTGCTGCACGCTTCGCGCGGGGAAGCTCTTGGTCAGCGCCTCGAACCGGTGCGCGATCCACAGGCGCAGGCCGTAGAGCAGCACCCCGTCGAGCGCCAGCACGATCGACAGCACGATCAGCGTCTCGTACTTCCCCATGTCGCGCCCCCTGGGTCAGCGCGCCGCGCGCAGTCGCGGGGCCGCCTGTCCGGACAGTTCGAAATAACGCTGCAGCACGAGCAGCGCGATCAGGTCCTCGCGCTCGCGGTCGAGGAACTGCGTCACGAACGCGTGCGCGTGGTTGAGGATCTGCAGCGCCTCGGAGGTGTGCGCGTTGTAGTGGCGCAGCTTCTCGTCGAGGTCCGAGTAGTCCTCCGCGAGCTCGACGTAGTGCACGCCCGCGACGAGCCTGGACTCGAGGAACCAGGTCTCGAACTTCGGCCGCACCATGAAGCACAGCGAATTCGACGACAGGATCCACTTGAGGTTCGTGGCGACGTCGTTGCCCTCGATCGACAGCACGAACTTGCAGGCGAGCTGCTCGTGGATGCCGAGGAACGGCTTCTCGAAGGCCGGCGTCGCGCGGCTGTGGTGCGCCTGGCCGACGTCGCACAGCGGGTGGTCGTGGAAGCGCTCGAGGAAGCGCAGGCGGTGCGGCCGGTTCGCGCGGCCGCGCCACACGAGCTTCGGCTGTTTGTCGACGAAGGGCCGCACGTCGTGCACGAAGTTGAAGTGCCGGATGCGGTTCAGCTTCAAGAGCACGCTGTTGCGGTTGTCGCCCTCGATGGGCCGGGCCTTCACGAGCGTCGGCGTGGCGGGCGTCGCGGTCTCGTCGCCGAAGCGGTAGGCGACGCGCAGGTCGCCGGGAAAGCAGCGCAGGTGCTCGAGCAGGTCGAGGTGGTAGTTGTGCTGCTCGCGCATGCGCCAGGCGCGCAAGGGCTCGAACTGCGCCGCGACCTCGAAGGGCTCGCGCACCTTCATGTAGTGGTCGACGCGCGCCCAAATGGCCGCCTGTTCGGCCGGCGGCAAGCTGTCGAGCCGTCGAAAGGCCGCGTCGCGCCGGGCTTCCCACACAGGGCGCGGAACGCAGAGCTTGGCCGCGTGCTTGAGGAAGTACAGCAGCCGCGGATTCTTGTGGCGCAGCCGAGCTAGGACCGGCATTGCGGGAGAGTGTAGCGTTGACGGCGCGGCGCACCTGAGGAGACGCACCCGAAGCGGCGCAGTCGACCGCTCGCTCGCAGCGCCACAAGGGGCGGAACCTGGCTGCGCGGCGCGGGTTCGAGGCCCACCGGGCCGCCGAGGTGCCCCGAAGGGATACGTGGAACAGCGATTCGAAGACGACGCGGGCGTGCAGTGGATGCTCGCCTACCAGAAGGGCGACGAGGCCGCCTTCGACCGCCTCGTCGAGGCCTATTCCGGCCATCTCTTCGCGCTCTTCACGCGGTTTCTCGGGCCCGTTCCGGAACGCGAGGACCTCGTCCAAGAGGTTTTCTTGCGCGTGATTCGCGCCCGCGACCGGTACCAACCCTCCGCGCGCGTCTCGACCTGGCTCTATCGAATTGCCTTCAACATCGCCGTCAACCGCACGCAGCGCGCGGGCCCGGCGGCGGCGTCGCTCGATCAGCCGTTCGGCGGCGCCGGAGAGGAAGGCCGCGGCGTGCGCGAGTTCGCCGACGCGCGGCTGGAAGAACCTTCCACCGACCTCGAGCGCGGCGACGTGGTGCGCGCGGTTCGCTCGGCGATCGCGAGCCTGCCCGAGGCGCAGCGAATGGCGCTGATCCTCGCGAAGTACGACGAACTGCCGTACATCGAGATCGCCAAGGTGCTGCGTTCGAGCGAGAAGGCGATCAAGTCCATGGTGCACCGCGCGCGAGAGAACCTCCGCGTGCAACTCGCGCCCTTCCTGCAACAGGAGCTGCCGTGAATCCGCTGTGCACGGATTTCCGCGCGCGCTTGGCGCGGGCGCTCGTCGAGCACACGTCCCGCGAGGCCGAGGGCTTCGAGGGCGCCGTGGCGTGGCACGAACACGTGCTCACGTGCGGCGCGTGTCGCGAGTTGCTCGAGTCCGAGGAAGCGCTCGAGGATCTGCTGGCGAGCCTGCCGCTGCCGAGTTTGCCGCCCGAGCTCGCGCGCCGCGTCCTGCAGCGTTTGCAGCCGACGCGCGCGGAGCTGGAGCTCGACCGTCTGCTGGACGATGCGCTGAGTGCGAACGACGCCTTCGCGGCGCCGCCGCGGCTCGCGAGCGACATGCTCTCGCGTTTGAGCGGCGCGCGGGAGCTCGCGCGCCTCAACGACAAGCTCGACGCGCTCCTCGAGCGCGTACCCGCGCCGAGCACGCCGCCCGGACTGCCGCAGCGCGTGCTGCAGGCGCTCGCGCCGCACCGTGAGCGCGTCGAAAGGGTGGCGCGGAACGTTGCTGCGCGCAGCGCCGCGCCCGCGCCGAGGCCCGCGCCGCGTCCGTTCGTTTCGCGTCCCCTGCTCGCGGCGGCCGCGGTGCTGGCGCTCGTCGGCGGTGCGGCGTGGCTGTGGTCGCGCACCGCGAGGCCGGTCGACTCGCCGTCCGAGGTCGAAGGTCCGTTCGTCCGACGCAGCGGAACGAGCTCCGACGCGGTCGCGCGCGTCGATCCGCCCAACGCGCCGAAGGTTGCGACTCGACCCGAGGACTCGCACGACGCTCCGGAGCGACGCGGCGATCCGATCGAGCCGCTCGGCCTGACCGAACCGGACGCCGAGCTGCTCGCGCAACTCGAGCTGCTCGAGTCGTGGGACTTGCTCACCGACGAGTCGCTCGATTTCGAGCTCGTCGGCATCGACGAGGACACGCTGCTCGGTCTCACGACGTCGATTGGCGCACTCGAAGGCGACGCGTCGAACGGGAGCGAGTCGCCGGACTCGACGCCGCAAGGATCGACTCCGCAGGACTCCGGGCTGCAGGACTCAGGCCCGCGGAACGCGCCGCGAGCGGGCGAGACGAGGAACGGCTGAAATGAACGCGCGAATCGACAGGGCGTTGCGCACGCTGCGAAACGGCTGGATGGCCGCGCTCGCGAGCGGACTCGTCGTCGTGTTCGCATCGAGCGCTCTTCACGCCGCGCCCCAGCGTCCGTCCGACCTCGACGGCGCGCGCGAACGCTGGAAGCAGTTCTCGCCGGAGCAGCGCGAGGAGCTCCGCCGCCGCTTCGAACACTTCAAGCGCCTCGGCGAGGACGAACGCGCGACGTTGCGCGGCCGCTTCGAGCACCTGGGGCTCGTCAAGCGCCGCGCGGTCGAGGAACTCCCCGAGTCCGTTCGCCGCGACCTCGAGGCGCTCGCGCCGCCCGCGCGCCGCGAGGTGTTGCGCGAAGTCGCCGCCGAGCGTTTGTCCGAGCACGTGCGCGACGTTCTCGAGCTCCTGCCGCCGCACATCCGCGCGGAGTACGACGGCGCGACGGCGGACGAACGCCTTCGAATCGTGCGCGACTTCGCGCGGCAACTGAACGAGCGGGCGCGCCACGAACTGCTGCGCCTGGGGCGTGAGCTCCAGCTCGATCCCGCGCGCGTGGAGGCGATCGCGAAGCTCGAGCCGCACGAGCTCGGCCGCAAGGTGCTCGAGCTCAAGCGCGAGTCGATCGAGCGCCGGGTCGCCGAACACGGACTGCCGCCCTTCATCACGAACGAGCAGTGGACCCAGCTCCGCACGCTGCAAGGACACGAGTTCTTCCGTCAGTGGGGCGCGTTGCACGGCGCCCATGCGCCGCACGATCGCGCGGGGCCGGGCGGCGAGCGTCGCCCGGGCGGAGGCTTCGGTCCGGGCGAGGGCCCCGGGGGGCGCGAAGGCGCCGGTCCGCCGCCGCGCCCTGAGCCCAAGGCCGAACGCGGTGGCGAGCGCAACGGCGGTTCGCGCGACCTCTCGCCGCGCGCGGAACGACTTCGCGCGATGCGCGAGGCGGTGCGTCCCGATCCGGCTTGGTTCGTCGAGCTCTCGCGCGTCGATCCGAACGAGCGGCGCCGCGTCATCGGCGAGCGGCTGCGCGAACGCGCGCTGAAGTTCCTCGCCGGCGCTCCGGAGCTGGTGTCGGCGCAGCAGCTCGAACAGTTGCGCAAGGAGAGCGGAGGGCGCTTCCACGAAGCGCTCAAGCGCCTGTTGCCCGACCTCGGCGAACCGCCTGTGCTGCGCGGAGGCGAGCGCGGACACGAACGCGGTCCCGAGCGCGGCCCTCCCCATGGACCGGATCGCGGGCCGGATCGCGGCCCGCGGTTCGATCGTCCCGCGGGCGATGGACCGCCCAAGGAAGCGCCAGCGCGCCGGCTCGATCCCGGCAAGCATCCCGAGCGCCTCCCGGGCCGGGGAGATCATCCTTAGTTAGAGGCCGGAACCACCGCGACGATCGGCCGCGATGGCTCGCGAGACCCGCGTCCTACTTCCGCTCCAGCGGAGTTCGCTGCGCGCCCTGCTCCAGAACCAGGCCGGTCACCTTTCCCTGGGCGTCGAGTTGGAACTCGATGGCGGGCCCCCGAGGGTCCGAGAAGCGCGTCTCCGATCGGGCGGCGAGGGGCGCCTCGGGGTTGGCGCCCGGCTTGACGAGCAGCGTCGTCCCGTCGCGGCGGAACGTCATCGTGAAACCGGACGCCGCCTCGTACTCACCGACGTAGCGGTCGAGGACGGCCGCGGACAGCGCCAACCCAGGTGCTCGAGGCGCCGGCTTCGGCGGGACGGGCGCCGGCGCTGCGGGGAGTGCATCGATCCACGCCGCCATTCGCTGCCGCGTCGCTTCGTCCGGCAGACGGCCGATGCCGCCGCCGAGGTTGTCGAGCATGTGCTCCGCCTTGGTTGTCCCCACGCGGGCCACGGTGACGGCTGGGTGGCTGATGACGTACTTGAGGAAGAACTGCGCCCAGGACTTGGCGTCGAATTCGGCGGCCCAGTCCGGAAGGGGCCTGTCGCCGACGCGCCCGAAGAGGTTGCTGCCGCTGCTGCAACTGAACCCTCCGTTGTTGCCGGAGGGGAAGAACGCCATCACGGCGATCTTCCGCTCCCGGGCGAGCGGCAGGATCGTGTCCTCGACGCGGGCGCGATTGCCGACGTCGTAGTCGACACCGATGAAGTCGATGGGCTCCTTGCTCATCACCGATTCGAGCGCGTCATACCCCGCGTCGGCAATCGTCTGCACGCCGATGTACCGGATGCGCCCTTGCGCCTTCATCTCGCTCAGCGCGCCGAGGTGCGTCGGATCGCCTTGCGGGTTCACCATGACCAAGTCGAGCTTGGTCGCCTTCAGTCTCGTCAACAGCATCTCCACGTGCGCCTTCGCCACGGCGGGGCCGGGCTGCGGCGGGCCTCCGGGACCGCCGGGGGGAGCACCCCTCGTCGACCAGAAGAGCTTGCTCTGGATCCCGAGCTGGTTCGCGGCCGTCGCGTGAAACTCCTCCGAGGACCCGTTCACGTGCAGCGCGTCGAAGACCGCGCCGCCGTTGTCGGCGAACGTCTCGAGGACCTCCTTGAGCGCGGCCTGGGCCGCGCACGACGGATGGTTCGAGAACGAAAGTCCGATGACCGGAAGCTTCTCGCCGGTGGACGGGATGGCCCGACGCAGGAGCGTTCCGGCCTGCTGCGAAAGTGCGCTCGACGCCGGGCGATCTCTCGGCAGCGGGCGCAGCGGCACGGCCAGAACCCGCCGCCGACGAAAGCGCCACGGAAGGTCTCTCCGCCGAAGCACCCGTCGTCCCACGGTGGCGCTCGCGAAAGCCGTCCCGGGCGCGGCGCGCGCTGAACGCGGCGTCGAGGCGCGCTTGCGCCACCCCGCGCTTTCTGTCATCACCACCGCGTGACCGATTCCAACGCCTCGCCCCGCGCCGCCGAGTCGTCGACGGGCCGCGGCGAGCTCGTCGCGCTGCTCGTCGTCGCGCTGCTGACGCTTGCCGCGCTCGGAGTGCGGCTCGCGAACCTCGACTTCGCGCTGCCCTACCAACAGGAGCCCGACCCGCACATCCTCGGGCAGGTCGAGGCGCTCTCGAAGCCCGACGTCAGCGAGCGCGACATCTTCTTCAGCTCGATCTACCCGCACCTCGTCGCGCGCACGGCGCTCGTCACGGGCGCCGGTCCGGTGCAGGGCGCCGCTCCGCAGGCCCCGCTCGAGGAGCACCTCGCCGCCGCCTCGTCGCTGCACGTCCACGTTCGCAGCGTCGTCGCGTGGCTCTCGGTGCTGCTCGTCCCCGCGACCTACTGGCTCTGCCGCCTCTTCCAAACGCGCGGCGCCGCGCTTTTCGCGGCGGCGCTCGCCGCCACGAGCCTCTTCAGTCTGCACTTCGGCCAGCAAGCGCGCCCGCACGCCGCCGTCGCCCCGCTCGTCGGCTTCGCGGTCGCGGCAGCGGTCTGGCTGCGGCGATCTCCGAGCGCGCTCTCCTTCGCCGGCTTCGGCGGCTTCTTCGCGCTCGCCCTGGGTTGCCTCACGAACGCCGCCGCCGCCGGACTCTCGGCTCTGCCGGCCTACTTTCTCCGCGAGAACGCGCGCGGCTGGCGCCGCTGGATCGATGCACGCGTCTTGATTCCCGTCGCTTTGGCGGCCCTTTCGCTGCGAGTTTTCTGGCCGTTTTTGTTCGTTCCAGCTCCCGCCGACGCCGCCGCCAGCTCGGGCGCGCCCGAAGTCGCGCCGTCGAGCGGTCCGCTGCTGCGTGCGATCGTCGCCGGGCTCCTGCTCGGCGTCGGCGCGCTCGGCTGCGTCGCCGATTGGCTGCGGCCGAAATCGAACGCCAAGCTTCGCTGGGGCGCCGTGGCGCTCACGCTCGCCGGCGCGGCGGGCCTCTACGCGATGCGCGACGAGACCGTGCACGTCGCATGGCAGACGATTCGACTCGCCGACTTCGCGGGCGGCGGCTTCGAGTTGCTGTTCACGACGCTGTGGTACTACGAGCCCGTCGCGCTCGTGCTGTTCGCGATCGGCGTCGCCGCGTGGTGTTTCACGCCGCGAGAGGACCCCACGCGCGCGCGCGCGAAGGATCTCGTCGTCGTGCTCGCCTTCGCCGCCGTGTACGCGCTCGTGATCGGGCTGTTCGAGAAGAACCAGCAGCGCTTCGCGATGCCGTTGCTTCCGTTCCTCTACTGCGGGGCGGCCTTTGGCATGAGCGCGCTCGCCCGCGCTCTCGGACCGGTTCTCCGGCGCGTCGTGCGCCGTGCGAGTCCGCGCGCGAACGCGGGCTTGGTCGCCGGCCTCGCGCTCGCGACGCCCGTGCTCGCGACGGCGGGTTACGTCGGCATGCGCTCGCGGCCGCACACGCTCGAGCAAGTTGCGCAATGGCTGCGCGCGAACTCAGAGCCCGGTCGCGAGAAGCTCGCGCTGCACCTGTTGTACGACGTTCCGCTCGCGCGCGAGGAGCGCAACCTGTTCGACGAATCCGGCGCGCCGCGGACCATCTTCAGTCCGTGGCAGCGCTACCAGCAGTCGTGGATGCGCGCGTGGAACGGCGAGCGCTGGAACGTCGAGTTCCTCTGCGGCGAGCGCGAGCGCTGGGCCTGGATCGCGAAGAATCCGGGCGAATACGTCGAGACTCTGGGCGCGGAGCTCGTGATCTGCCCGGGCGAAGCGGCGGCCGGCGCGAACCCGCTGACGGCGGCGGTCCGCGAGGCCGTGCGCGAGCGCGGCGACCTGGTCGCGAGCTTCCCCGACGAGCGCCGCCCGCCGACCTCGGGCCTGTCGGGACTCGACACTCCGCACTTCACGCGCTTCGTGTTGACCGCGCGTTGGTTCGGGCCCGAGGTCGAGATCTATCGAATCCGCCACGTGGGCGCGCCGCGCTGAGCCAGGTGTTGGGCCACGTGTCGAGCCACGTCTCTCGCTACCATCCGCGTCCCACCCGGGTCGGGCTGGAATGAGGCTGCACATGGAGGCGCGCGCGTGAAAATCCTGATCGTCGACGACGACCCCAAGCTGCGCGGATTCGTGGCGAAGGGGCTCGAGACCCACGGCATCGAGAGCGTGTCGGCGTCCGATGGCGCCGAAGCGCTGTCGGTGCTCGAGCGCTCGCTCGCCGACCGGCCCGACCTGATCCTGCTCGACGTGATGATGCCCGGAAAGACGGGCATGGAGTTTCTCGAGGAGCTGCGCCGGCGCGGGTACGACCTGCCGGTGATCTTCGTTACGGCTCGGCGCGGCGTCGAGGACCGCGTGAAGGGCCTGCGGCTCGGCGCGGACGACTACATCCTCAAGCCCTTCGAGTTCGACGAGCTGCTGGCGCGCATCGAAGCGGTGATCCGCCGCCGCCAGAGCGTGCCGGTGTTCGAGGTCGGGGAGCTGCGCATCGACGTCGCGCGCCGCATCGTCGAGCGCGGCGGCCAGCGCGTGGAGCTCAGCCCGAAGGAATTCGACCTCCTGCGCACGCTCGCCGAGGCGCGCGGCCGCGTGGTGACGCGCACCGAGCTGCTCAAGGTCGTGTGGGGCATCACCTTCGACCCGGAGACGAACGTCGTCGACGCGCTCGTGGCGCGTTTGCGCCGGCGGCTCGACCGCGCGGGCGCGTCGATGATCGACACGGTCATCGGGCAAGGCTACCGCCTCGTCGCGCCGCGCGAGGGCAAGTGAACGCGGCGCTGCAGGCGCGCTGGTCGATCGCCGAGCGCTCGACCTGGTGGTTCTCGCTCACCACCGCCGTCGCGGTGCTCCTGATCTCGAGCGTCGCGGCGTGGCACATGCGGCGCGCGTTGGACCAGTCGCTGCGCGCGGAGCTCGTGACGAACCTCCAGACGATGAAGGTCAAGCTCGACCGGCTGCCCTCCGAGAACGAGGGCCGGACCGCGACGATCGCGGACCGCGTGCGCGAGTTCAGCGAGATCGCGCGTTCGATCCAGGACGAGCGCCTGGAAACGGCGATGGCGTGGCGCGTGGTCGACGGGCTCGTGGGCGCGGAGCTCGCGAGTTACTTGCACCCGAGCCTCGAGCGCTTCGATTGGCCGCGCGAGATGCCGCTCGGCTACACGATCGACACTCCGGACGGTTTTCGCCTCACCTACGAACGCCTCGAGAACGACGGCGCATGGATCGGCCTCGCGCTCGACGCGCGCAACGAGCGCGCACGCTGGCGGGCGTTTCTCACGATCTCGATCGCCCTCGCGGTGCTCTCGGGCGTCGGCGCGTTCGCCTCGGGGCGCTTCTTCATCCGTCAGATGTGCACGCACCTCAAGCGCCTCGCGGACAGCGCGCGCTCCGTGCGCGATTCGCGCGAACACGTCGCGCTCGACACGCAGAACGTGCCGCGCGAAGTGGGGGACGTGGTCGAGGCGCTCGACGAGATGCTCGGGAACATCCGCACCGAGGCGGACCGCACGCGCCTGCTCACCGCGGGCCTGGCGCACGAGCTCGGCTCGCCGCTGCAGAACTTGATCGGCGAAACGGAGGTCGTGCTCATGCGCGAGCACGGGGCCGAGGAGTACCGCGTCGTGCTGCGCAGCCATCTCGAGGAGCTGCGCGACATCGGGCACGCCGTAGGCAACCTGATGACGCTCGTGTCGATCAGCCAGGCGACCGGACCGCGCGAGGCGGAGCGGTTCGACCTCGCGGACGAGGCGCGCGTGCGGCTGCGGCGCGAGCGCGCGCACGCCGGGCGGCGGCAGATCGAGCTCGTCGAGCTGCTGCCGGACGAGGCCGAGATCCTCGGCGACCGCGAAGCGCTGTGGCTCGCGGTGTCGAACCTCGTCGCGAACGCGATCGACTACTCACCGACGGGCGGTCGAGTTCGACTCACGATGAGCGCCGCGCCGCGCGCTGTGACGGTCGTCGTCGAGGACACCGGACCGGGCGTGCCGGAGTCGGAGCGCGAGCGCATCTTCGAGCCCTTCTACCGCGGAGAAACGATGAAGAATCGTCGCGCGGGGTACGGACTGGGTCTCTCGATCTCGAAGAAGGCGGTGGATGCGCACGGCGGGACGCTGCGCGTCGACCGCTCGCCGGAGCTCGGCGGAGCGCGCTTCCAGCTAGTGCTTCCGCGAGTTCCGCGCGACGGCGGGGGCGCCGACGACGACGAGCGGTCGTGATCCCACGCGGATGCGCGAGACGATCGAGAAGCGCTGGCGCTCCTCGCGCGGTTTCTTCTCCCACAGCGACTCGCGCACGACGGCGATGAAGTCGCTGCCCTCGCGCTGCGCGCGCCCTTCGAAGCGGCCGTCGAGGAGCTCCGCGGGATCCGCGCCGACGCAGCGTCCCGCGCCGTAGAAGCGCGGGCCTTCGGGGTGGGTGCCGTAGCACGGAACCTCGCGCGGCGTTTGCGGGTGCGAGGCGACGACGGCGGCGAGTTCGCGGTCGCTCTTGACCACGTCGAGCACGGGCCCGAGCAGGAACATCGTCGTCGAAACGCCGAGCGCCCACGTCAGCGCGACGCCGTTGGCCCACGCCGTCATGCGGCGCTCGCGCCACGCGCGCCACGCGAGCCCGGCGCCGGCGACGAACACCGCACCGGCGATCGCGCCGCGCCACGGCAGGCTCGGGAAGTCGTGGAGCAGGCGTTGGAACTCGTGCTGTTCGTCGAGAAGCCCGTCGACGCGCGGCCACAAGACGCCGGCGAGCGGAACGCCGGCGGCGAGTGCGACGCCCAAGAGCAGCAGGAAGCCGAGCGGCACCGCGGCGGACTTCGCGCCGACGCGGTTCGTGTCGAGTGCGCGCACGAGCCGGTGGGCGGCGAGCATCGCGAACGCCGGGTACGCGCTCATGAGGTAGAGCTCGCGCTTCGCGGGGATGATCGAGAAGAACACGAAGAGCACCGCCGCCCACCACCACAGGCGAGCGAGGCCCGCTTGGCGAGCGTCGCCGCGCCGCTGCGCGCGCCAGGCTCGGAAGCCATCGACGCAACCCAGCAGCACGGGTACGGCCCACGGCAGCACGAGCAGCGGAACCTGCAACAGGTTCTGCCACGGCGGCCCGTGGTGCGCCGTGCCCTTCGCCGCGCGCTCGAGGTGTTGTCCGAAGAACAAGGGCCGCCAGAGCGCGGGCTCGCGCAGTGCGGCGGCGACGGCCCACGTCGCGACGGGCACGATGGCGATCAGGACCGCGCCGACGACGGCGAGCCGCGAGGCGCGCGCACGTTCGACGCGAAGGCCCATCACGCGCCACGCGAGCAGTGGAAGCCCGGCGTTGACCAACGCGACCGGGCCCTTGGCGAGCATCCCGACACTCACCAGGGCGCCCGCCAGGAGCAGGGTGCGGTTCGCTTCGCGCTCGTCGCGCGCGGGCAAGGAGGCAAAGTACAAGCCGCCCACGCACCCGAAGGTCAGCATGGGATCGAGGGCGATGCGCGCTCCGTTCCAGAGGATCAGTGCAAAACCCACAAACAACAACGGCGCCCAGCGCGCCTCGCGCGGACCGAGCCACTGCGCGGCGAGGCGGCTCGTGAACCACGCCGTGCCCGCCGTCGCGGCGAGCGAGACAAGGCGCATCGCCGCGGCGCTCCAGCCGCTCAGCCAGCCGAACCAGCCGCTGATCCAATACACGAGCGGCGGTTTGTCGGGGTACAGCTCGCCGCAACGCCGCATCACGAGGTACTCGTCGTGGTCGAACATCCACTTCGCGACCATCGCGTAGCGCGGCTCGTCCGGAGCCCAAAGTTCGCGGAAAAACGCGGCAAATACGAGCGGAACGAGGAACCACGCCCAATGCAGGCGCGGACTCGCATCGAGACTCGGGTTCATGCTTTCGCTGGGCTCGGAGGGCGGGGCACGCGCTAAACTGGATTCTCGCACGCTCCGCGGCAATCCTCACTTCGGCGTACATCGATGCCCGTTCAGTTCTCCCTCAGCGCGAGTCCCCTCGCCACCCGCGAGTCTGCGGCCGTCGATCAGCTCGAGCTCAGCCTCGTCGCTCCGGTCTACGACGAGAAGGACAACCTCGAGCCGCTCTACAACCGCGTCGTCGAAGTCTTCGGCGATCGGACGCGCTGGGAGCTCGTGCTCGTCGACGACGGGAGCCGCGACGGCTCGGCGCAGGTGATCCGCGCGCTGGCGCAACGCGATCCGCGCGTCCGCGGCGTGTTCTTCGCGAAGAACTGCGGGCAGACGACCGCGATGCGGATGGGCATCCACAGTTCGCGCGCGCCGCTGATCGCGACGCTCGACGCCGACATGCAGAACGATCCGGCGGACATCCCGAAGCTGATCGAACAGCTCGGCGACAACGACGCCGTCGTCGGCTATCGCCTCAAGCGCAACGACAACTTCGTGCGCCGCGCGAGCTCGCGCATCGCCAACCGCGTGCGCAACGCGCTCAGCGGAGATTCGATCCGCGACACGGGCTGCTCGCTGAAGGTCTTCCGCGCGCCGGCGATCCGCGAGATCCCGCTGCACTTCGAGGGCATGCACCGTTTCATGCCGACGCTGCTGCGCTACTACGGCTTCAAGGTCGTCGAGCACCCGGTCTCGCACCACCCGCGCCGCGCCGGCGTGTCCAAGTACGGCGTGCTCAACCGCGCCTTCCGCGCCTTCCGCGACCTGCTCGCCGTGCGCTGGATGCGTTCGCGAATCCGCCGCGCCGTGATCCTCGCTGCGCCCGACGAGTCCGGACCGCAGTCGTGACGGCCGCCGAAATCCTCGGCTGGGTCGGCAACGTCTGTTTCTTCTCGCGCTTCTTCGTCCAGTGGTGGAAAAGTGAGCGCGCCAAGAACAGCGTCGCGCCGCCGCTCTTCTGGCACCTGTCGCTGATCGGCTCGATCTCGCTGGGCGTGTACGCCTTCGAGCAGCACACGCACGTGCTCCTCGCCGGCTATGTGCTCAACGGCTTGATCTACGCGCGCAACCTGTGGTTCCAGCGCGGCGCCGCGCGGCCGCTCTCGACCGCGGCGGCCACGTCCCTCGCTGTGTTCGCGGCCACGCTGCTGGTCGTCGGCGCGATCTACGAGCTGCGCCACCGCTCCGACCCGTCGCTCGCCTGGGTGATCGTCGCCGGCGTCGGCCAATCGCTCTGGTCCGCGCGCTTCGTCGTGCAGTGGTGGGCCAGCGAACGCGCGGCCCACAGCCATTTTCCGCGCGTGTTCTGGTGGCTCTCGCTCGCGGGCAACCTCTTGCTGCTCGCCTACGCGCTGCACCTCGGCAAGGCCATCTTCATCGCCGGCTTCGTGCCCGGGCCGCTGGTGCAGATCCGCAACCTCATGCTCGGCCGCAACGCCGGACAGCCCAGCCCCAGTCGGGCGGAGTGAGGCGTCGGAGGAGCGCCGCTGCGGAGCTCAGCCGCGGAGTTCAACCGATGGCGGGCTTCATGTAGACGCAGTAGACCGCGACGACGACGAGCGCGGTCGCGATGAGCGACAGGATGCTCGCGATGCCCGGGCGGCGGAAGGCGATCCCGGCGAGGGCCGAGAGGATCAGCCAGCAACCGATCTTCACCAGCGCCCACATCGGCCAAGGCCAGCCGAAGCCGCCCTTGTGCAGCAGTCCGATGCCGGCGACCAGCATCACCAGGCTCGCGATGCCGGTGATCATCAGGTGCATGCCGCGGCGCTCGGGGCGCGGCGCGGCGAAGGCGGAGAAGGTGTAGCCGACGAGCACGAAGCCGGCGATGACGTGGAGGAGCGAGTAGTAGAGCGGGTCCATGGCGCCTAGCGTGCGGAACGGCGCGCGTCGAAACAACCGTCGCCGGCAACTGTCGCTGCGGCCGAAGTGACGCTTCAAGGATCTCGCAACTAGCTCGCGACGCGCGCCGCCCGCCGCCGTGTTCGCCGCGGACCCACTTCGCTAAGTTGAGCCGACCATGAAGATCCAACTCCTCGCACTGATGTTCCTGGCTGGCTGCAACGCCGCTTCTTCGGTCGCGCCGACCGAAGGAGCGATCGGCTTCGACGGTCCGACGACTGCGGCCTGGCGCGCGGGCAGCACCGGCGGAAGCGGCCCGGCCGCGACCTGGGAAGTCCGCGCCGACCCGCGCGCGATCTCGGCGCCGAACGCGCTGGCCATGACGGCCCAGAACCACGAGTCGGAGGAGCGTTTCAATTTGTATTGGAGCGAGGCGCTGCGCTTCCAGAACGGCCGCATCGCCGTGGCCGTGCGCGCCGATTCGGGCGAGATCGACCAGGGCGGCGGTCCCGCCTGGCGCATCAAGGACGAGAACAACTACTACATCTGCCGCGTCAATCCGCTCGAGGCGAATTACCGCGTGTACGTCGTCAAGGACGGCGTGCGCAAGCAGCTCGCGACCGCGCGCGTCGACATCGCGACCGGACTGTGGCACAAGCTCGAGATCGAGCACGTGGGCGACAAGATCACGTGCTGGCTCGACGGCAAGAAGCAACTCGAAGCGACGGACGGCGCGCTTCTGGGAGACGGCGGCGTCGGGCTGTGGACCAAAGCCGATGCGCTGACCAGTTTCGACGATCTGTCGCTCGCGCCGAAAACGTCCGCGGGCTACTGACGCCCTCGAGTCAACCGCTCGTAGCGCGCCAGCAATCCGTCGACGTCGTCGGACACCGACCGCACCTCGCGCCGCGGCTGCAACTCGTTCCAGATCGCGGGTTCGTCGAGGAAGCGCCGCAGCGCGCGCTCCAGGTCCGCGGCGCTGCCGGGTTCGAAGAGCGCGGCGTTGCCGAAGCGCTCGGCCAACTCGCGCATGCCACCGTGGTTCGCCACGACTAGCGGCATGCGCGCCATCACTGCTTCGTGGATGGTGAGCGGCGCGTTCTCCCACCAGCGGCTGGGCACGACGACGACGTCCAATTCGGACAGGATCTGCGCGATGCGGCGGTTGTCGAAGCGGCCGCGAAACTGGACGCCGGGATGGCGGTTGAGCGCGCGCAGCTCGGCCTCGTACCTCGCCGCGCTCGGCCCGCTCGCCGCGCCGAAGAGGTCGAGGGTCGCTGCGCCGACCGGAAGCTTCTGAAAGGCCTCGATCAAGAGATCGGCGCCCTTGTTCGGGATCAGCGTGCCGGTGAAGCCGAACTTCACGGGCCTTCGCTGCGCGTCGCGCGGCGCACGCGGCGCCAGCGCGCGGAACGGCGCGTCGTTCATGCCGTACTCGCTGAACTCGATCCGCTCGCGCGGAACGCCCTGCTCGGCGTAGCGCTCGGAGAGGAAGTTCGACGGCGAGAGCAAGATGTCGGCGGCGAGCAGCGCGTCGAGCATGTGGGCGCTGCGGCGGAGGATCGGCGCGCTCCAGGTCTCGCTCGCGAGGTAGCTCAACGCGCTCGGCGCGAATCCGAGCGCCTTCGAGAGCCCGCTCTTGCCGTGGCTCTCTCGCACGCGGCCCTTGGGGTACTCCGCGAGCCAGCGCACGAAGTACGCCGCGCGCTTGCGGCCGACGCACAGCGCGCAGCGCCACGGCTCGACTTGCTCGCACAGGTGGAGCCGCGGCGTCACGCGCTGGCCGCGCGGACAGTGCGCCCAGAAGTCGTGCAGCGTCATCACGAGCGGCGCGCCGGCGCGCTTGGCGACGCGCAGCACGCCCGCGGACACGCCGATCGTGTGCTGCACGTGCACGACGTCGGGTTTCAAACGCTCCAGCAGGGTCGTGAACACCGCGTCGACGTCGGGGTCGGTGTAGGTCTTCTCGAGCCGGTCGATGCCGAGGAAGTTCTGGTTGAGGCGGTGCACGCGGACGCCGTCGAGCTCTTCCTCGAGCAGCGCGTGTTCGAGCTGCCCGGCGCGCTTCCCCGGCGCCAGAACGTGGACTTCGTGCCCGCGGCGCGCCTGCTCGCTCGCGACGCTCCACGTGTAGACCTCGGCGCCGGCCATCTGGTCGGGCGGGTAGCCGTGGGAAACCTGCAGGATGCGCATGCGGGGCGGATGGTACGGGCCGCGCGCCCGAACCCGGCCTGATCGGCGCCGGCGGCGCTCCGCCCACAGTCGCCGGCGCGATCGCGAGGGGCGGTCGGACGCCGGGACTCCGCTTCCCGCACCCGTCCGCGGCGCTTCAGAGATTGCGAACTCCTGGTCGACAACGAGGGGCCCGATCTCCCCATGTCTCGAGCGATCCCCCATCGGACGTCCGCGCTGCGGTCCTGCGCGGCCGTCGTCGTCGTCGGCGCCGCTCTTTCCGCAACGGCCACCGCCGCGCGGCAGGACGGGCCGCAGGTCAACGACCTCGTGGGCATGGATCTGGAGCAGCTCATGCAGGTCGAGGTCGACCAAGTGGTCGGCGCCTCGCGCCGCGAGCAGTCCGTGCAGGACGCGCCTTCGTCCGTCACGGTGCTCACCGCGGCGCAGATCCGCGACCACGGCTACCGCACGCTCGCCGAAGCGCTTCGCAGCGTGCCGGGTCTGCACGTGACGAACGACCGCAATTACTCGTACCTCGCGGTGCGCGGCTTCTACGTGCCGGGCGACTACAACTCGCGCGTGCTCGTGCTCGTCGACGGGCACCGGCTGAACTACGGCGTGTACGGCGGCGCGAGCCTCGGCTTCGAAGCGCCGGTCGATGTCGCGTCGCTCGAGCGCATCGAAGTCATCCGCGGTCCGGGGTCGAGCCTGTACGGCAGCAACGCGTTCTTCGCGGTCGTGAACCTCGTCACGAAGAAGGGCGGGGCCGCGGAGGGATGGGCGGTCGACGCTGAAGCCGGCGAGTGGGACACCTTCCTCGGCCGCGTGACCTGGGGCTCGAAGTTCGAGGACGGCAGCGAACTGTTTCTCTCGGCGCGCGCGTACACGTCCGACGGCTCGGCGCTCTTCTACGAGGACTACGCGAGCGGTCCGTGGGGCGGGATCGCGCGCCACAGCGACTACGAGCGGGCCCAGCAGCTCCAAGCGCGGTGGGACAGCGGTCCGTGGTCCGTGTCGGCCGGTTTCTCCTGGCGCGAAAAGGGTGTGCCGACCGGCGCGTTCGGAACGGTGTTCGAGACCGACGACAACCGCACGATCGATGCGCAGGGCTACTTCGACGTCGGTTGGAAGCAAGCGCGCGACGACGGGAGCACGACGCAGGCGAACCTGCGCTACGACGATTACTACTACACGGGCCGCTACATCTACGACGACACGGCGAACGGCGGGCCGCCCGATCTGGACTACCGCGACCGCGCGATCGGGCGCACGCTCAGCGCCGAAGCGCTGCACTCGATGCCCGGCAAGTGGAAGGACCGCCTGACCTTCGGCGCGGAAGTGCGATTCAACTTCCAAGCCGATCAGCTCAACAAGGACAACTTCTACGGGGAGCTGCTCGACGACCGGCGCGACAACCTCAACGGAGGCGTGTTCGCGCAGGACGAGATCGAGCTCGACGAGGCGACGACGCTCGTGCTCGGCGGTCGTTTCGACCACTACGAGTGGTTCGGCGGCGTGTTCACGCCGCGACTCGCGCTCGTGCGCCACCTCGGCGAGCACGCGACGGCCAAGCTGCTGTACGGCGAGGCCTACCGCGCTCCGACGGAGTACGAGCTGTACTACGGCGACGGTGCGACGCAACTCGGCAACGAGAACCTCGATCCCGAGCGCATCCGCACGCTCGAAGGCATCCTCGCGACGAAATTGGGCGAGGGCCTCGAGGGCTCGCTCAGCGTGTTCCACAACGAGCTCGACGACATGATCGTGCTCGCGCCGGTCGGGGGCGGCGTGCTCGCGTTCGAGAACGCCGACGCGAGCGAAGCCGACGGCGTGGAAGTGGAGCTGGTGAAGCACTGGCGCCAAGGCATGCGGCTGCGCGTCTCGCACAGCTACCAGGAGGTCGTCGACGAGGCGAGCGGATCGCGCCTGCCGAACGCGCCGCGCCAGCTCTCGCAGGCGGTGTTCGAGACGCCGCTCTTCACGCCGCGACTGCGCGCGGGACTCGAGCTCATCCACGTCGGTTCGCGCGTGACGCTGAGCGGCGGCAAGACGGATGCGTACGTGCTCACGAACCTCGTGGTGCGCGCGCCGGACATTGCGCCCGGCGTCGAGCTCTACGCCCGCGCGATGAACCTGTTCGACGTGTCGTACGCGGACCCCGTGAGCGCCGAACTCGTTCAGGACGCTCTCGGTCAGGACGGATTGCGCGTGACCTTCGGCGTTCGAATCTCGCGCTGAGCGCGACCGCGGCTCGCGCGCGATACTCTCTCGCTGTCCGCCTCGCCGGACGATCCGCAGTCCCTAGGAGGAGCCGATCGAGAGCCATGGTGACCCAAGACAAGCGCGTCGACGCCTACATCGCCAAGTCCGCGGAGTTCGCGCGGCCGATCCTCGCGGAGCTGCGCAAGCGCGTTCACGCGAGCTGTCCCGACACGGTGGAGACCATCAAGTGGGGGATGCCCGCGTTCGAGTACAAGGGCCCGCTCGCCGGCATGGCGGCCTTCAAGAAGCACTGCGTGTTCGGCTTCTGGAAGCACGCTCTCGTCGTCGGCGACAACCCGGAGTCGAAGGAGGCGATGGGCAGCTTCGGATGCCTGACGGAGCTCTCGCAACTGCCGCCGAAGGCGCAGTTCGCGAAGTTCATCAAGACGGCCGTGAAGCTCAACGACGAGGGCGTGAAGGTGGAGCGCAAGAAGCGCGCGCCGGTGGCGCCCGCGGCGCTGCACCCCGAGTTCAAGGCGGCGCTCGCGAAGAACAAGAAGGCGAAGGCGGGTCTCGACGGGCTCGCGCCCGGACAGCAGCGCGAGTACTTGGAGTGGATCGCCGACGCCAAGCGCGACGAGACGCGCGCGAAGCGCATCGCGGACGCGCTCGAGTGGCTGAGCGAGGGCAAGCCGCGCAACTGGAAGTACATGAAGCGCTGAACGACGCGCCAGCTCGCGGACGAGCTCAGCGTTCGCGCGAATCGCCGGCGCGCAGCTCGACGGTCTCGCGCCCGCCTTCGCGGAGTTCCAGCCACGCACCGTGGGCCGGCTCGCGCTCGGGGTGCACCGCGCACAGCCGCAGCGCGCGATCGGTGGGGACGTTGGCGAGGCTGAAACGCCCTTGCGCGTCGGTGCGCACCGCGCTGGTGCGCACCAGGCCGCGACCTCCGGAGGAACGCACGTCGCGGTCGAGGTCGGCGAGCCGCCGCCGCGAGAGTTCGCCCTCGCCCAGCGGCAGCACGTAGGCGCCGACGACGGGCCCGCCGTGCTCGTCGCGAAGCACGCCTTCGACCGTCGCGCCGCGCAGCAAGCGCACTTGGATCCCGCTCGCGATCTCGCGCTCGCGGAGCTCGAGCGGGCCGACGAGCGTCGGCGCGTAGCCGCTCACGCGGACGCGCACGGCGTAGCGACCCGGCGCGAGGTCGTCGTAGATGAAGGCGTTGGCGGGCGGCGGCGGAGGTTGATCGCCTTCGGCCGTGAAGCCGGCGGCGACCTGCGCGACCACCGACTCCATCACCAGCGGTGCGAAATCGCCGTCGACGAGCGCGGGTGAGTCGTCGGGAAGGTGCTCGAGCCAGGTCGCGAGCGCGTCGCGAGGCACGGGGGCGCCGCTCGCGGCGTCGACGAGCCGGCCGTGGAGTTCCGCGCGGTGCGTGCCGAGGTCGGTGGGATCGTCTTTGAGCTTGAGTTGGAGCCGCAGCTCGCCCTCGCCGGGCACGACGTCGTGCAGCGTGAACGACGACCACCGCTCGTGCTGGAAGTGCAGCTCGTGCGGCGCGCGCGCGAGCGCCGGTATGCGAAAGCGGCCGGGTTCCTCGAACTCTGCCGAGTACCAGACATTGCGGTCGAAGTGGGTCGCGTACAGCGACGTGTTCCACTCGCCGAGCTGCGCGCGCGAGATCGGCGCTCCGCTCAGGTCGACGATCGTGCCGACGATCTCGACGCCGCGCTCGAGCACGACCTCGAGGTGCGTGGCGCCGGCCGCCGACAGTTCGAGGCTCTCGTAATGCGGCGCGAAGCCCGCGGCGCGCGCGTCGACCGCGAGCAGCCTGCGGCCGAGACCTTCGCCCTGCAGCGTCGCGACGCCGTCCGCTTCGCTCTGCGCCGCGCTCTGCTGCTGCCACCACTGCACCGCATTCGCATTGCGCACGATCCGGTGCAGGCGCGCGGTGGCGTTCGGCGCCGGGCGGCCTTGCTCGTCGAGCACCGTCAGCCGCAACTGCCACGCGCCGGGGCGCTCGACGACCTCGCGCGCGAGTTGGATCCGCTGCGGCGCGCACGTCGTGGCGGGTCGCACCCGGTGCACGCCCGCGTCGTGCACGTACGTCGGAGTCGAGGCGACGAGCGCGTAGTCCTGGCCGCTCTCGAGCGCCGCGGGCAGGCTGAGGTGGAAGCTGCCGTCGCGCGCGGTTTTCGTCGCGCCGCTGAACTCGGCGAGCTTGCTGTGGCGCTCGATGGACGACGCGCGCACGTCCACGCCTTCGAGCGGCAGTCCGAATTCGTCGACCACGCGGCCCTCGAGGACGCCGTGCGGAAGCTGCGTGTCCGCTTCGAGCTCGCGTTCGAGCGTAGGCGCCGCGGCCGCAGGCGCCGCAAGTCGTTCCGACGCGGTTTCCGCACTGTCTTCGGGGCCTTCGGAGGTCGCGACCGAGCGCGCCACGCGAGTTGCGGACTCGGAAGCCAGCGTCGTCGAGTTCGTCGCGCTCGACGTGCTCGGGAGGCCGCGCCCGATCCAGTTCCAGGCGCCCACGGCGGCGATCGAAACCAGCGCCGCCGCCGCGATCCAGGCGCCCGCGACGGAGCTCAGCGCCGCCTTGCTCGCACCGCCGAGCGCCAGCAGCTTCGCCTCGAGCTCCGCGGGCGCGCCGCGCGCGAGGTCGGCGCGCTTCACGAGCCCGGCGAGATCGGGCGCCAGCGACGCCAGCCCCAACCTCGTCAGCCGCTCGCGCAACTTCTCGAGTCCCCGTTGCACGCGCTGGTGCGCGCTCGGCTCGCTGATCGAGAGCACGTCGCCGAGCTCCGAGTAGGTGAGCTCCTCGTGGAAGCGGAGCGTGAGCGCCGTTCGCAGCTCCTCCGGCAGCTCCTCCAACGCGCGCCGCAGCGCGCGCAGCGTGTCGGCCGATTCGGTCGTGGATTCTTCGAACCGCTCGTGGCGTTCCATAGCGTGCTGCTCCTCGCGCCGACGACGGTTTCGAGCGGCGCGCAGCACCATCAACGCCTCGCGCGCGGCCGCGCAGCGCAACCAACGCTGCGGATCGGCCGCGCCCGCGAGGTCGAGCTTGCCCTCCAGCACGCGCAGGAACGTCTGCTGCGCCGCGTCCATCGCCAGGGCTTCGTCGCGCGTCACCCGAAGCGCGGCGGCGTACACGGCGCCGTGGTGTTCGCGCACCGCGCGCTCGAAGCTCGCTCGGTCGATTCGGACGTCGGTCGGAGGGCTCATCGTCGGTGCTCTCGCGCCGCACGCGAGGCGTGCGGCAAACCCCAGATGCAGCCGGCGCTTCGATCTTAGGCGCAAGGCGCAGAAAGCACGGTGAAAGCAGCGCAGTTCGCAGTTCGTCGCGTGTGCGGCAAGACTCGACCGGGCCCGACTGGTAGCATCGCCCGACCTTTTTTCCGCGCTACGCGCCCGACGGACATGCCTACGCTCTTCACGCCCCTGGAAACGCGCCCTGACGAGACCCGTGTGGCGGCCAGCCCCGAGACGGTCAAGGCGCTCGTCAAGCTCGGCCTGACGGTCGAGATCGAGCCGGGCGCCGGCCTGCGCGCGGGTTTCACCGACGCGATGTACCTGGCCGCCGGCGCCAAGCTCGGCGGGCCCGCCTCGTGGGCCAGCGCGAACATCGTGGCCAAGATCGGCACGCCGACCGAGGCCGAGGCGGCCAAGCTCGCCGCCGGCTCGATCCTGATCTCGTTCATCGCGCCGGCGACGAACAAGGCCGTGGTGCACGCGCTGCGCGAGCGCCGCATCTCGACGCTCGCCATGGAGCTGATCCCGCGCATCACGCGCGCGCAAGCGATGGACGCGCTCTCGTCGCAGGCCACGATCGCCGGCTACAAGGCCGTGCTGATCGGCGCCACGCACATGACCAAGCTGTGCCCGCTGCTGATGACGGCGGCCGGCACGGTTCCGCCGGCGAAGTGCGTCGTGTTCGGCGCGGGCGTGGCCGGCCTGCAGGCGATCGCGACGGCGCGCCGGCTCGGCTGCAGCGTCGAGGCGACCGACGTGCGCCTCGCGGCGCGCGAACAGGTGCTCTCGCTGGGCGCGAAGTTCATCGACGTCCCCGGCATGGGCGACATGGAGGACAAGGGCGGCTACGCGAAGGAGCAGACCCCGGAGTTCCTCGAGAAGCAGCGCGTCGAGGTCGCCAAGCGCGTCGCCGACGCCGACCTCGTCATCACGACCGCGCAGATCCCGGGCCGCCCGGCGCCGCGCCTGGTGAGCCGCGCGATGGTCGAGTCGATGCGCCCCGGCGCGGTGGTGGTCGACATCGCCGTCGAGAGCGGCGGCAACTGCGAGCTCTCGAAGCTCGGCGAAATCGTCGAGCACAACGGCGTGCGCATCGTCGGCGTGCCCAACCTGCCGGCCACCGCGCCGCAGCACGCCTCCGAGCTGTACGCGAAGAACGTGCTCAATCTGATCAAGCTGTTCGTCCAGAAGGACGGCTCGCTGAACACCGAATTCAAGGACGAGGTGCTCGCCGGATGCCTGCTGACGCACGGCGGCGAGATCACCCACAAGGCGACGGCGGAAGCCTACTCCACCGCCGCGGGAGCCCAGTCGTGATCGCAGTCATCGCATCGGAGGGCGCCTCGAGCCTGCCCTTCCTCATCGTCGGCGTGTGGGTGCTGCTCCTCGCCGTGTTCGTCGGTTTCATCGTGATCCAGAAGGTGCCGCCGACGCTGCACACGCCGCTCATGAGCGGTTCGAACGCGATCAGCGGCGTCACCATCGTCGGGTCGCTGTACTGCGTCAGCGTCGAGTACCCGATCGCGAGCGCGGTGCTCGGCTGCGTGGCGATCGCGATGGCGATGATCAACGTCGTCGGCGGGTTCACGGTGACGAACCGCATGCTGCAGATGTTCAGGGCCAGGTCCGCGGCGCCGAAGTCGGGGGCCGAGGGCTAGCCATGTTCGCTGCGCTCCCGATGGGTTCCATCTCGATTCAGCACGTGGCCGAGTTCGGCTACATGGCCGCGTCGGCGCTGTTCGTGCTCGGGCTGATCAAGCTCGGCAAGGTGAAGACCGCGCGCCAGGGCATGAACTGGGCCGCCTTCGGCATGGCGATCTCGATCGCCGCCACGGTGGCGCTGCTGCTCACGGACTCGCACTGGAACGGCCGGTCGATCGGAATGGGGGTCGCCAGCGCGGCCCTCGGTTCGGCGATCGGCTATTGGATGGCCGTGAAGGTGCCGATGACCTCGATGCCCGAGTTCGTCGCCTTCTTCAACGGCCTCGGCGGACTCGCGTCGACCTTCGTCGCGCTCGCGGAGATCCCGCGCGCGGCGCACCTTCAGGTCACGCTGTCGGACCTCGGCGACAAGGATCACCCCGGCGAAGGCGCGATGTTCGCGATCGCCGCCGCGCTCGCGATCGTGATCGGCGCGGTGACCTTCTCGGGCTCGATGATCGCGTACGCGAAGCTCGCGGGGAAAGTGAACCGCAACCGCGCGGGCCCGCTCGGCTCGCAGGCGGTCAACGCGATTCTGGTCGTCGCCTGCATCGGGCTCGCGGTTTGGGGCGGTTTCTTCGCCGCGGATTCGGGCACGCTGTTCGGCGCCGGCGGAGCGCTGCTGGCGATGGCGCTCTTGCTCGGCGTCGGCCTCACGATGCCGATCGGAGGCGCGGACATGCCCGTCGCGATCGCGCTGCTCAACTCGTACTCGGGCATCGCCGCGATGACGACCGGGTTCGTGCTGCAGAACAACCTGCTGATCGTCGCCGGCTCGCTGGTCGGCGCGTCGGGCATCATCCTCACGCAGATCATGTGCAAGGCCATGAACCGTTCGCTGTCGAACGTGTTGCTCGGCGGCTTGCAGGACGCCGGAGCAGGCTCGGCCAAGAAGGACGAGGGCTACACCAAGGTCAAGACGACGAGCGCCGACGAGCTCGCGGCGGTGCTCGACAGCGCGACCAGCGTGATCTTCGTCCCGGGCTACGGTCTCGCGGTCGCGCAGGCGCAGCACAAGGTGCGCGAGCTCGCGACGCTGCTCGAGAAGAAGGGTTGCCAGGTGCGCTACGCGATCCATCCGGTCGCGGGCCGCATGCCGGGGCACATGAACATCCTGCTGGCGGAGGCGGACGTGCCCTACGAGCAGCTCTACGAGCTCGACAAGATCAACGACGACTTCAAGAACACCGACGTGGTGGTCGTGCTCGGCGCGAACGACGTGTGCAACCCCGCCGCGACGCAGGACCCCAAGTCGCCGATCGCCGGCATGCCGGTGCTCGAGGTGTGGAACGCGCGGACGGTCGTGATCGTCAAGCGCTCGCTCGCGTCGGGCTACGCGGGCATCCGCAACGAGCTGTTCCAGATGGACAACTCGCTGATGCTCCTCGCCGACGCGAAGAAGGCGCTCGAGGACACGATCACCGAGCTGAAGACGCTCTGACCGGCGTTTCCCGGTAATCTGGCCGCTGCGGAGGATTCCCAGTGGCTCGCAAATCCATCGGTTCGTCGCGCTCGGCCGCGCTGCTTCTCATCGGTCTCGTCGCGCTCGCCCTCGTTGGCGGCGCGTGGTTCGTGTTGATGGAGGAGCCGAGCGCCGAGGCCGCTTCCTTCGGCACGGGCGCCGCCGGGACGACCGCGGACGCGGCCGACCGAGCGTCGTCGCAGCGCGTCGACGGGCCCGCCGAGCTCGACGAAGCGCGGCCGCGCGGCGCGGAGAGCGGCGGCGCTCACGCCGCGGACGAACGCACGCGCGCGGAAGTCGACGACGACAAGCGCCTCGAACTCGCGAACGCGGTGTGGGTCGAGGGCCGCGTCGTGTTTCCGGCCGGCACGCCGCTGGACGAACGCCTCGAGGTCGTCGCCGACGGCAAGGACATCCCGCGCTTCGGCGACCACCGCGTGAAGGTCGCGAACGACGGCTCGTTCCGCGTCGCGTTCTCGAAGGAGTCCTCCACCGGTCGGCTCAAGCTCGAAGGGCGCTACCTGTACCTCGAGCCGCCGCTGCGCGTGAAGCTGCCGGCGAAGGCGCCCGTGGTCCTCGAGCCGGCCCTCGGCGGCTGCATCGAAGGCCGGATCGTCCCGCCCGTCGGCGCACCGGTCGAGTGGAGAGCGATCGCGAAACGCGCGCCCTCGGCGATGAGCTGGGGCGATCCGATCGGATCCCTGCACCGAGAGGCCATCGTCCACGAGGACCTGCGCTACGAGCTCCGCGGCTTGCCGGTCGACCGCAAGCACATGCTCTCCTTCGACTCCGGCCAGTGGGTCGCGTTCCACAAGTCGGAGGTGAGCGTGAAGGCCGGCGAAACCGAGCAGCTCGATATCGAGTGCAAGCCGGGCGTGCGGCTTCGCGGACGCGTCGTCGACCTCGAGGGTCGGCCGCTCGAGGGCGCGCACGTTGCGACGGAGCACGAGTACGACGGCCGCGACGGAACGTGGACGGCGCCGCGCTCGGATGCGAGCGATGAGAACGGGGCCTTCGAACTCCTCGGCGCGGGCGCGGGCCGCCTGCAGCTCAGCGCGTCGTTGAAGGGTCATCTGGACGGAAAGCTGGACCTCGGCACGCTCGTCGACGGCGAGACGCGCGAGGGGCTCGAGATCCGACTCGACGCCGGCCGATCGATCTCGGGCGTCGTGCGCTGGGACGACGGCCAGCCCGCGGTCGGCGCGTCGCTGGTCGTCAAACCGATGAAGGGCGAGCAGGCCTGGTTCTTCGACACGGACAACACGCGCACGGGGCTCGACGGGCGCTTCGAGATCTCGGGCCTCGAGGAGGGCCCCTTCAAAGTCGAGGCGCACGCCAGGGGCGGCGCGAAGCCCGGGAACGACGCGGACGGCGCGTCGGCGAAGAAGAGCCGGCTCAAGGGTCCGACCTGGCGCGCCGTCGCGACCGATGTCGAGCCCGGCGCGAAACTCGAGCTCGTGCTGCGGCTCGGCACGAGCCTCGTCGGACAGGTGGTCGACGATCTCGGAGCTCCGATTCGGAAGTTCTCGGTCCACGCGAACTCGTCCGAGGTCGTGTTCGCCTCCGAACGCCAGGTCACGGACAGGTTCGACAGCGAGGACGGCCGCTTCGAGCTCCAGGGCGTCGGCGAGGGCACGTGGCACGTCATCGCGAACGCGCGCGGTTACATGGCGAACACGCCGCTCATCGTCGAGCTCGACGGTGCTTCGCAGCCGCTCCGATTCGTGCTTCCGCGCGGCAGTTCGCTCGCCGGAGTCGTCCTCGATGCGGCGGGTGAGCCGCTTGCGAAGGCGCGCGTCGTCGTCGAGAGCGCCGGGGATTCGAGCGCGGGCTTCCTGGAGATGGACCGCAGCGCGAAGACGGACTCGAAGGGCGGCTTCAAGATCTCGACGGCGCCGAGCGGCGCGATCACCTTGCGCGCGACGCACGAGAACTTCGCGGCGAGCGCGCCGTTGCAGCTCGAAGTGGCGCCGGGCGACAAGCAAACCGGGCTGCGGATCGTGTTGACGGACGGCGGGTCCTTGCGCGGCCGGATCGACCCGCGCTACCTCGCGGGCGAGCGGAGGTGGCGCGTGAGCGCGAACCGCGAGGGGCCCGATGGACGGCGCAGCACGTCGGCCGAGAAGGATGGCACGTTCGTGCTCGAGCGCCTCTCGCCCGGCGAATACGAAGTCGAAGCGCACTCGTCGTCGAACGGCCGGTTCGCGCTCGGAGAGGACGACGACCGCCCGGCGGCGAGCGCGGAGCCCGCGATGCGCAGCCAGTTGTCCGCGAAGGCGACGGTTTACGACGGTCGCACGACCGAGGTCGTGCTCGGCGCGCCGACCGGCGTCTCGGTCGTGCTGCGCGGAAAGGTCACTCGAGCAGGCCAGCCTGTCCCGAACGCGTCCGTGACGTGCGCGAACGGCGAGTGGGACATCGAAACGCGAACGGCCGCGAATGGCGAGTACGCCATGGTGCTCGAGAGCAGCGGCTCGCACACCGTGTCGGCGGCGCTGTCGCACGACGGCGTCTGGGTGACGCACACCGTCGACGTGCCCGCAGCCGGCAGCGTGCGGCAGGACTTCGAGTTCTCCGGCGGCCGCATCGCGGGCCGCGTCGTCGACCGCGAGGAAGAGCCCGTGGCCGACGCGACGGTGCGCATCGCGAGCTCCGACCCGCAGAGCACGGCCAACGAGCAACTCTTCGCGGTCTCGCGCACCACCGACAGCGAAGGCGCCTTCGAAATCGACGGGCTCGGCGCCGGCGAGTACCAGCTCACCGTTCTCGACGAACGCGATTGGCGCGGACGGGCGCCGCGCTTCGCGCTCACGGTCGTCCAGGGGATCGCGCTGGAGGACGGCGCAAGTCGCGAAGGGCTGGTGATCGAGGTCGATTCGCCCGCGGAGCTGCGCGTTCACGTCCGGACGGTCGACGGCGCGCCCGCGGTCGGCGCCGATGTGAGCGCGCGGCACGTCGACAGCGTCGACGCCTTGGGCCTGTCCGATTCGCGCACCACCGACGGCGCGGGGAATGCGCTGCTCGGCGGCCTGGGCGGCGGCGAGCACCGCGTCTTGGCGCGGCTCGGCGACCAGATCGCGGTCTCCGGCGCCGTGCGCGTCACGCGCGACGCTGCAGGTTCGGTCGAACTCACTCTGCGCCGCGGCGGCAAGCTCTCGATCGTCGTGACCGACGAGACCGGCGCCGCCGCGCTGGAAACACCGCTGAGGGTCGTGGACGCGAGCGGGTTCGACTGGGCGCGCGCGCAACTCGAATGGGGCCACGACGAAGCCGCGGGGAGCTGGACCCTCGGCCCGCTGCCGCCGGGCGCGTACTCGGTGAGCGTCCAAACGGCGACGCAAGGCAGCGCCGCGGCGACCGTGCAAGTCACCGCGGGCGGCACGGCGACGGCCGACTTGCAGCTCCAAGAGAACTGAATCCGAATCGGTTCGGACCAAGCGTTCTGCGCCTCGGTTTCGCCTGTGCACGAGAAGCTGCGCGAGTGCCGATCCTCGAGCGCGCTCGCAGAAGAAACTGGATTCCTTCGACCGATCGCGCGTTGGCGACGTGGAACGCGCTCGTTACGAAATCCGGAATTCGGCGACAACTCGAGTTTGGGTGGAAGCTAACTCCTGCGCATCGCGACGGCGATTTCCGCCGTCCACTCGAAACGAAGAGGGACTCATGACAAAGCATCGATCGTGGTTGGGTTCGGTTTCGATCGCTCGGCTCGCGCTGTCGATCGCCGTGGCGTCCGCGGGCGTGTTCGCAAGCGCTCAGAACGAGTTGATCAGTGTCGACTCGTCGGGTGCGCAAGCGAACGGTGACAGCACCTCGGTGGCGGTGACGCCCGACGGGCGCTTCGTCGCCTTCGAGAGCTCCGCGTCGAACTTGGTCGCCGACGACACCAACGGATGGCAGGACGTGTTCGTGCGCGACCGCTTGCTCGGCACGACCGAGCTGATCAGCCGCAACTCGAACGGTGACGTGGGCAATCGCAACGGTTCGAGGCCGTCGATCTCGGCCGACGGGCGCTACGTCGTCTTCCAGAGCAGCTCGACCAACCTCTACCCGGGAACGAACCATCTGGACCAGCAGATCTACGTCCGTGACCGCCAGGCGGGCGTCACCACGCTCGCGAGCGTCAAGCCGTCGGGTGCGCCGGGCGTCTTCAACAACACGCAGGGCGTGATCTCCGCGGACGGGCGTTACGTCGCTTTCCGCTCGCGCGATGCGATGTCGGTCGGCGACACCGGGGGCTTGTATGACATCTTCGTGCGCGACCTCGTGGCGGGCGTGACGATCAAGGCGAGCCCAGGACTTGGCGGTGCGGAGGCCAACGACCACAGCCAACGGCCTTCGATCTCGGCCGACGGTCGTTTCGTGGCCTTCGCAAGCCAAGCGTCCAACCTCGCGCCCAACGACAACAACCAGATCGCCGCGGAGTTCGATGTCTTCGTGTTCGATCGGCTGAGCGGCGTGGTCGAGCTGGTAAGCCAAACCCCCGGAGGGTTCTCGGCCAACGCAGACTCGTCGGACGCAGAAATCAGCGGTGACGGCTCGCGCGTGTTCTTCTCGAGCGGTGCGACGGATCTCGTGCCGCAATCCGCGGCGCCCCGCTATTTGTTTGTCCGCGATCTCACTCGTGGCATTACCAGTGCGATTCCTGAGTTCACGGGTGGCCCGTATCTGTCGAAAGCCGTGTCGCACGATGGCCGCTCGTTGGTGTTCGTGACGCACGTTTCCGAGCTTCCCATCGACACGAACCTCAAGGCCGACGTGTACCGCGTCGATGTCGACACCGGCGCGCGCGAGTTGCTCAGCTTCGCGGCGAACGGAGGACTCTCGATGGGGCACGCTCCGGGCGCCGTCCAATTCATCGCCCTGACCGCCGACGGTCGGACGGCCGTCTACAACTCGACCGCGACCGACCTCGTCGCGGGCGACGGCAACGCTCAGGCTGACATCTTCGCCACCACGCTCGAGCTCGCGCCGCTCACGTTCTGCACAGCAGGAGTGACGACCAACGGCTGCGAAGCCTCGATCGGGTCCGCGGGGGTCCCAAGCGCGAGCGCCACATCGGGCTTCGTCCTCAACACGACCTCCGTCGAAGGCGCGCGCAGCGGCATGTATTTCTACGGCGTTGACAACTTCGGCTTCGAGCCCACGCCGTGGGGCGCGGGCTCGAGCTCGCTGTGCGTGAAGAGCCCGGTTCAGCGCACGACGCTGCTCGACTCCGGCGGCAACGCCGGGGACTGCTCGGGCGTGTTGACGCTGGATTGGAGCGCCTACATCGCCGCGAATCCGAGCGCGCTCGGTGCTCCGTTCGCCGCGGGGAGTCGGTTCCAAGCCCAGGCCTGGTTCCGCGATCCGGGCAACGCGCTCAACTCGAGCCTGTCGAACGCCCTGCGCGTCGTGCTCGCGCCGTGACACGTTCGCCTTGAGGGTGGCCGCGACGTCGCCGCCGGCGACGCTCAACGGGCCATCGGAGCCGTACGGAACCGAGCTGCCTCGCGCCCGCCGTTGTCACCGCCGGCGGGCCGAGGCATTTCGGCGGCGCGCCGGGCGCCGGAGCGACCGCGGAGGGATCCGCCGGGGTTCGTCGACCGCGTTATCCTGCTGGTCCAAGTCGCCTGTCGTCCGAGGGTTCTTCCCGAACCCGCGAGCGGAGCACCCCCATGGCCAAGTCGCGCAATCTCGCGCCCGCACTACTCGGCGGGCTTCTCGCCGTCGCATTGGGTTTGGTCGCGTGGCTCGCGCTCAGCGAGTCGCCGGCCCGCGAGATCGACGCACACACGGAGTCGGACGCGCCGAGAGCCGCGGCTTCGCTCGAACGCGAAGCGCCCGCGGTGAAGCTCGAACTCGACGAGCGTGATGCGCCGAGCCCCGCGCTGCAGAACGACGTCGCGGCGCGAGACGGCTCGCGTGCGGCGGTGAGCGACGCGGCGCAACTCGAGCTCAAAGACGCACTGTGGGTCGAAGGAACCGTCCGCATCCCGCCCGAGACGCCGCTCGACGAGGAGCTCGAGGTCGTGGCCGACGGCAAGAAGTTCCCCACGCTCGGTCAGCACCGCGCGCGCGTCGGCGGCGATGGGCGCTTTCGCGTCGCGTTCTCGAAGGACACCAAGTTCGGGTGGCTGCGCCTCGAGGGCCGCTACTGCTTCCTCGCCAGTCCATGGAAGTGGAAGTCGAGCGACGCGGTGGCCGAGGTCGTGCTCGAACCTACGCTCGGCGCGTGCATCACGGGCGCGATCACGCCGCCGGCGGGGGCGAGCGACGTGCGCGAAGTGCTCGCCAAGACGCGCGTCGTCTCCAGCAGTTGGAGCATGGAAGACGGGCAGAGCTCGCGCACGGCGAGCGTCGGCGAAGACTTGCGCTACGAGCTCCGCGGCGTTCCGACGCACCGCGCGCAACAAATCGAGTTCGATGCGCTCCAGTGGACGCCGTTCACGCGAGACGCGGTGAGTGTCGCGCCCGGCAAGGTGCTGCAACTCGACATTGCGTGCGAACTCGGCGCGCGCGTCAGCGGACGCGTCGTCGACGGCGCGGGCGCGCCGGTCGTCAACGCCCAACTCATGTTCAAGCGCGGACAGGGAGCGAAGGGCGCCTCGTTCGACTTCTTGCGGCATGCGACGAGCAACAAGCAGGGCGAGTTCTCGACCGCCGGATTGCGTCCCGGGACGCTGCACGTCGTCGTCACGCGCGACGGCTTCCTCGAGCGCGAGCTCGAGCTCGGCGAACTCGTCGACGGCCAGGTGCGCGAGGGGTTCGAGATCGTGCTCGACAGCGGACGCTTCGTGCGCGGTGTCGTGAAGTGGAACAGCGGCGAGCCCGCGACGGGCGCATGGGTGCGGGTCGAAGAGCCGCGCTCCGAAACCTCGGAGGAGGTCCTGGTTTTCGGCGAGCCCAATTCGCACCGCGTCGACGAAAACGGCCGCTTCGAGATCACGGGACTCGGCGCGGGTCCCTACAAGGTGCTCGCGTCCGCCCCGGAGGGCTCGCGGCCCGAGCTCGGCCCCGACGGCAAGCCGCTGAAGAAGTCGAAGCTCTCGGGACCCAAGTGGCGCGCGGAGGCGGCGAACGTCGCTTCGGGAGCGGAGCTCGAACTCGTACTGACGCCAGGTCTGTCGATCGCCGGCGCGGTCGTCGACGAACTCGGCGCGCCGATCAAGAAGTTCACGGTGCGCGCGCGCGAGGCGCGTGAGAGCGCGTTCGACGTGGACCGCGGCGCGGACGTGTGGAGCCGCTTCGAGGCGGAGGATGGACGCTTCTCGCTCGAAGGACTCGGGCCGGGGGCGTGGTCGCTGCACGCGTCGGCCAAGGGCTTCACCGAGTCGGATGCGGCGCCGGTCCAGATCCCGCACAGCGGCGCGCCGGTCGTGCTGGCGCTCGCGCGCGTCGCGTCGGTGTCGGGCGTCGTGGTCGACGAAGCGGGGAAGCCGGTCGAAAAAGCGAGCGTCCGGGCGGAGTGGGAGCGCGGCGGTCGCAACGGCAACATCGACTCGGCAACCGCGTCCACGAACTCCAAAGGCGAGTTCAAGCTGCGCGACGCGCCCGCGGGTCCGGTCACCCTGCAGGTTCGCCACGCGCTGTTCGCGGACGCCAAGTCGGCGCCGCTCTCCCTCGCCCCCGGCGGCAACCTCGAAGGGGTTCGAGTCGTGCTCGTGGCGGGCGGCACGATCCGCGGCCGCATCCACGAGAGCCTGCTCGTGGCGGACGCGGGCTGGTTCGTGAACATGTCCAGCGAGAGCGGTGCGGGCTGGCAGCACGAGCAGGCCGGCGCCGACGGTGTGTTCAAGTTCGAGCGCGTGGCGCCGGGCAAGCACCGCATCCACGCGAATCTCAACCGACAGAGCGCGCCCGCCGGCGCAGCGTCCAGCGTCTCGTCCACGAGCGTGAGTTCGCTGAGCAGCACGGTCACCGTGGAGTCGGGCGTCGAGGTCGAGGTCGTGCTCGGCTCACCGGGCGGCGCGCCGACCGAGGTGCGTGGCCGAGTCACGCTCGCCGGCGAACCGGTCGAGGGCGCGCACGTCAACGCGCATCGGCAGGGATTGATGCTCAGCTCGTCGACCGGCGCCGACGGGACCTTCACGCTCCTGCTCGAAGCGCAGAACGGCTACTCGATCAGCGCATCGCTGCCGAAGGGCGGCGTCTCGCAGCACCGGCGCGTCGACCTCGCGGACGGCGCGCCGAGCAGCGTGGACTTCGAGTTCGCGAGCGGCCGCATCGTCGGTCGCGTCGTCGACAGCGCGGGCGAGCCCGTGGGGAACGCGTGGATTCAGGCGAACCTCACGCGCGCGGCGGAAGCGACCTCGGCGCGCGCCACCTCCGCCCACTTGCAGCCGCCTCCGGATGGCCGCTTCGAGTTCGTCGGCCTCTCGGCGGGCGAGTACAGCGTGTCGGTGACGTCCGCGAGTTTCGGGTCGGACGCGGTCAAGAGCTTCGGCACGGTGGTGGTGGAAGGCGTGGTCGTGAACGATCGAGAGGCCGAAGACGAACTCGTGATCCGCGTCGAGCCGTCGGCCGTCTTGAACTGCCGCGTGCGGACGTCGGATGGCTCGCCCGCCGCCGGGGCGACGCTCCAGACGATCTCGGTTCCAAGCGCGCCGTCGGGCGCCAACTACCGCATGTGGCAGACCGACGGCGCCGGTCGCGAGCTCATCGGCGGACTCGCGAGCGGCGAGTACTGGGTCATCGCGCGCCTCGACGAGCAAGTCGGCCTCAGCAGCTCGAGCGCGCGCGTGAGGTCGGGCGAGTCCCGCGACGTCGAGATCGAGTTGCGCCGCGGAGGCAAGCTCGAGCTGACGGTTCAGGACGCCGAGGGCAAGCCTTCCAAAGGGTCCGTGCACGTCGTCGACTCACGCGGAGTCGACTGGACGTCCAGCAACTCCGCGATCGGAACGAGCGCGCGCACGATCGGGCCGCTGCCGGTCGGCGTCTACCAAGTCAGTGCCGCCGGCAAGGACGTCGTGAGCGCCGTGCAGCGGGTCAACGTGACAGCGGGCGAAACGCTCTCGCTGTCCCTGAAACTGCAAGGGCCGTGACGCGCTCGGCGCCGGCCTCGAAAGCGCTGGGGCGCCGCGGGCGATTCGAGTGGAGAGTCCGGGCGCTGCGCGCCGCTCGCAAGTGAGCCGGACCCCCGTTCCACAGCGTCCCCGCCGCGAGTATCGGGAGGACTTCCCATTTCCTGGAGCGCCGTTCGCCGGCAGCGGGCGTCGGCGCGCGTGCACGGCCGGCGCCGGCCATAGTCGCCCCCCGCGGGAAGGTATACGCTTCGACCGGATCGCAGCTCGCAGGGCCCCGCGGCGGACAGCAGCAAACGCCAACGTTCCGTACGAACCCGAAGCGCACTGGATGACGACCAAGAGCGACGAATCGTGGCTGAAGCTCCTGCCGGATGCGGTGGTCGTGTTCGACGAGGCCGGCCGCATCCAGCGCCTCAACGTGCACGCGCTGCGAATGCTCGGCGGCGACGAGAAGCGCTGGATCGGCCAACCGCTTGCGGCGTTGATGGCGGATGCGGGCGCCTCGGCCGGCGAGCTGCTGGACGCGCTGCCGGTCAACTTCGGCGGCGGTGAAGTCGCGGCGCGCCTGCGCTTGGAGCTCAAACGCGCCGACGAGCGCTCGTTCACGGCCGACGTGCGCGTCGCGCGCCACGAAGTCGACGGCGTGCGCCGCACGATCGCGACGCTTCGCGAAGTCGAGACGCCGGACCTCTCGCGCCTCACCATTCCGCGCCTGCTCGAAGCTGCGCCCGATGCGATGGCGGTCGTCGACCGCTACGGAGCGATCGTCCTCGTCAATGCGCAGATGGAGGAGCTCTTCGGCTACGCGCGCGAGGAGCTTCTCGGACGACCGATCGAGATCGTGGTGCCGGAGCGCTTCCGGCCGCGGCATCCGCGCTACCGCTCCGACTACTTCTCGAAGCCCAAGGTCCGCGCGATGGGTTCGGGACTCGAGCTGTCCGGGCTGCGCAAGGACGGCGGCGAGTTTCCCGTCGAAGTGAGCCTGAGCCCGCTCGAGAGCGACGGCGACCTGCTCGTGTGCTGCGCGATTCGCGACGTCACCGCGCGCCGCAAGTCGGAGGAGAAGTTCCGCGGCCTGCTCGAGTCCGCGCCCGACGCGATGGTGATCGTCGATCCCGATGGACGCATCATGCTCGTGAACGCGCAGACGGAGCGTTTGTTCGGCTACGCGCGCGAGGAGCTCATCGGCCAGTGGGTCGAGGTGCTCGTGCCCGAGCGCTACCGCAAGCACCACCCGGCTCACCGCTCGCGCTACTTCCAGGACCCGAAGGCGCGGGCGATGGGCTCGGGCGTCGCGCTGCAGGGCCGGCGCAAGAACGGCGACGAGTTCGACGTCGAGATCAGCTTGAGCCCGCTGCGCACCGAGGAGGGCGTGTTCGTCTCCAGCGCCATTCGCGACATCACCGAGCGGCGGCGCGCGGAAGTGGCGGCGCGGCTGGCGGCGATCGTCGAGTCCTCGAACGACGCGATCTTCCGCCTGAGCCTCAACGGCTCGATCGAGACGTGGAACTCGGCCGCGGAGCGGTTGCTCGGCTACACGGCGCAGGAGGTGAGCGGACTCTCCCTGCGCGAGCTGTGGTCCGGCGGCGCCGAAGAGCTCGTCGAGCTGCTGGAAGCGGTGAGCCTCGGCCGCAGTGTCGAGGACCACGAGACCGATCTTCATCACAGTGGCGGCGGGCGCATCGAAGTCGCTCTGACGCTGGCGCCGGTCCGCGACGCGCAAGGCTTGCTGCTCGGCGCGTCGACGGTGGTGCGCGACATCGGCGCGCGCAAGCAGGCCGAGCGCAAGCTGAAGGCGTCGCTGCGCGAGAAAGAGGTGCTCCTGAAGGAGATCCACCACCGGGTGAAGAACAACCTGCAGGTGATCACGAGCATCCTGAGCCTGCAGTCGAACCGCGCGGAGCAGCCCGAGCTCCAGGTGATCCTTTCGGACGCGCAGAACCGCGTCGGATCGATCGCGCTGTTCCACGAGAAGCTCTACCAGTCGCACGACCTCGCGAGCGTCAACTTCGGCGAGTACCTCAAGGAGCTCACGCGCCGCGTGATCGCGCAGCACGCCGGCGCGCGCACGCGGGTCGAAGCCGACCTGCGCCTCTCCGACGTGCGACTCGGCGTCGACCTGGCGTTCCCCTGCGGCCTGATCGCGAACGAGCTGCTCACCAACGCGCTCAAGCACGGCTTCCGGGGCCGCACGCAAGGCACGCTGCGCGTCGAGCTGGCGAAGTCGGGCGCCGAGGTGCGCATGGTGATCGCCGACGACGGGCTCGGGATTCCCGAGGCCCTGGATCCGCTCAAGGCGCGCTCGCTCGGCATGCAATTGGTAGAGACCTTCGTGGAGCAGTTGCGCGGCGAGATGACGATTTCGAGATCCGGCGGCCTGAGTGTCACTATCACGTTTCAGATGGACGACGATCGAACAGAGGAATTGTCATGACGCGCATTTTGGTTGTGGAAGACGAGCGGATCGTCGCGCGCGACCTCCAGGAGTCGCTCGAGCGCATGGGCTACGAAGTCGTCGGACGGGCCGCGTCGAGCGAGGAAGCGCTCGAGATTGCGGCCAATCGGCTGCCCGCGCTGGTGATGATGGACATTCGCATCGACGGCGAGGTCGACGGCATCGAAACGGCGAACGTGTTGCGCTCGCGCTTCGACATCCCGGTGATCTTCCTCACCGCCTATGCCGACGACGACACACTCGTGCGCGCCAAGAACGCGGCGCCGCTCGGCTACATCATCAAGCCGTTCAAGTCGGCGGAGATCCGCGGCGCGATCGAGATGGCGCTGGTGCGCCACGAACTCGAACGCCGCCTGCGCGAGAGCGAGCACTGGTTCCAGACGACTTTGCGCTCCGTGGGCGACGCGGTGCTGGCCGCCGACGCCGATGGAGTCGTGCGCTTCGCCAACCCCGTCGCGGAGGCGTTGATGGGCGCCTCGCAGGACAGTCTGCTCGGCCGCGCGGTCGAGGACGTGCTTCAGATCCGCGACGAACGCTCCAACGCGCCGCTGCCCAACCCGGTCACGCGCGCGCTCCGCGACCGACGCGCGGCGGATCTTCCCGAGGCGGTGCTCCTCGCCAGCGCGCCGGGGTCGCAGCCGATCGAGGATTCCTCGGCGCCCATCGTCGATGACTCGGGCCGCTTGCTCGGCGCGGTCATGGTGTTCCGCGATGTCACCGAGAAGCGTCGCGAGCAGTTGCGCGCGGGCCTGAACGAGCGCCTGACCTCGCTCGGCACCTTGGTGGCCGGCGTGGCGCACGAGCTGAACAACCCGCTCACCGCGCTCTACGGGCATTCCGAGCTGCTGCGCAGCGAGCTCGACGACTTGCTCGCCTCGGAGCCGCCGCAGCCCCTGCTGCGCACGGTCGAACTCCTGCATCGCCACGCGAGCGCCATGGAGGAAGCGAGCCACATGATGGGCGACATCGTGGCCGACCTGCGCCTGTTCGCATCGCCGCAACCCGACGAGCTCGAGCGTATCGACGTTCGCGCCGCGCTCGACACCGCGCTGCGCCGCACCTCGGCCCTCGTGCGCGAGCGCGCGCGCCTCGTGCTCGAAATCGAGGCGGCGCCGCAGGTGATGGCGTCCAAGCGCCGGCTCGTTCAGGTGTTCATCAACTTGCTCACCAACGCGGCGCAGGCGATTCCCGCCGAGCATCGGGAGGAGAACCAGATCCTCGTGCGGCTCGACACGACGCCGCAGGGCGATGCGCGGGTCAGCATCCGCGACACCGGCGCGGGCATGAGCAGCGAGACGTCGCGCCACATCTTCGATCCGTTCTTCACGACGAAGAAGCTCGGCGAAGGCTCGGGGCTCGGGCTGTCGATCTCGCACGGCATCGTGCGCAGCTTCCACGGCTCGTTGTCCGTCGTTTCGGAGCCCGGCCGCGGCTCGCTCTTCATCGTGACCCTGCCGCCGGCGGCTGCGGTCGCTTCGAACTGACTCGGAGCTTCGCCAGCGGTCGCCCGGACCGCGCGAAAGTCCGCGCCCCGCTCGTTTCGCGGCGCCGCACTCGTAAGCGCGCACGCGCACCGCTAGCGTAGCGCCACGGCCGTTGCCCTCCCGAGCTGGAGCATGCGCGCAAACCGTGCGTATGCACATCGACTTCAGCACGCTCGCGTCTCCGCCCTTCGTGGCGGGCTACCTCTATCTGGCCTGCGTCTGCTACGTGCATTTCCGCGGGCAAGTGCGGCTGCGATTCGGCCGCCAGCTCACCGAGCACTCGGGCTTGTTCTCGCCCTACAACGTGCTCATGTACGCGTTCTCGGCGGCGTCGCGCAAGCCGATCCTCGACGTCGAGGACTTCCCCGCACTCGCGCCGCTGCGCGAGAACTGGAAGACGATCCGTGACGAGGCGCTCGCGCTGCAGGGCGCGGGAGAGATCGACTACAACGAAGCGCACAACGACCTCGCCTTCGTGGCGTTCAAGAAGCGCGGCTGGAAGCGCTTCTACTTGAAGTGGTACCACGACTTCCTCCCGTCGGCGCAGGAGCTCTGCCCGCGCACCGTCGAGCTGGTCCGCTCGATTCCGAGCATCAACGCCGCGGCGTTCACGGTGCTCCCGCCGGGAAAGAAGCTCGGCAAACACCGCGATCCGTTCGCGAGTTCGCTGCGGTACCACCTGGGCCTTTCGACGCCCAACTCGGACAAGTGCACGATCTGGATCGACGGCCAGGCCTATTCGTGGCGCGACGGCGAGGACATCGTCTTCGACGAGACCTACGTCCACTGGGCGGAGAACGACACCGACCAGACGCGCATCATCTTCTTCGCGGACTTCACGCGGCCGCTGCACACTCCGTTCATGCGCGCGTTCGTCCGGCTGATGAACCGCTACGGTTTCCGCATCACGCGCAGCCACAACCGCGTCGAAGAGGCGCGCGGCGCGCTGAACTACCTCACGCCGGTGGTCTTCGCGATCAAGTACTTCTTCATCGGCCTCAAGAGCCGCCACCGGCGCGTCTACTACGCCGGCAAGTTCGCGTTGGGCGCGGGCCTGGGGTACGCGATCTTCGTCCGCCCGCTGCTCACACTTTGACCCGGCGGCTGCCCGCTCCGCCCGAGGGCCTGGCGAGGTAGCTCGAGGCCTGCGCGATCTCGTCGGGCGTGCCCGTGAGCGCGAGCAAGTCGCCGCTCTCGAGCGGCTGGTCGGCCGTGGCCGCGGTCCAGCCCTTTCCGGCGCGCGCGACGCACACCACGCTCGCGCCCGTGTGCGCGTGGAGGTCGAGCTCCTCGAGCGTGAGTCCGACCGATTCGCTCGTCGGTTCGATGCGCACGGCCGTCAGGCTGCCGAGGCCGGGCAGGAGCGCCGTGACCTGCTCCATTCCCTGCGGCTTCATCGACGGGGCCGCGGTGCGGCTCTGGTGGACGAGCGCCTCGAGCACGACCTGCGAACCCGCTCGGAAGTGTCCCTCGAGGTCGTCGACGCGCCGGCGGAACGCGAGCGCGGCGAAGGTCGCGAGCACCGCGGCGAAGGCGAGCGCGCCGAGCGAGGGAACGAACGGCGCGGACAGCGCGAGCACCGGAACGCCGACGACGACCAACGCCGCGGCTTGCACGGTCGTCGCCAGGGCGCGGCGCGGCGCGGCGGCCATGTCGGCGTGCGATGCGGCGGCGCCGGGCAGCGCGAGGCCCGCGATCAGCAGCGCGAGGCGGCTCGAGGCGCGCAGCACTCCGAAGCCGAAGGGCGCGCAGGCGAGGCAGGCGAGGGCGAGGATCGAAAAATCGGCGAGCGTGCGGTCCATCCCCAGCGTCCGGTCGAGCAGGCCCGCGAGTTCCCGGCGCCACAGCGAGCAAGCGACGACCACGCCGAGGATCACGGCCGCGTCGATCGCGAGCCACAGACCGAGCCGCGCGATCGGGCGGCGGTTGGCGCCGATCTGGCCCTTGCCCAGCGATTCGATCCACGTGCCGTAGAGCGTCTCGAACACCGCCAGCCGCTCCGGAAGCAAGCGCTCGATCGCGGTCGCGATCTTCTCCGAACGCGACACGAGCAGCGGCGCGATCACGACCGTCATCACGCACACGGCGGCGGCGACCGAGAGCAGATCGGCGCCGCGCACACCCGATCGGCGCGCCAGGTCGGCGACGAGGAACTGGTACTCGGCGACGGGCACGAGCCAAAGTGCTCCGCGCAAGCTCGGCCCGATGCCTGCGCCGGAGAGTGCGCCGCCGAGCGACAGGCCCAGCAGCTTGCCCACCACGATCACCGCGACGAGGGCCAGCGCCAGCGGAAGCTGCTGCAGGACGAGGAGCGGGTCGATCATCATCCCGACCGCGACGAAGAACACGGCGGCGAAGATGTCGCGCACCGGGCGCACGAGCGGCTCGAGGATGCGACCGTGGCCCGCTTCAGCGACGACCGAGCCCGCGATGAACGCGCCGAGCGCGATCGAGTACCCCGCGCGTTTGGCGAGCAGCGAGAACAGGAAGCACACGCCGACGGCGGCGAGCAGGATCACTTCGCGGCTTCCGGTCGACAGGACCCAGCGCAGGAGGCGCGGCACGAGGGCCAGGCCGACGAGCACCAGCGCCGCCAGAAATCCGAACAGCTTGAGCGAAGAGAACGCGAACCCCGACGCCGTGAGCTCCGCGCCCGAGAGCGTGGCGGTGAGCAGCGCGAGCAGCAGCATCGAGACCACGTCCTCGACGACCACGACGCCGAGCACGAAGCCGCGGACGCGCGCATCGATCGGCCGCTCGCCGATCATCTTCGCCACGACCATCGTGCTCGCGATGGACACGATCGCGCCGAGGCAGGCGCTCTCGCGCGGTCCCCAGCCGAACAGACCGCCGACGAGGAAGCCCATCCAGAACAGCAGCGCAACCTCGATCACCGTGACGAAGAGCGCGGAGCGGCCGAGCTCGAGCAGCTTGCGCATGCTGAACTCCAGGCCGATCGAGAACATCAGCAGCGTGACGCCGAGCTCCGCGAGCGCGCTGACCGACTCGATGTCGGCGAACAGCGGCGCGGGCACGTTGGGGCCGATCACGAGCCCCGCGAGCAGGTAGCCGAGCACCGTGGGCTGCCGCAGCCGCTGGAACACCACCGCCACGACGGCGGCGGTGATCAAGACCATCGCGAGGTCTTTCAGGATTCCTTCGGCGGCCATGGCGTGAGCTAACTCGAGACCCGGAGGTTAGCAGTCGAGGCGCACGCGACGCGCCGTCATCTTGCGCCGCGTTCGGCGGCGCTTCTCGCCGGGGCGCCGAACTCCGCTCTCCGCGCCCTCGGCGCGAGCTCCGAGCTTCAGCTCAACGCGCCGCGGCCGCGTTCATCGCCTGGTTGCGCGAGGCGTCGGTGTAGTTCGCCGGATTGCTCATGCCGGTCGTGTGGCACCAGCCCACGACGTGCCCCATGTTGTTCGCGCCCGGCAGTTGACCGCGGAATTGCTCGACCGTTCCGTCCTCGGGGTCGGTCAGCAGCAGGCCCGTGAAGAAGTTGCACGCGGACCCCGAGTTCGACGTGGTCCAGTAGCTCACTTCCGCGCGCGCCCAGCTCGGAATGCCGGCGAGCCAGGTCGCGGCGCCGGCGGGCGTCATGTTGTCGTTCACCCCGCAGGCGAACGATCCGAGCGACGCGAGCGGCGTGCCTTGGTACGGCGACGCGACGCTCTGGATGCGGCGGCCGCCGGTCGAGAAGTCGAGTCCGCTCGTGTAGTAGGTCAGCAGGTGCAGCGCCGCGGGCCCGCCCTGGCTGTGGCCGACGACGCCGAAGGACGAGAGTTGCGCGGTCTGCGCGCGCGCGGCGAGGAGCTGCGCGAACTGGTCGTGCGTGCGGTTCGCGTTCGGGTCGAGGAACTCGAGCTTGGGCTGCGAGAAGTGCGCCGCGGGCCAGATCGAGCCGCCCGAGCAGTAGCCGTGCACCAGCAGGAGCGCGGGGCGGATCGGCGCCTCGCCGAACAGCGGACGGGGGCCGACCGGGATGCCGAGCGTGGTGAGCAGCGCGTTCGTGCTCGCCGCGTGGTTCGCCGGCGGAGCGCTCGCAACGCGCGCGGCGAGCGCGGGCGCGTCGACCGGGATCGCCGCGAGGCTCGCGAGCACCGCGGAGGTGTCCGGATCCTGCACGCGCACGTTGCGGAGCTCGAGTTCGCCGCTCGCGCCGGCGAGGTCGAGCCAGCGCTCGTCGAACTCGAGCTCGAGCGACCACAGCGCGCCGTCGAGCCGCGGCTCGAGCATCTTCGAGAGCCAGCAGAGCGGAGCGTCGGCGCCTTGCGCGCGTCCCCAGACTTCCGCGGAGACGTGGAGTCGTCGAGGCGCGCCGAGCGGTGCGGCGCCGAGCGCGAGGCGCCACTTCATGCCGCCGCCCGATGTCCCACTCGACACCGCGCTCGCGTGGCCGTCCAGCACGAGCGCCGGCTCGTGAACGGTGAATGCGAGCTGCGACGTGCGTTGAAAGACGCGCAATCCGCGCGTGAGCCCGCGCAACTCGGCGCGGGCCGTCAGCGGACCTGTCAGCTCCTCCGGAACGAGCGCGCCGAAAAGTCCGTCGCCGGCCGCGTCGTCTTCGTGCTGTCCGTCGTCGTGCATCTCGAGCTCGCGCACTTCGCCGCGCGCCTCGAGCACCAGCCTCGCGTCGGTGACGAGCTGCAGCTCGTGTCCGCTCGCGCGCGCCGCGATCGCGATGCGCTCGCCGCGAACGAGTCGGTGCGTCGTGACGTACGCCTCCGCGCGCACGTCGCCGCCCGCGGTGCTGAGCAAGAAGCCGTCGACGACGTCGCTCGCGCGCTGCGCTTCGATGCGCACGGTCCACTCACCGGCCGGCGCGCCGCGCAGGTCGCGGCGGTCGACGACCCAGCCTGGCAAGTCGTCGCCGGCGAGCGCGACGCGGCGCTCGAGCGCGAAGGCTTCGTCGATCGGCCGCAGGCGCGCGCCGCGCGGCGCGGCGAGCACGGCCCAGTTCGCGGCGGCGGGCGAGAGCAGCGCCAGCGACCATCCGCCGTCGCGCTCGACCGCGAGCTCGAACTGCGCCGCCCACCCGCCGCGGGCTTGCTGCTCGAAACGAACGGGCAACAGGCTCGCCCGGAAGCTCGTCGGCGTGCTCGCAGGATCGGGCAAGCGCAGGAGGCCGCTCGCGATGTCCGCGGGCGGCGCGACGACCTGGCGCGGGTGGATCTCGCTCTGCTGAGCTGCGCTTGAACCAACGAGCAGGATCGTGAGAGCGGCCGCGGAGCGAACGGGATCGAAGAAGCGCATCGGGAAGCCTCGCCAAGTCGCGCCGCTCACACCATCGCTGCGGCGCGCGCGAGCATCATCCCACGGCCGCGCCATGTCGGCGACGCCTATTCGGGCGGGCGCAGCTCACGGCGACGCGCAAATCACGGCAGCGCGACGAAAACCGGCTCGCTCGCGATCTCGAGCGTGCGTCGCACCGGCGGTGCGTCGGCGCCGACGAAGCACTCGAGCTCGTAGCGCCCCGGGGCCAGTCGGATCCGCCGCGGCTGGGGTCCCCAGAGGGGCGCGTCGACGAGCCGTTCACCCTCCGAGTCGTGGAGCGTGAAGCGCACGTCGCGCCAGCGTTCGTCGCTCGCTCGAACCAGCAGCGGAGTTCCGCGCCTCAGCGGAAGCACCAGGCCTTCCACGCTGCCGCGCCGAAGATCGACGACGCGCACCGCCACGCCGAATTCGCTCTCGGGATCGTCGACGATCAAGCGGTACACGCCGCTCGACAAACCCGCGACCGTGAACGCGCCGCTGCTGTCCGCGGTGACGAAGGTGCGCAATTGGGGCGTCCGCGCAGCGCCAGTTTGCGCGTCGATCGACTCGTAGCGAACCTTTGCGGCGCTCGAATCGCCTGCCTCCGCGCGCAGGAGGCCCGAGATCTTGCGCTCCGGCTCGAGCGCGATTTCGCCAAGGTCGCGAACCTCGCCCGCTTCGAGGCGCACACTCGTCTCCCACAGACCCATGCCGCGCGCGCGGACTCGAAGCAGCGTGACGCCGGGCGGCAACTCGTCCAAATCGAACTCACCCTGCGAAACGGCGTTGCCGAGTCGCGACGAGCCGCCCGTCGTCGTTTGAACCGTAGCGGAACCGACTGGAGCCTTCGTCAGGGCATCGACGACTCGGCCGCGAACCGAAGCCGTCGCGAGCAGCGGCGATTCCGCATCGAGGACGAACTCGACTTCCTCCGCCCCAGCTTCGATGCGCTGCGCAGCAACCACGCGTTGGAAGTGCACGAGGCTGATCCACAGCGGCGGGGCGTGACGCGACTCCAGGCGGCCGAGGTACTCCGCGGGGAGCTGCAACCCGAACAAGTCGTTGCGCCAGAAGTGGCTGGCCGCGGATTCGTGGTTCACGCTCCCGCGCGGGGCCTCGAGCCATGCACCCGGCGCCTCGAGCGTTGCAGCGGCGAGCAGGTCGAACGGAACATGAGGCGCAAGGGGCGAACCGTCGCGGCCTACGAGCTTGACGAGCAACTGCGACGGAAGCTCGAGCGCCAAATCCAAGCGCTGCGACTCGACGTCGCCGCGCAGTTCGACGGTCGTGAACGCGGAGCCGTTCATCGAAGCCGTCGCTGTGACCCAGTGCTGGCCAGGTTCGAGATTCGGAACCGAGTAGGCGCCGTCCTTGGCGCACGTCGTCGTGGCTCGCTCGCCCATGGCGTTGCAAACCGAGAGGTGGGGCGGCGAATCGAAGCGCGGGCGCGAAGGATCGGAGCGGACGACGCCGTAGAGCGTGACGCGCGGCAGCAGCGCCGATGCTCGCGTCTCGATGGGGGCGTCGACTGCGTCCTCGACGGGGCTCTCGATGGGCGTTGCAGGCGTCGAAGGAACGTCGAGCGCGCTGTCCGCGGATGGACTCGCGGGCGCGGTCGTTGGTTCGGGCTCTGCCACCAACTCGGGCGGTGCTTTGTTTCCGTGCGCCGCAGCGCTGGAACTCGCGTTCGTGGGCGCGCCGTCGTCGCCTGCAAAGGCGAACCACGCGAGCAAACCGAGCACGGCCGAGAGTGCGGCCGCGAGCGCGACAGGCTTTTTGCTGCGAAGCGTGTTCACGGCGTCACGAGCTCCACCGAAAGCGCCCGGTCCTCGACGACGAAGTGCTGCGTCGCGGCGACGAAGTCGTCGACGATTCGACTCAGCTCGTAGGCGCCGGGCGCGAGCGTCCACCGCAGTGGATTCGGCGCTTGAACCCGGTCGATGTGCAGCGTGACTCCGTGCGCGTCGCGAAGCTGGACGTGGGCGTTCGCGAGCACGCCGCGCGGCAGTTCGACTCGAACTTCGAAGCCGTGCTGCAGGCGAAGCTCGAGCTCGTTCACTTCGACTCCGCCCGCTTCGAACTCGATCCAACTCGTCGCGAAACCCTCGGCGGACGCGACGAGTCGCAGGCGACCCCGCTCGACGTGCTTCAGGTCGAACTCGCCGTCGGACGCGGCCCCAGTGCTGAACTTCGTCAGCGCGTCGATGGGGAGCCCCTCGCGGCCGACGACCGTGTACGCGAGCTGGGCGGACGCGGGCGCGCCGTCGGGTGCGAGCACGCGGCCGCGAACGCGCACGGGCGGATGGAGTTCCAACACGCCGAGGTCGAGCGTCTCGCCCGGCGCGAGGCGCAGCGAGCGGTGTACGCCTGCGAAGCCGGTCGCCCAGACGCTGAGTTCGCGCATGCCGGGCGCGAGCCGCTCGAGCCGCGCTCGACCTTCCGCGTCCGTCTCCACACGTTCGCCGCTGCCGTCGTCGAAGCCCAGCTCCACGCGGCACCGCGGAATCGCCGCACCGTTTCGCGCGTCGACACAACGCACGACGAGCGACGACAGCGAGGCTTCGAGGCGCGCGCGGTCGAGCGAGAACACCAGTTCCGTCTCACTCCCGTCGATCGGGCGACTTTCGAGCACGCACTCGCGCAGCACCGCGTGTGCGAGCAGCGGCGGCGGCGCGAAGACCGTGAGGCGGCCGCTGCTCCCCGCTGGCAAGCCGAGGCTCGCAGAACTGCCCGACAGAGCCCGGTACTCCGCGAACTCGCCTCCCAGCGGCCGGCGGCTTCCGATCCCCGTCGCGCGCGCGAGCGGGTGCTCGCTGACCACGACCCCCAGCCCGTCGCCGATCGGATCGAAGGGCGGAAACTCGAGGCGTTCACCCGTGGCGAAGTCGAGGAACTTCACCGCGATCACGTGCGCGGGAACGAGAGTGAAATCGCGCTGCACGCGTTCGGCGCTTCCGTCGAGTTCGATCTCGACGTCCAGCGGCCGAAACCCGCGGAAATGGCCCCAAACCCGCCACGCGCCGGGCGCCAGCCCGAAGCTCGAATACGCGCCGTCCGCCCCCAGACTCGCTGGGCGCGACCCGCCGTGCTCGTCCAGGAAACGCAAGCTCGAGACGTTCGGCTCGACGGACGACAGGCCGTGGAGCGTGCCGTGAACAAGGAGCTGCTCGAAGCGCGGCGCCGTGGTCGGCGCCATCGTCGCGTGTCGGCCGACTTCGACTTTGCCCGTCTCCGAAGGGAGCACCGTTTCGGCGTCGGAGGTCTCGGTTGTCGAAGTTGCGAGCGGCCGCGCGCCCTGCAATTCGTCCTTCGCGTTCGAGCCTGTCGGCTCACGCGCGATCCACACGAACGCTGCGACGCTCGCCGCGACGAGCCCCGCGGCCGTCAATGCCTTTGCACTCATCCCTGCTCCTGCTGTCGCGAGGCTCGTCTGCCAGGCCATCGACGGCGCCGCGATCGCCGTCCACGTCGAACGGGTTCCGTACTCGCCGTCCAAGCGCTCGCGAAGCCGCTCGAGCGCGCGCGCGAGGCGGTTGCGGATCGTCGAACTCGGCGCGCCGAGCCGTTTCGCGATCTCTTCCGCACTCGCACCCTCGTAATAGCGGAGCAGCACGACCACGCGCTGCGGGTCGGGCAACTCCGCGACTGCCGCGAGGATCTTGCGCTGAAGTTCGGCCTCGGCGAGCAACTCCGCCGGGCTCGGAACGGCCTCGGGCCGCGCCGCGCGCCGCTCGCGCAACGCTCGGCCCGCCTCGCTCGTGCGGCGTCGCGCCGCAACGTGTCGAACAATCCCGCCGAGCCACTCTCGCGCGGACCGCGCGCTCACGGGCCGGCGCAGAGCTCGGAACCAAACCTCTTGCGCGACGTCGTCCGCCGCGTGGGAGTCGTTGCACAGGCGCAAGGCGAGGGCGCGCACCCATGCTGAGTGCTCGAACAGCTCTGGGAATTTCGAGGCGTCGTTCATGCCGTTCTGTGCCAGCCGAGCGACGAAATGTCGCCATGAACTTCGATGGCGAAAGTAGGTAGTGGTGAAATTCCACTCCTCCCAAGGCATTTGGCGCCAGTCTCGCGCTTGACACCTGCCATGGGGGAATGCGCAATCCTGCAATGTCGAAAGCCGTGCGCCATACCAAAATCGAGGCTCGCATCCGCGAGCTCGCCCACGACCTCGCGGACAGCGTCCGCCAATCGACGTTGGAGGCGTTGAGGGAGGCGCTTCGGGCTGGATCCGAACTCGCCACCCGCCCCGTTGCGGCCGCGCGCGAAGCGACGCGAGCGGCCGCCGTGCGCGCGCTCACTCGGATCGCATCGACGGCGCCGACTGCGGCGAAGACCGCCGGCGCTAGGGCCGTTGGCGTCAAGCGTGGCGGCGCCGGCGGCTCGCCGACGTTGAGCCTCGATCACTACGAGCGCATGGCGATCCAACGCGGGCTGCACGAATCGGGCGGCGACGTGCTGGCGGCGGCGAAGCTGCTCGGACTGACCAAGAGCTCGATCTACCGCCGCATGCGCGCGCTCGGCATCCCGCGCCGAGCGCCGGGCCACCGCGGCGCGCTGACGGTGGAGTCGGAGTTCCTCATCACCAAGGAACCGGTGAGTCTGGAGCGCTACGAACTCATGGCGCTCGAGCGCGCGCTGGAGGAGTCGGGCGGCGACATCCTCGCCGCCTCGAAGCTGCTGAGAATCGGCAAGAGCACGATGTACCGCAAGCTGACCGCGCACCGCGGAGCGAGCGAGGCGTCGAAGGCGCCGGCCCGAAAGACGAACGCGAAAGCGAGCGCGAAGACGAGCGGAGCGCGGCGCAAGAAGGCGTCGAAGCGGCGGTCGCAGCGGCCCTCGAAGCGCCGCTCGAAACGCGCCTGAGACGGCCTGCGGGCCCCAGGCGGCCCCATGGCGAGGCGCTCGCGCCCGGGCCCGTACACTGGTCGGTCGCATGCGCCTGCTTCCGAAAGACCGCGACCTCTCCAAACCGCTGGAGAAGGTCGAGCTGATCGTGCGCGCGAGCGATTTGCAGATGCGCGCCGAGGAGGTCGAGATCCGCCTCGACCGCTTCCTCGCGCTGCACATGCCGTGGCGTTCGCGCAACTCGATCCAGAACTTGATTTCGGAAGGCTACGTCTACGTCGATTTCACGACGCCGGACAAGCCGCGCGGCAGCGGCGAGTTGATGCAGGAGTTCAAGTCGGGGCGCTGGCTGCGCGACAAGAGCCGCGTCGTGGTCGTCGTGCCCGAGGGCTTGCGCATCGACGTGCGGCCATCGATCGAGGACGACCTCACGCACCTCTACGAGGACGCCGACGTGCTTGCGGTCGACAAGCCGCCGATGCTGCCCGTGCACCCGTCGGGCCGGCACCTGAGCGACACCGTGATCCAGCGCGTCCACGCGCGCTACGGCGCCGACAAGCTCGCGCGCAGCGTGCGGCCGCGGCTGTGCCACCGCATCGACCGCGAAACGAGCGGCATCGTGCTCATCGGCCTGCACCCGCTCGCGCACTCCGAGGTGCGGCGGCAGTTCGAGGAGCACGAAGTCGAGAAGGAGTACCTCGCGATCGTGCAGGGCCATCCGACGAGCGAGAGCGGCGTGTGCGAGCTGCCCATCGGTTCCGCGCGTGGCAGCACGATCGGCCTCAAGATGGCGTGCCGCATCGACGGCGACGAAGCGAAAACGGCGTGGCGCGTGATCAGCCGGCACCGCGGCTGCTCGCTCGTGCTGTGCCAGCTCTTCACCGGCCGCCAGCACCAGATCCGCGTGCACATGGAAGCCATCGGGCACCCGCTCGTCGGCGACAAGCTCTACGGCTACGGCGAAGAGTACTTCCAGCGCTACAACGACGGCGACCTGACGCCCGAGGACATCCGCAAGCTCGAATTGCCGCGCCAGGCGCTGCACCACCACCGCCTCGCGTTCTCGCAACCGACGACCGGCGAGCGCGTCGTCGTCATCAGCCCGCTCGCGAGCGACATGGCGACCTTCCTCACCGAGCGCGACCGCGACATCTGAGGTCGGGTCAACGCGCGCGCGCCGCCGCGAGCTGCGCCTCGAGGTCGGCGATGCGCTGCTCGAGCGGCGCCGTGGCGTGCGCAATCGGGGCCCGGGTGTAGCGCGGCGTGATGTACGCGGGGCAGTTCCAGTCGAAAGCCACGACATCGATCACGAACAAGCGCTCGATGCGCGCGTGTTCGTCGGGGTGGGCGAGCCTCGCGAGCCATTCCGGGTGCTCGCGCGCATCGAACACTCGGGCGTGGCCCCACACCTTCAAGCGCGCACGCTGCGGGTAGTCCATGGCGAACAGCGCCACACGCGGGTTGTGCGCGAGATTGCCTGCCGAGACCAGTTGGCGGTTGCCCTTGAAGTCCGCGAAGCCGAGCGTGTGCTCGTCGAGGACCTGCAGGAAGCCTGGTTTCCCGCCCCGGTGCTGGATATAGGGCCAGCCGGTTTCGCTGACGCTGCCCAGGTACACGCTGTCGCGCGTGCTGAGGAACTCCCGCTCGTCGTCCCCGAGCGAGTCACGCTCGGGCGCGTCGCCGAGCTCCGGCGAGCCGCCGTAGTAATGCCGTTGCGCAGCGCGGACCGCGGGCGTCGAGGCGAGGTCGAGGTACTTGTGCGTCATGGTTCCAGCTCCAGCTCTCGTGCAAGGGCGGGAGCTTGCTGTCGCGCGCTCCCGCCGCCGCCGTCCGTCACACCGACGCCCCGACCTGGCCCGGTTTGACCTCGGGGAAGTCGACGGCCGTGCGCGCAATGTGGTTGACGTAGTTCGTGAGCAGGTTCAACGCGACATTCGCGACCGTCTCGACGATCTCGGCGTCGCCCAGCCCCGCCGTGCGCGCCGCTTTGAGGTCGGCGTCACTCAACTCGCCGCGCTTGAGCACGACGCTGCGCGCGAGCTTGAGCACGGCGTCGGTGCGCGGATCCTTCGAACCCGCGTTGCGCGCGTGCTCGATCTCGTCCGGCTGCAAGCCGAACTTGGCGCCGAGGAAGGTGTGTGCGCTCAGGCAATAGCCGCACAGGTTGCTCTCGGCGACCGTCAACGCGATCTGCTCGCGCACGCGGCCGTCGAAAGCGCCGTGCGAAAGCGCGTTGCCGAAGCCCAAGTAGGCGTCGAGCGCGGCCGGCGCGTTGCCCAGCACGCGCATCATGTTGGGCACGACGCCGAGCTTGGACTGGACAGCGGCGAACAGCTGTTGGTTCTTGCCGGTGGCTTGGGCGGGGTCGATCGGAGCGATGCGATTCATGGCCGGGGTCCTTTTGGAGATCGAGGGCAGTGCTTCGGTTGCGGCCCGGACATCGGGACGCGACTGCCCTTTGCGCACACGACGTGCCGCAGCAATGTCGAGCCAGCGATCTCTTCTAAAAACCTATAGGAGATCGACTTAGCGCTCATCCGGCCGGACTACGATATGTCGTAGGAGACGGAATCTCGTGGCGGAACTACGACTTGTCGTAGCAGGCTGTGCACGTGAACAGCGCCCTCCTTCCGGCGGTGATGGTCGCGATGGCGAAAGCCCAGGAGCTTTCGATCGTCCTCGACACCATCGTGCGCGGCATAGCCGAGTGCGAGCACGTGGCGCTGGCCCGCGTGTGGCTGATCGCTCCCGGCGACGTGTGTGGCGAGTGCGCGTTCCGTGCCGAATGCCCCAACCAGGACCGCTGTCTCCATCTCGTTGCGAGCGCCGGCAACCCGCGATTCGCCGGCGCCGACTACAGCCGCACCGACGGCGCCTTCCGGCGCTTTCCGCTGGGCGTGCGCAAGATCGGGCGCATCGCCACGTCAGGCGAGGGGCTGTTCGCGCCCGGACTACGCGGCGACGAGGAGTGGGTTGCCCATCCCGACTGGCTTGCGCGCGAGGGCGTGCGAACGTTCGCCGGCCAGCCGCTGGTGTACGCGGGCGAAACGCTCGGCGTCATCGCGTTGTTCGACCGCGGCGAGCTGCGCCAGACGGACTTCGACTGGCTGCGCGTGTTTGCCGACCACGCCGCCGTGAGCATCGCGAATCGGCGCGCCTTCGACGAAATCGCGAGGTTGCGCGCCCTACTCGAGGAGGAGAACCACTACTTGCGCGAGGAGGTGAACGACGCGATCGGCGCCGGCGACCTGGTGGGAGAGAGCCCGGGGTTGCGCAAGGTCCAGCAGCAGATCCGGCTCGTGGCGGGCACGGATGCGACGGTGCTGATCCAAGGCGAGAGCGGCGTCGGCAAGGAACTCGTCGCCCGCGCGATCCACGAGCAGAGCTCCCGCAGCAAGAGAGCGCTGATCCGCGTGAATTGCGGTGCGGTGCCCGAGAGCTTGTTCGAGAGCGAGTTCTTCGGCCACGTGCGCGGCGCCTTCACGGGCGCGCTGAAGGACAGGCTCGGGCGCTTCGAACTCGCGGGAGGCGGCACCCTGTTCCTCGACGAGATCGGCGAGACGCCTCTCGCGATGCAGGCCAAGCTGCTGCGCGTGCTGCAGGAGGGTGAATTCGAACGCGTCGGCGACACGCGCACGCGCACAGTCGACGTGCGGGTTGTCGCGGCGACGAACCGCGATCTGAAAGCCGAAGTCGACGCCGGCCGATTCCGCCAGGACCTCTACTACCGTCTCAGCGTGTTCCCCATCGAAGTGCCCCCGCTACGCGAGCGCCCCGACGACCTGCGTGCGCTGGCGGCGCACTTCATCGAACGCACGGCGCGCAAGCTGAAGCGCACGCCGCCGCGCCTCGGGATGGCCGCCGTCGAGCAACTCTTGCAGCACGACTGGCCGGGCAATGTGCGCGAACTTCAGAACGCGGTCGAGCGCGCCGTGATCGTCTCGGGCCGCGGCGCCCTGCAGTTCGACCTGCCGCGGGCCCGACGCGGGCCGAAGCGCGCCTCCGCTGGTTCGCTCGAGCCGCACAGCGCCGCGGTTGCGCCCACCACCCTCGCCGATCTCAAGGAGCTCGAGCGCAGATTGCTCGTCGACACACTGCGCGCCACCAAGGGTCGCATCTTCGGCGCCGACGGCGCAGCGCAGCGCCTCGGCCTGCCGCCGACGACGCTCACCTCGCGCTTGAAGGCGCTCGGAATCGATCGCCGAGAGTTCGAGTGAGCCCTTCGCCCGCGTGCCCGGCGTCCAAGTTGCTCTTGGAGCGCGCGCGCGGCGAGGCGACACTGCGCGCAATGAACTCTCCGCGCCGCGCCGCACTCGATCGCAGGCAATTTCTGGCGGCGGCGCCGCTCGCGACGCTGGCCGCGTGCGCGTCGAGCTCCAAAACGCCGCGCGAAGAACCGCGTGCGACGCCGCGCGAAGCGCCGAAAGCGCGCAACCTGCTCGTGCTGCTCGCCGACGACCTCAGCGGGATCGATCTGGGTTGCTACGGGTCGCGGAATGCTCGAACGCCGAGCCTCGACGCGCTCGCGGCTCGCGGGACGACCTTCGACTGGGCGTACACCGCCGTCGGTGTGTGCCAGCCGTCGCGCTCGAGCCTGTACACGGGCCTCTATCCGACCGGGCACGGCGCGCTCGGCTTCGGACCGATCTCGGCGGGCGTGGCGACGTGGCCGCAGCTCCTGAACGAGGCCGGCGTCGCGACGGCGATGATCGGCAAGCTCGACGTCGACCCGCTCGAGCAGTTTCCCTTCGAGCACCTCGTGAAGGCGCGCGACATGTCGAGCCGGCGCGCGAGCGAGGTTTGGCGGCGCGAATTCGCGACGTTCCTGGAGCGCGCGGGTGAGCGGCGCTTTGCGGCTGTGCTCGCGCTCGTCGATCCGCACCGGCCCTTCGAGGAAGAGGCGCCGCCGAAGCCCGTCACGGATCCCGAGGGCGTCGTCGTGCCGCCGTTTCTTTGGGACACGCCGGGCGCGCGAGTGGAGCTTGCGCGCTACTACGATTGCATCGCGCGGCTCGATCGAACGGTCGGCGAGGTGCTCGAGGCGCTGCGCGCGGCGGGCCGCGAGGACGACACGCTGGTCGTGTTCACGAGCGACAACGGAGCGGCGTTTCCGTTCGCGAAGGCGACGCTGTACGAGCCGGGCGTGCGGATGCCGCTCGTCGTCGCGGGCCCGGGCGTTCGCGCGGGCGTACGAAGCAGTGCTTTCGTGAGCCAGCTCGACCTGCTGCCGACGGCGCTCGCGTTGTTCGACGCGGCGCCGCACGCGTGCGACGGCGCGGCGCTCCAACCGCTGCTCCGCGGCGAGGACGCTGCGGCGCGAGACGAGTTCGTGAGCATGCAGACCGAGAACAACCGCGAGAGCTCGACGCCGGCGCGCGCGCTGCACACTCGGCGCTTCAAGTACATCCGCAATTTCTCGCCCGAAACCGCGGTGGTGAGCAACATCGTCAACCACACGCTCACCTGGGAATCCGGCGCGGAGGCGGCGGCGAGCGACGAGCGCATCAAGGCGCGGATGCAGGCGTATCTGTACCGGCCCGCGGAGGAGCTCTACGACCTCGAGCGCGATCCGCACGAGCTCCACAACCTCGCCGCGGCGTCGGAGCACTCCGAGCGGCTCGCGTCGATGCGCGCGCGGCTGCGCGAGTGGATGGAACGCCGCAAGGATCCCGCGCTGGCGGATTGGGTCTGAGTTCGCGACCATCCGCCGCCATGTCCGAGAACCTGCTCGAAGAGCGCGCTCAAGCCTGGAATGCGGCGCTCACACGCCGGGATTTGCTCGCCGCGGTCGGCGCCGCGTCGCTGGCGGCGTGCGCGACGCCGGAGACGCCGCCCGTTTCCGACGACGAGCCGCGCACGAGCGAGCCCCGAGCGCCCGCGACGCCGCGGCACTTGTTCGTGTTCATCTCGGACGACCACAGCCGCATCGACGTCGGGTGCTACGGCAACCGCGACGTGCACACGCCGAACATCGACAAGCTCGCGGGCCAGGGCGTGCGCTTCGAGCGCGCCTACACGCCGGTCGGCGTGTGCAAGCCGTCTCGCTCGGCGCTCTACACGGGCTTGATGCCGCACCACAACGGCGCGCTCGGCTTCGATCCCGTGCGCCCCGATGCGCCGACGTGGACCGAGCTCTTGAAGCCCGAACTCTGCGCCACCGGGATGATCGGCAAGCTCAACACGAAGCCGGTCGAGCGCTTCAAGTTCGAGCGTTGGGTGCGTCCGAAGCGCGTGGCGGACACGCGCGAAGTCGCGGCGGTGAAAGCCGCGTTCGAAGAGATGCTCGGCGCCTTCGAGGGCCGGCGCATGGCGGTCGTCGTGAACTTGAAGGACCCGCATCGGCCGTTCCGCGGCCCGTTCGAGGACCCCTCGTACGAGGGCGCGCCGGTTCCGCACGATCCGAACGCGCTCACGATGCCGCCGCATCTGCACGACACGCCCGCGACGCGCGCCGAGCTCGCCACGTACTACGACGCGATCTGGCGCCTCGATCGAAACGTCGGAGCGCTGCTCGAGGTGCTCGACGCGAAGGGGCTCGCGCAGGATTCGCTCGTGCTGTTCAGCAGCGACAACGGCCAGCCGTTCCCGTTCGGAAAGACCACGCTCTACGAAGCTGGCATCAACCTGCCGTTCGTTGCGCTTTGGCCGGCGGCGCTCGCGGCCGGCGGCGTGCGAACCGAATTCGTCAGCTTGATCGACGTGCTGCCCACGGCGGTCGACATGTTCGGAGCGACGAGCCCGCGCGCGTTCGACGGCCGCTCGCTCTTGCCGTTGTTGCGCGGCGAACAGCCGGCGTGGCGCGAGTTCATCGTCGGACAGCACACGCAGCACCTCGTCGGCGAGCCGACGCCCGCGCGCTCGCTGCGCGACGGGCGCTTCAAGTACATCCGCAACATCCGGCCCGAGGGGACCTTCGCGAACAACGTGCTCGACCACAGCGAGACGTGGAAGTCGTGGATCAAGGCCGCGAAGGAGGACGCGGCGCTTCGCGATCGCATGCGCCGGCTCGTGAATCGGCCCGCGGAGGAGTTGTACGACCTCGAGAGCGATCCGTTCGAGCTCGTCAACCTCGCGGAGAGCGGAGCGCACGCCGCGACGCTCGACAGCCTTCGCGCGCGGCTCGACGAGTGGATGCGCCGCGAGGGCGATCCCTACGCCGTGGGCTGAAGCTCGCCACGCGCCATGCGCCGGTCGAGCACGCGCTCGAACGCCAGCAACGCCGCCGTCGCGACCAGGCTCGCGGGCCACGACGTGATGAAGCGCGTGGCGCCGAGCGCGAACAGCAGCAGCACGATCGCGAGCACGGCGAGCGCGCCGAGCCAGTCGTTGTTGATGTAGAGCTGCTCGTGCGGCGTCGAGAGCGGCGCGTCGACGACGAACGAGCGCCACGTCGCGCGCAGCGCGATCACGCAGCACAAGAACGCCGGCAAGACGAGCTGCAACGTGAGCTCCCAATGGCCCTGCAGGCAGCCGAGCGCGACGAGCACGAGGTACAGCGGCGCCACGAAGCGCGCGGCGACGGCCTTGAGCACTCCGTTCTCGACCTCGCCGCGCTCGACGGGCGCCGTGTCGAGGATCCAGCGCGCGCGGTGCGAGTTCGAACCGGGCGTGTGCGCGGCGAGCAGTGGCGCGTAGGCGCCCGGAATGAACAGCAGCAGAGCGAGCAGCGATTCCTTCGGCGCCTGGGTTTCGCTCTGCGCGCCGAGCACGAGGAAGCCGAGCGGAACGGCGAGCAGCGGATACGCGCGGAGCACGAATTCGCGCTCCTTGGGAAGGGCGTCGAAGACGAACTCGTAGCTCGCGCGCTCGCGGCCGCGCACCCACACGCGCGCGAGCGAGCGGCGCAAAGGCGCGAGGAACGCGCCGACGAGCGTCGAGCCCGCGTTCGCGGTCGCGGGCGGCGGAGCGGGAACGCCGAGCACCGCCGCGAGTGCGAGCAGGCTGCACGCGATCGGCGCGAGACGCCAGAGTCCGTGCTGCTCCGCGCTCGCGAGCGGCGCCGCGAACCAGGCCGGCGGGTAGTAGCGCAAACCGTCGACCGCGCCGATGTGGGTCCACTCGCGCATGCGCGGCACGAACTCGAGTCCGACCACCGAACCGACCAGCACCAACACGAACAGCGCGGTCTGCAGTGCGACGAGGAACGCGTGAGCGCGGCCGCGGAGCACGGTTTGGGCGAGGAGCAGCGCGGCGGCGAGGCTCATCGCCTGGCCCTGTCCGAGCAGGAAGAGCTTCACGCGCATCCACGCATCGAATTCCGGTGGCGCCAAGGCGACGGCCGGCGCGAGCACTCCGGTGCTGAGCACCGCGAGCGCGAGCACCAGATGCAGCGCGCGCGCCGCGTGGATCTCGAGGCCGCGCACGGGCAGCGCGCGCACCCAGTCGCCGGTTTCGTCGGCCGAGAGCAGCGCGCCGAGGTCCCCGAGCAGCGGCACGGCGATCAGCGCGGCGGCGACCGTGAGCGCGCCGACTCCGTAGGCGAACGGGGGCGTGCCGTCGCGAACGAACAGGCACGCGACGCCCGACACGAAGCCGAGCATGAGCAACGGAGCGACCGGCAGCGCGCTGCCCTCGCGCTGTGCGGCGAGGCGCGCGCGCAGGAGCACGAGGATTCGACGCAGCACGGCGGCTAAGCTACGGCGCTGCATGTCGCTTTTCATCCAAGGTCCGGCGGGACGGCTCGAGGCCAAGCTCTGGCGTCCGGCGGGGGACGCGGCGCCGCGCGCGGCCGCCGTCGTGTGCCATCCGCACCCGCTGTTCGGCGGGACGATGGACAACAACGTCGTGTTTCGCACCGCGCGCGGGCTGCAGCACGCCGGGCTCGCGGCGCTGCGCTTCAACTTCCGCGGCGCCGGGAAGAGCGAGGGCGAGCACGACGGCCAAGGCGGTGAAGAGGGCGACGTCGTGGCCGCGCTCGACCACCTCGAGCGCGAGTTCCCCGGCGTCCCGCTGTGGGCGGCGGGCTTCTCCTTCGGCTCGCGCACCGTCGGATCCCTGGCGCGCCGCGAAGCGCGGATTCGCCGCGTGCTTCTCGTCGCGCTGCCCAGCAAGGCCTTCGATTGCACGTTCGTGCGCGAACTGCGCCAACCCACGCACATCCTGCTCGCGGAGAACGACGAGTTCGGCACGCCGGCGGATTTCGACGAGCGCATCGGCGCGCTCGGAAACAACTTCGAACTCGACGTCATCGAAGGCGTCGACCACTTCTTCCGCGGCAAGACCCCGGAGCTCGAGCGGCGCGTGAAGGCCTGGGCCGAACGCTCGCTCGAGGCCGTGTGACGCCGCCAAGGTGCATCGATGAGCGACAAAGTGCGCGACGAGCGGATCTACATCTACCCGACCGGAAAGCAGCCCTCGATCCGGCAGGTGATGATGCCGCGCGACACCAACGCGCTCGGGACGATCTTCGGCGGCGTGATCCTCTCGCACATCGACTTGGCGGCGGCGACCGAGGCGCACCTTTACCACCCGGGCAAGCTGGTGACCGTTTCCTTCGACCAGGTCGAGTTCAAGCAGCCCGTTTTCGTCGGCGATTTGGTGTCGTTCTTCACCGACACGCTGCGCGTCGGACGCACCTCGATCACGGTTGGCGTTTCGGTCTGGGCGCAGCGTTCGCGCGACCGCGACAAGATCGTCCACGTCACCGAAGGGCGCGTGACGCTGGTCGCGGTCGACGAGGATCTGAAGCCCACGCCGATCGTCGCGCGCTGAGCTGCGCGGCGGCTGGCCGCGCTTGAACTGTTGCTCTGCGTGGTCCACACGCTTCGCCCATGGGAGCCTTGCGAGGATTCGCGGACGAAGTTGCGGGTGTGGTTCGAGCGGCCGGTCCGAGCGTGTTGCACGTCCGCGCGATCCGGGACGGCGGGCGGCGGCGCGGAGCGCTGGCGCACGGTTCGGGCGTGTTGATCGCGCCGGGCGGCTACGCGCTCACGAACAGCCACGTCGTGCACGGAAGCGCGGGAGTCGAGGTCGAGCTCGCGGACGGCCGCACCATGCTCGCCGACCTCGTCGGGGACGATCCCGAGACCGACCTCGCGCTGCTCGCCCTCGACGCGAGCGCGGACCTGCCGCACGTCGAGCTCGGCGATTCGAACGCCGTGCGCGTGGGGGATTTCGCCATTGCGGTCGGCTCGCCGTTCGGGCTCACGCACACGGTCACGCTCGGCATCGTGAGCGCGCTGGGCCGCACCCTTCGCTCGCAGACCGGCCGCGCGATCGAGGGCGTGCTTCAAACCGATGCGCCGCTGAATCCCGGCAATTCCGGCGGGCCGCTCCTCGACTCGGAGGCGCGCGTGATCGGCATCAACACGGCCATCGTGCTCGGCGGCCAGGGCGTGAGCTTCGCGGTGCCGTCGAACACGGCGTCGTTCGTGATCCGCCAGGTTCTCGCGCACGGCCGGGTGCGTCGCGCGCGGCTCGGAATCGCGGCCGAGGAGGTGGCGCTGCCGGCGGAGCGCGCGAAGGAGCTCGATCTGCCGTCGCCGCGTGGCGTCGTCGTGCGCGAGGTGGCGCGCGGCGGGCCGGCCGAGTCGGCGGGTTTGCAGGTCGGCGACGTGCTCGTGCGCTGCGACGGGCGCCCGCTCCAATCCGTGGCGGACCTGCACCGTCTGCTCGACCACGACGCGATCGACCGCGCGATCGAGTTCGTGCTGTTGCGCCGCGCGGCCGTCGTGCGCGCGGCGGTGCGGCCGAGCGAGCGCGTCGCGCACTGAGAGGCGACGCTCCGTCCCCGTGTCGAGCGGCCCGAGGCACGCTCGCGCGCTTTCGCTAATCTCTGCGAGTGCTCGCTACGTTCGCAGTGGTTGTTGTCGCGTGCTGGGCGCCGCGACAGGGACTCGAACTCCGACCTCCGGCGGAGTACGAGATCGCTCCGAGCGGCGCCGTCGTGCGCGTCGAAGGCGGCCGCGCGAGCGAGCTGCGAAGCTTGCCGGGTCGCGAGCCCGGGCGCGCGCACGCTCTGGTCCGAGACGCGGCCGGGACGGTGTACGTCGCGGCGCAAGGCGGCCTGTTCATGGCCGCGGACGACTGCGACGTGCTCGACCGCGTCGACTTCGACGGTGGAACGCCGCCCCCCGGCGAACCGGTCGGGGTCGCCGTCGCGGACAGCGAGCGCATCTGGTTGCTCACGAGCAGCGCGCTGTACGCGGTCGAGACGCGCCAGTTCCTGTGGAGCGAACTCGACGTCGAGCTCCCCGCGCCGCCCTACTCGGCGCTGACGGCGCGCGCGGACGGCCGCATCGAGGTCGCGCACTCCGGCGGCGCGCACGTCGTCGCTCTCGACGCGCTCGAGCGGCCGCGCCTAGGCGAGGTGCGCGCCGTCGGACGGACTCCGCGCGCCGATGGAGCGATCGCGCTCGGGTTCGGCGAGTCGCTCGAGATCGCGTTCGAACCCGCGGAGGGCGTGCGCTGGATGTGGCGCGACGCGACGCGTTTCCGCTGGCTTCCGCTCGAGGGGGCGCCGGCGCGCATCGAATTCGCCCGGCCCGGCCGACAAAGCGTGCGCGTGATCGCCTTCGATCGCGCGTTGCGCCGCTCGCCGCCGGTCGCGTTCGAAGTCGACGTCGCCTATCCCGAAACGCTCGAGGCGAAAACGCTCGCGTTGCTGCTCGGAATGCCCGCGCTGGCCGTGATGGGGGGCGCCGTGCTCCTCGCCTGGCGGCGTCACCGAAGCCTGCGTGCGACGTGGAAGAGCTTCTTGGGCGCCGCGCTGTTCTGCATGGTCGCGCTGCAGCTCACAGCCGCCGCGATCCCGCACTCGAAGGGCTGGCCGTTCATCGGCTTTTCGATGTACACGCGTCTGTCGTTCCGCGATTCGCTGTCGTACCGCCACGAGTTCGTGGGGCTCGCGCCGAGCGGCTCGTGGCGTCCGCTCGCGCCTCCGGGCGGCGCCTACGGCAAGTACGAGAACGAACGCGCGCTGCAGCCGTTCATCCACGACGCCGACGGACGCCGCGCGCGCTTTCTCGCCGAGTGGAACGCGGCGCACCCGAACGCGCGCTTGCTCGGCATCGCGGACATCTGCCGGCGCCGGCGCATGACACCGGACGGTCCCGTCGACATCCCGCGCCAGGTGATGTTCGTCCATCCCGAGGAGGCTGCGCGTGCGCTTCGTTGAGGCCTGGCAGCGCTTCTGGTTCCGGCCCGCGCCGCTCGCGCGGCTCGCCGCGTTTCGCATGCTCGTCATGGCGCTGGTGTTCGTCGAGCTCCGCGCCTACACGCCGGCGCTCTTGAACGGCTGCCGGCTCGCGCACTCCGGCGCCGAGGGAGCGCAGTGGAACCCGATCTTCCTCGTCTCGACGCTCGGGCTCCGACCGATCGCGCCGGAGCTCGCCGAGCAGATCCTCCTCGTCGGCGGAATCGCCGCGCTCTGTGGGCTGGTCGGCCTGTTCTCGAACCTGAGCTGCGCCGTCGCGGGCCTCGTGCTGCTCTTCGAGGCGGCGATGGTGTACTCGTTCGAGAAGGTGCACCACGAGAAGGTCGCGCTCGCCTTCACGGTGCTGGCGCTTCCGCTTGGACCGATCGGGGCGCGGCTCTCGTTGGACGCTTGGATCGCCGCCCTCGTTCGCAAGTGGCGCGGCGCGCCCGAGCAGGGCGCGGCGAGCGGACTCAGCGAGTTCGCGCGCTTTCCGATCCGCTGCACGCAAGTGTCGCTCGCCATCGGCTATGGCTGCGCCGGTCTCTCGAAGTTGGTCCTCGCGGGTCCGCGGTGGGCGAACGGCTACACGCTGATGAGCTTCCTGTCCGAGTTCGATCGGCCGTGGTCGCCCTGGGTCGCGGGCGGGGCCGTGCGCATGACGATCTTCAGCGTGTTCGCGCTCACGGTGCAGATCACCTTTCCGCTGATCCTCCTCTGGCCGCGGCTGGCGTGGTTCTTCGTGCCCGCGGTCACCGTGAACCACGTGGTGAACTGGATGACGATGGACACGGGGCCCTACGCGTCGCTGTGGATCCTCACCCTCGCGTTCGTGCCCTTCGAGCGGGTCCCGAGCTGGGTGCGCGAGAACCTGCGCTCGACGTCGTGGTTCCGGCGCGTGCTCGCGGTCGTCGCGCCCCTCGCGCCCACGGCGTTGATCGGCTGGTTGTGGTTCGCGCACTACCTTCCGCCGTGGTCGGCGTGCATCGCCGTCGTGCTCCTCGCGTGGAGTTGGCGCGCCCTCGCGCGCACGCAGCCAACGGGGATCGCCGCGGCGAGTTGAGCGCGCGCGGCCGCTCCGGTAGCTCGGGCGATCGTGAAGCGACTTGCACGCCGCCGGGACAAGGGCGAGCCTGTCGCGCCCCGCGCGCTTCAGCCGAACCGCTTCCGACTACGAAAAGATGTCCCTGCAGCGCCCTTCGCGCGGCGCAGCCCCTCTGAACGAACGACTCGCGTGCTCTTCAACAGCTACACGTTCGTTCTCCTGTTCCTGCCGCTGACACTGATCGGCTGCTTCGCCGCGTCGCGCTGGCTCGGCCGCCGCGGCGCCGTCGCGTTCCTCGTGCTCGCGAGCCTGTGCTTCTACGGCTGGTGGAACCCCGAGCACGTCGCGCTGCTCGGCGCGTCGATGGCGGGGAACTTCGTGCTCGGACGCGAACTCGCGCGCACACCGCGCGGCGCGCCCCGGCGGCGCCCCTGGTTCGTGTTCGGCCTCGTCGCCAACCTCGCGCTGATCGCCTACTACAAGTACGCCGGCTTCTTCGCGAGCACGGTGAACGCGCTGGCGGGAACCGAGTGGAGCTTCGGCGACGTCGTCCTCCCGCTCGCGATCTCGTTCTTCACGTTCCAGCAGATCGCCTACCTCGTCGACTCCTATCGCTTCCAGATCCACGACGAGCAGCACGGCTTTCTCGAGTACTGCCTGTTCGTCACGTTCTTCCCGCAGTTGATCGCCGGGCCGATCGTGCACCATGCCGAGGTGCTGCCGCAGTTCCGCGACGCGAGCACGTTCCGTCCGCGCGCGGACGATCTGACGGTGGGGGCGAGCTACTTCTTCGTCGGCCTGTTCAAGAAGGTCGCGCTCGCGGACAACGTCGCGGTGTACGCGCGTCCGACCTTCGACTACGCGCTCAACGGCGGCCAGCCGACCTTCGCGGAAGCGTGGATCGCGGCGCTGGCCTACACGCTCCAGCTGTACTTGGATTTCTCGGGGTATTCGGACATGGCGATCGGAGCCGCGCGCATGTTCGGAGTGCGCTTGCCGCTCAACTTCGACAGCCCGTACAAGGCGCTCGACATCGCCGACTTCTGGCGTCGCTGGCACATCACGTTGTCGCGCTTCCTGCGCGACTACCTCTACATCCCGCTCGGCGGCAACCGGCGCGGCGCGACGCGGCGTTACGTCAACCTGCTCGCGACGATGTTGATTGGCGGGCTGTGGCACGGCGCCGGTTGGACCTTCGTCGCGTGGGGCGGGCTGCACGGTGCGTACCTCGTCGTCCACCAGATGTGGCGCAAGTTCGTCGAGCGCGCCCAGCTTCCGGCCTTGCCCGCGCGGCTCGCCGTCGCGCTTTCGTGGAGCGTGACGATGCTCTCGGTCGTCGTCGCGTGGGTCTTCTTCCGCGCCGAGAGCTTCGACGCCGCGTGGCGCATGCTGGGCGCAATGTCGGGCGCGAACGGATTCTCGCTCGCGTCGGCCGTGGGGCGCACGGCGCCGGGACTGTGGATCCTCGCGACGGGTCTGCTGTGCATCGCAGCGCCGAACACCGCCGAATTCTTCGCGCGCGAACGCCCCATCGTCGACGGCGAGCGCCTGGTCGGGCGCGAACCCACGCGCGCCTGGCTCGTGTGGCGGCCGACCGTTGCCTGGGCCGTCGCTATCGCCGTGATCGCGTCGCTTTCGATCCTCAGCCTCCATCGAGCCAGTGAGTTCCTCTACTTCCGCTTCTGAGCCGCCGCGCGCCTACCGGCGCTACGGACTCGTCGCGAGCAGCCTCCTCGTGGCGGTCATGGCGGCGGTGTCGGCGTTCTTGTACGTCGTCGATCCCGAGGGCACGCATGGCAAGGGCGAAGGCGAAGCGACGCACGTCTACCGCGACCTCGGAAGCCGACGCGGGCGCGCGCAGTTGCTCGAGAGCCGGCGCTGGGATTCGGTGTTGATCGGTTCGTCGCGCGTCGCGCTCGGCTACGACACCGACGCGTACGGCTTGCTCGGCGGGCAGACGGCGAACCTCGGGCTGATGGACACGAACCTGTGGGAGCTGCTGCGAGTCGCGGAGCACGCGCTCGACCGCGCGCACGTGCCGCTGATCGTGCTGTTCGTCGATTTGCACTGCATGTCGGCGGCGCGCAAGAAGAACTTCGACTTCGAGCGCTCGCATTTCGCGGCCGAGGACGGGTTCGACCCGCTCGAGCACTTCGACGAGGACGAGGCCGAGCTGCTCAGCTTGCACGAGCTCGAACGCGCGTTCGGAGTCCTGCGAGCCGAAGCCGACGGCGCGACGCGCTTCGGCCGCAACGGAGTCGATCGCCGCAAGCTGCCGCCGGACCATCGCTACCGCGAGGACACCGCGCAGCACCTTATGCGCGTGTACCTCGCGAACCCGGGCACGTATCTGGGGTTCGAGTACGGCGCGGACCGCATCGTCGAGCTCGAGCGCTTCATCGAGCGCGCGCAGGCGAAGCAGACGCGCGTCGTGCTCGCGGTTCATCCCAAACACGCGCTGCAGCTCGAATGCATGCAGCAACTGGGGCTGTGGGACGACTTCGAGCGTCTCAAGCGCGACCTTGCCGGCGTCGCGACGCGGCGCGGAGTCCTGCTCGCCGACTTCGCGGCGCACCACGAGTGGGCGCTCGAGCGCATGCCGAGCGACTCGGAGCACGGCGCACGCATGCAGTGGTGGTTCGACAGCTCGCACTTCACGCCGCCGCTGGGCCGAATCGTGCTCGAGCAGCTCGAAGCGCTGCTCGCGGGTTCAACGTCACCGCGAGCGCCGCTCTTCGGGGTCCGCGTCGACGCGTCGAACGTCGAAGCGCACCTCGCGGCCTGCAACGCCGCTCGCGATGCGTGGCGCGCGAGCGAGCGCGCCGAGGTCGAGTGGATCGCCGAGGTCCTCCACGGCGACGAACTGCTGCGGATGCTGCCTCCGCACGCGCGCCACTGAACGTCAGGCGCCGCGCACGAGGCCCGCGAGGTCCGACACGTTCAAGTTGCGCGCGCGGTCGGTGATCGCTCCCGCGTACTTCGATTCGATGCCGCGCGCTTCGGAGACGAGCGACTGGAACGTTTCGCGGAGCTGTTCCGCGGTGAGCTTGCGCCCGCCGGCGTAGTAGCGCCGCGCGAGGTGGCCGAGCGCGTAGGTCGTGCCGAAGGCGACCGCGGAGCTCGTCGCGCGGCCGGCGAGGCCCGAGAGGAAGCTCCCGATGAAACGCCCCGCGGCCTTCTTCACGAGCCCGCGCGCGAAGCTGTCGACGATTTGCGAGGCCATGCCGATGCCGGCCGCGCTCAGCAGATCGACGATGTGGCCGCGGTCGAGCGTGAAGCCGTACTTCGCGCCGATCTTGTAGACCATGCGCATCTGCAGCGGCACGATCGCCATCGTCGCGAGGCGCTGCGGGAGTTGCTCGAGCGCCGCGCACAGGATCGCGCTGTTCAGGATCGTCGAGTCGAGCTCGGCGTCCGACACCGGGGCCGCGCCCGCGAGCGGCGCGCTTGCGAGCGCTTCCGCGTCCCGCGTGAAGTTCGCGGCGGACACGGCGTCGAGCCCGAGCGCCGCGCGCAGTTGGTCGAGGAACTTGCGTTCGGCCGCGCTCTGCACGCCGTCGGCGTCGCAAACGCAGACCGCCATCTCGTAGGCGAGGTTGCGCGCCTCGGTGCTCTCGAGCGCTCCCGCGAGCTGCTGCAAGGTGGCGCGGCCCATCAGCACGTCTTGGGCGCTGCCCGCGAGGTTCGCGTCCTCGCCCGCCAATCCGTCGGCGATGCGCCGGATCTCGCCGCGTTCCGCCTCGACCTTCGCACCGTCCGCAAAGGCCGCCAGCACACACAGACCCATCACCGCCTTCTTCTCACCGTCCTTCATGCGCGCCAATCTACGGCATTCGGCGCCGGCTTCTCTGTTCCGGGCCCCTCGACGGAAAGTCGACACGCCGCCGCCTTCGCTCCACCCGCCGCGCGCGGACCGCGGTAAGGTCGCGCTCGTCCCCGAACCCACCCCTACAGCGAGGTCTTGCCATGCGCGTCGCCCGCCTGCTTCCTGTTCTCGGCATCGTGCTCGTCACCGCGTCGCCGGCGAACGCTCAAGCGCTGATCGCCCAGAGTTCCGGCCTCTCGAGCCCCGACCACCTCGTCGACTTCGGCGCCAACCTGTTCCCGAACTTCACGCCGATCTCGACGCAGTTCGCGGGGCTCGTCTTCTCGCACACCAGCTACTTCACGACGGGGGTCGCGAACAACCTCGTCGGCGGCTTCCTCACCAACGACTTCAGCGGCGGGCCCGACACGCTCACGGTGCAGTTCGCGAGCCCGATGTCGGACGTGAGCTTCGTCTACCACCAAGTAGGGAGCGCCGGGCCGACGACCTACCGCGTGCTGCTGGGTGGCGTCGTGGTGGATTCGTTCTCGAACTTCTCGGACCAGTTCCAGCCCAACAACTACTTCGGCTTCACGAACCGCTTGTTCGACCGGCTGGAGATCGACTTCGTGGCCGACTTCAACCTCGACACGCTGGCGTTCAACGATGCCGGCCCGGCGGTGGTCGCGTACTGCACGGCGGGAACGACGAGCAACGGCTGCGTGCCGGCGATCGCTGGCTCGGGGACGCCGAGCGCGAGCGCGGGGAGCGGTTTCACCATCTCCGTCGCGAACGTCGAGGGTCAGCGCGCGGGGCTGATCTTCTATGGCATCGACAACTCCAACTGGTCGCCGCTCCCGTGGCTGAGCGGCAGCAGCACGAGCTTCCTGTGCGTGAAGCCGCCGACGCAACGCACGCTGCCCCAGAGCAGCGGCGGAACCTCGGGCGCCTGCGACGGCTCGTTCGCCGTCGATTGGAACGCCTTCGTGGCGGCGAACCCGGGCGCGCTCGGCGCCCCCTTCGGCGGAAGCGAGACCGTCTTCGCCCAAGCCTGGTTCCGCGACCCGCCGGCCCCGAAGACGACGAACCTCTCCGACGGACTGCAGTTCACCGTGCAGCCGTAACTGCGCGATGTACGGAGCCAGAGCAAATTCGCCCCGCTAATCGAGCGGCGCGAGGCCGAGCACTTCGCGCGCCTTCACGACCGGGTCCTCAGCCTGCGTGACGGCGCGGAAGACTTGCTCCAGCGTCCCGTCTTCGCCCGAGCGCGTGCGCAGCTCGTCTAGGGAGCCGAGCGCCACGAGCCGGCCGGCGGCGAGGATCGCCATGCGGTCGCAGACGCGTTCGACGACGTCGAGCAGGTGCGAGGTGTAGAGCACGGCGCCGCCGGCGCGCGCCCACTCGCGGAGGACTTCCTTGATCACCGCCGTGGTGGGGGCGTCGAGGCCCTCGAGCGGCTCGTCGAGCACCAGCAGCGGTGGGCGCGGCAAGATCGCGCAGGCGAGGGCCGCCTTCTGGCGCATGCCGCGGGAGAACTGGCCGACCGGATCGTCGATGCGTTCGGCGAGCTCGAGCGCGGCCAGGAGGCGCTGGGTCTCGCTCTCGATGCGCGCCTCGTCGAGCCCGTGGAGGCGGCCGACGAGCTGCAGGTGCTGGCGCGGCGAGAGGTTGGCGTAGAGCGGGGCCCCGTCGGGTACGAAGCACAACTGGCGGCGGGCGGCGACCGGGTCGGCGTGGACATCGATGCCGCCGATTCGAACCTCGCCGGAACTCGGCGCGAGCAGCCCGCACAGCAGCTTGACCGCGGTGGTCTTACCCGCCCCGTTGGGGCCCAAAAGACCGAGGACTTCCCCTTGGAAGACCTCTAAATTCAGCTCGTGGAGCGCGGTTCGCTCGCCGTAGCGCTTGGCGACGCCGCGCAACTCGGCCAGCACCCTCGACTCACCCCTCCCGCCCAACTCAGCCGGTGCCTTCAACTCGAGAGTCCGGGGGCCCTGGGAGGCGGGGGAGAGGAGCGAGCGGAGCGACTGAGGACGGGGCCCCGGGCCGCTTCGCGCGGCCCGGAGGCGCGCAAATCACCCGACGGGCTGCGCTTCTTCGGTGACGACCACCGTCGCCGCGTTCGTGCGTTCCGTCACCTTGGCGGCGATCTCCTCGAGGCGGCTCGCGGAGATGGGCTTCACGCCCTTGCGGGTGCCCTCCGGCGTCGTGAGCTGCACCTCGCGCGGGCGCAGGTCCTCGAGCTTCTTGATCCAGGCCGTGACTTCCTTGTCCGACGAGTTGTCGAGCGCGCCCTGCACGAAGCTCGCCTGCAGCATGACGCGGTCGATCTGCGCGATGCGCTCGTACAGCGTCTTGTACTCGAGCGTCGCGCCCGGGCGGAACGACTCGTAGGTCTTCGCGGTGCCCCACTCGAAGCGGAAGATCGGCTGGTCGTAGATCGTGCAGACGGCGCGGAGCTCGGGGCAAGCCAGCGCGAGCGACTCGCACACAAGGGCCAAGTCGGCCTTGGGGAACCACTTGTTGCGCAGGTCGCGCAGGTTTTCGCTGATCTCGAGCAGGTGGCCGTGCGCGGTCGGGTCGGCGTCACCGGTGACCACGAGGCTCTCGATCTTTTCGCCGGCCCGCTGCATCTCGATCAGGCGCCGGGCGACCGAGGTCACCACCACGCCCGAGCTCGGAGTCCCCTTCACGCGGCTGATGATCGGGATCGAGGCCGCCACACCGGTCTTGCAGTAGATGCAATCGCTCGCGCAGTTCTCGCGCGGAGTCGGGACCGGAGTGACGCACAGGCTCGTACCCAGTCGACGCGACTTGAGCGGACCGTAGACGATGGCGTGGTAAGGAACAGTGGTCATGGAGCCTCGGCAGTCACGGGCCGGCCCGCGGCGGGGGCGCCGGAGCCGACTGGGGCGGAGAACTAGGGACGGGCGCCGCGGTGCAACCCAAGAGGAGTGACCCTTCCAGCGGCGGCGCGAAGCGTGGGACGGCGATCATAATCCAGCGCCGTGCTTCGGACCAGCGTGCGGGGCCCGGCCGAGCGGACTCGGGCGCAGGGCGAGCGCGAGCAGCAGGAGGGCCAAGGGGCTTCGAACGGGGTGCTGAAGCGCCAGAAGAAGCCACCGAGCGGGCGGCCCGAGGGGGCCCGACCGGGTGAGCGCGTCGACGAGCGACTCGGCGAGCACTAAAAGGGTCAAAGACAGCACGATGTAGCCACGAAAAATGGAGCTTGATGTCCTGGAGGCCGGGTCCGCCGAGCCCGGTTCGGTGCGGCCGGTCGCCTCGCTCCAGCGCCCTTCGCCACCGCGGGGCCCGTCGTCCCGGTCGCCGGGGTCTCGGCGCGAGTGCGACCGGCGGGCGAAGTCGGCGTCCGCGCCACCCCCGAAGACCGGGTGCGCGTGCGCTGCCCCAGGCGCTTCGAGTCGTTCCACGAGCGCCTCGAGGTCCTCGAGCTCCCCGTGGTCTTCGGCGCCGTCACCCAGTTCGCGGTCGTCGAATTCGTTCGCGCGCAGCCGGTCGTCGGCCGCGTCGATGCTCCGACCGATCGAGTTCGGCCCGAGCGGACTCGGCGGCCCCGGGCTCGCGCCCGCCGAGCGTTCTCCCGACGCGCGCGAGCGAGGGTCCCGGCTCGAGTGCACCACCTCCGCGTCCATCGCAAGCTCGCTGACGAACGGCCGTCGCCGCAGTAGCGCCGAGCCGCGTTTTTTTCGCTCGCGCAGGTCGAGCGCCCGAGCGACGGTGCCTCGGCGTTCCGCTGCGTTCGAGCGACTCCGGCGTCGCCCGGGTGAGCCTCGGCGCGCCGCTGGGGTGTCGATCGACAGGGCCCCGGTCTGCTACCCTTCCCACCCCAACTCTGCGCGGCGGTCCCCAAACCTCGCCCAGACGCCGCCCCCGCGGCGTGCGGCGGGTCGTCTCCACGCCCCATGTACTTCGACTACCTCAACGTCCTCGTCTTCATCCTGGTCGGGCTGGTGTTCGTTTTCGCGAACTTGGCTCTGGCCTCGGTGATTCGACCCAGCCGCACCACCGACGAGGGCCTCGAAACCTACGAATGCGGCGAGGAGACCATCGGCGGCGCGTGGGTGCAGTTCGACATCCGCTACTACACGGTCGCGCTGGTCTACGTCGTGTTCGCGGTCG
>CALFYL010000299.1 GCA_937952135.1 uncultured Planctomycetia bacterium
CCCGCCACGTCGTTGGCGACCTCGCGGAAGTCGTTCCCTCATGGTTCCCCGATGGTTCACCATTTCCAGCCCGTTGGGACGTGCGTGAGAGCGCGGAATCGGGCTTGGCCGGGTCGCCACGGGCGCTGACTGCCATTTTGCCGGTGAACCATGGGCGTTCAGACGTGCGCTGTCGGTGAACCATGGTCCATGGTTCCCTTTTGGTTCACCGCTGGTTCCCCGCACTGCGGAGTTGCTGAGCGACTGAGGCCTTGTGCCGCAAGTGCGTCGCAACTACAACTGTCGAAGTCTCGACCGCATCAGAGTTCGCGGCCTCAAGTCCAAGCTGTAAGTCCAAGCCGGCCGCTCACCGTGCCCCACCACAGGCGCAGGAGTTCGACAGCTTGGACACCCTCACGATCCGCCGCGTAGCGCTCAGCGCGCTTCACGCTGACCCTGCGAACGCGCGCTCGCACGACGAGCGCAACCTCGACGCCATCGCGGCGAGCCTGAAACAGTTCGCGCAGGTCGAGCCGTTGGTCGTGCAGAAGAGCACGGGCAAGGTGATCGGCGGCAATGGTCGCCTGACCGCGATGCAGGCGCTGGGGTGGACCGAGTGCGACGTGGTCGAGCTAGACGTCGACGACACGCAGGCGACGGCGCTCGGAATCGCGCTGAACAGAACTTCCGAGCTGGCCTCGTGGAACCTGCCGACGCTGGGCAAGCTGCTGGAGTCCTTCCATGGCACCGACTTGTTCGACTCGCTCGGTTTCAGCGAGTCCGACCTGAGCAAGCTGCTCGACGAGATCATCGACGAGGCTCCGAGCCAACTCGAAGACCCTGGCGAACAAGAGCCGCCCGAACAGGCCGTGACGCAGCGCGGCGACCTGTGGCTGCTCGGTGATCACCGCTTGCTCTGCGGCGACTCGACGAACGCCGCCGACATCGCTCGCGTGCTCGACGGACGCAAGGCAAAGCTCTTCTCCAGCGACCCGCCTTACTGCGTCGACTACACTGGCAACGACCGGCCGATCCACGACGGCAAGTCGAGCGGCAAGGACTGGAGTCACGTGTACCGCGAGGTCGACATCGCGGACCTGGGCGAGTTCCTCGACGGCGTGCTAGCCGCGTGCATCCCCCACTTGGAAGACGCCGCGCCCGTCTACATGTGGCACGCGCACGTGCAGCAGCCGACGATCGCCGCGACGTTCGAGCGCCACGGTCTGCTGCTGCATCAAGTGATCGTGTGGGTGAAGCCGTGCGCCACGTTCGGCCACGGCTACTACCGCTGGAAGCACGAGCCGTGCGCGTTCGGTTGGAAGCGTGGCTACAAGCCCACGCACGGTCTCGGGCAACTCGAAACCGTGTGGGAAGCCGACTGGGACGGCAAGGCGCGCATCACCACCTTTCATCCCACCTCGAAGCCGACGCGCTTGTTCGAGATCCCGATGACGCAGCACACCGAGCGCGGCGACGTAGTTTGCGAGCCCTTCAACGGATCTGGTTCGCAGCTTTTGGCCGCCGAGAAGCTCGGCCGTCGCTGCTGCGCGTTGGAGATCTCGCCGCCCTTCGTCGACGGCACCATCGCACGCTTCGAGCAGGCGACCGGCAAGCAAGCCACGCTCGACGGCGACGGTCGCACGTTCGCTGAGGTCCGCGAGGAGCGCAGCGCGCCATGACTTCAGCCAAGAAGATCCCCGAGGACGCCTTCGCGTTCTACGTCGCGATGGGGGCTGAGCGCAGCTACGACTCGGTGGCGCGCAAGTACTCGGTCAGCAAGCGCGCCGTGGTCAAGCACGCCGGCCGCGCGAAATGGGTGGAGCGCCTCGCCGCCATCGAAGTGGAGACGCGTCGGCTGACCGATCAGAGGCTGGCCGACGAGCTGCACTCGATCAACATGCAGCACGGCAAGCTGCTCAAGGCCATGGCGAGCCGCGTGGCGAGTGGCCTAGCGAACTTCCAACTCACCAGCGCGATGGAGGCGATGCGAGGGGCCGAGATCGTGATCAAGCTCCAGCGGCTGATCGCGGGCGCGCCCAGCGAGAGCACCGCGTTGTCCATCGAGCGCGTCACGCGCGACGAGTTGGCGCGGCTGGTGACCACCGACCCCGAGACCGACGACGACTGGGACACTGGGGAGAGCGATGCGCCTCGATAAGCGCGCTCTGTTCGCCACGGTTGGCTACGCGCCGCACCCGGGCCAAGCGCGCGTGCACCGCTCCAAGGCTCCGCGCCGAGTGCTTGCGTGCGGTGTGCGTTGGGGGAAGAGCACCTGCGCTGTGTACGAGTGTGTGGCGGCGCTGATGGAGCCGCGCGAGGTGTCGATCGGTTGGGTTTGCGCGCCGACCTATGACCTGGCTGAGCGCATCTACAGGCGCGTGGTGTCCGTCGTCGACCGTCACTTCCACCATCGCGTGCTCGAGCGCAACGAACGCGAACGCAAGCTCGTGGTCTGCAACCTCGGCGGCGGGCGTTCGGAGCTGCGCGCCAAGTCGGCCGACAACCCCGACAGCTTGCTCGGCGAAGGACTGGACTACTTGGTGGTGGATGAGGCGACGAGGCTGAGCGCCTCGATCTGGGAAGAACACTTGAGCCAGAGGTTGATCGACAAGCGCGGCTGGGCGTTGCTCTTGAGCACACCGTCGGGATGGAGTTGGTTTGCCAAGCTGCACCGGCGCGGGCTCAAGGATCGCGACGCCGACTACAAGAGCTGGAATGCGCCGAGCTGGGAGAACCCCAGGCTCACGCGCAGCGTCATCGAGGCCGAGCGCGGCAGGCTCAGCGCGGACAATTTCGATGAGCAGTACGGAGGCGAGTTCGTCGGCGAGAACCCGTTCCCGTGCGATGTGTGCGGCGGGCCGAGCCCTGACGTGATCGGCATGGTGTTGTTGCGCGACGACGAGCAACTCGCGGAGTGCGCCGAATGCGGCAAGCCGGTCGACGAGAAGGGTCACACGCTGGTGCGCCGCGAAGCGAGCGGCGCGGTGATGTTCCAGTCGATCCGACTTGTCGAACGGCCGGGCTGCGTGGTGCATCTGCCGCCAGGAAAGGCGGGCAGCGGCCAGGGCGGCGTGCTGATCGAGGCGGGCGACCGCGCAGGCTCGGTCTTCGAAGTGGACGGTTGAGGACGGCGCGGCTCGCGGCCGACGCGCGCGAGGTCTGGATTGCGGGCAGGCGCTACGGGGCGGATAGTCCGCGACCTCGGCAAAGCCCGGAGTCCAGTCGCATGTCCAAGAAGCAGTCCAAGAAGCGTTCGAACGCAACCGCCCTTGCTCCGCGCGCCACGTCGTCGACTACCACTGGGATCGACTACTACCCGAAGACAGCGGAAGCGTTCGAGGTGCTGATCATGGCCTTCGTCGAAGCGGAAGGCGTGATCCGAGTCGCACGGAATGTGAGCCGGCGGATCGACCTCGCGAAGCAGATGGGAGCCGCTCCGGGCTACGTGCGCAAGCCCGACTCCGACGACTCGCCCGACCAAGCGGCGATGCTCAGTCAAATGCGCGAAGAGCTTCCGACTGGGCTCAGGGAACTGAATCAGGCGGTGGACACGTACTTCGACACAGAGGCCCGATTCCGCGCCCAAGTCGAACGGGCCAAGGCGGCGATCGACGCAGCGGCCTTCGAGTTGGACTCGCTGCAAACTCCTCCACTGCGGCGCACCACGATCGCGATCCGACGAGCGCTCCGAAACCTCAGCGGAAGCGTGCCTTACCCGATGACCTCGGGGTGGGCCGCTGCGGCCGAGCCCGCCGTGCTCGAGGGGATTGGGGTCACGGCGCGCCGCGTCTCCTTCTGGATCGAGGAGCTGCGCCTCCTTGTCCGGCCGCGCCACACCATGCCGCTCGCGCAGCCGCACGGCGAATCTGACACGTCGAGACGCGCGCCGGTCGGAGCGGCGAGCGTCACCCCGAAGGCGAGCCAGACTCGCAATACGCGCACGCACCAACTGTCGCGCGACGCGCACCGACTCAAGCTCGCAAACTCTGATCGACTCGACGTGCTCGCCGAAACGCTCACGCCCCTGCACATGATGATCCTGAGGGCGCTGAAGGAGTACGTCGCCTGCACACCGGACGATGTCGCATCAAAGCAGGCGCTGTGTGACAACGTGATGCAGGGCCGATTGGCCACCTCCCTCACCAAGCCGCTCCACCACCTCAAGCGCCTCGATCTGGTGGGATCCACTAGCGGTCGATCGGGCGGCTACTGGATCAAGCCGAAGGGGCTCGCGGTCATCCAGCATCGCGACGAGCCGCATTCACGGCATTCTGCCGCGGACAAGCAGCGGGCGCAGGATGGTCAGCGAGAGAAGGCCGACTCCAAATGATGGTCAAGATCGACCATCGATTGCCACCGATAGCCATCTAACGCGGGTCGTTCTTTCTCCGGGGCTGAACGAACTTCGCGACCGTCCCGCTGGGCGATTTTGTCCGGCGCGACCTCGCTGAGGTTCTCAATGTCCGACTCCCTTGTCGCCCCGCGGTTCACTCGAACGCACGGGCTCGTACGTCTCGCTCCTTTCGGCATTGACGCGAGGTGGCGGCCATGACGCCCAACGAGCGTCCCGAGTCGGAGCCGCCGTCGTCGGATCCGAGCGCTGCAGTCCAACGCGCGCAGCCGAGTTCCGAGGGCGAGCGCGAGACCATCCACGCCGCCGTCGAGCTCGGTGCTGCCCTGTACTTCGCCGTCCCTGGCCAAGTTGTGGAACTGCGTGCGCTCAAGGCGCAAGGCGTTCCGGGCTCCGGCGTCGTGTCGGGCTACTTCGACAACAAGGAAGCGTTCATCGACGCGGCTCTGAGCTTGGACGGCCACGCTCACGGCGTCTACGCCACGCTCAATCCGGTACTGCCGGCGCACCTGTCGCGCGCACCCAACCGGCTGGAGCCAGCCCCCGCCCAGACCACGGGCGACGCCGAGATCCTCCAGCGCACGCGGCTGCTCATCGACGTGGACCCAAACCGCCCCAGCGGCGTGTCGTCGACGGACCCAGAGTTGGAGGCGGCACTTGTGCTCCGCGACGAGATCGTCGCGTACTTGTCCTCCGTGGGCTTTCCGGCCCCCGCGCTCGCCATGAGCGGCAACGGCGCGCACGCCGTGTACGCCATCGACCTGCCCACGGACGACGATGGTCTCGTCGCCAAGGTCCTCCGATCTCTCGCGTTTCGCTTCGACACTGACACGCAGCGGGTCGACCAGAAGGTCTTCAACGCCGCCCGCATCTGCAAGCTGTACGGCACCGTCGCCTGCAAGGGGCAGGCGTCGGCAGATCGCCCCCACCGGCGCAGCTACGTCTCGCTGCCGGAAGGCGGCCTCCAGGTTGTGCCTGCTGACTTACTGCGCGTCGTCGCGGCGCAGAAGCAGGTGTTCGTGGACATGACCACCGCGCCCAAGCGCGGGCCGACCGGGCAGGCCTTGGATGTCGAAGCGCTGCTACGCAAGGCTGGCGTCGAAGTCTCGCGTAGCGGCCCATGGAACGGCGGCCGGCGCTGGGTGCTCGCGACGTGCCCGTTCAATCCCGAGCACGACGATCGGTCGGCCTTCGTTGTGCAACTCGCGAGCGGCGCGGTCGACGCCGGTTGCCACCACAACGGATGCGCCGGCAAGGGATGGCGCGAGATGCGCGCGGTGCTCGACCCAAGCTGGGCGGTGCGCCAGCAGGCTTTTGGCAGTTCTGTCAGTTCGGGCGTAGAGGCAAATGAAAAAAACTGGAACGCGCCGCAGCCTCTTCCGGACGGTCTGCCTCCGGTTCGGGAGTTCGGCTTCGCGCTGTTGCCCGACACGCTGCAGGCCTACGTCCAAGACATCGCCGAGCGCATCCAGTGTCCGCCGGACTTCCCAGCCGTCGCGACGATGGTCGTGCTCGCCGGCGCTGTCGGGCGGAAGGTGGGGATCCGGCCGAAGCGCTACGACGACTGGCTTGTCGTGCCGAACCTGTGGGGCGCGGTGATCGGCCGCCCGGGCGTGATGAAGACCCCGGCCATCGCTGAGCCGCTCAACCTGCTCAAGCGCTTGGAGATCGAGGCGCACAAGGAACACCAGGGAGCGCAGAAGGCGCACGCGGCTGAAGAGCTGGTCAACAAGGCGCGCCGCAAGGAAGCCGAGAGGGCGGTGAAGAACGCTCTGGAGGCGGGCGAGGACCCGATGCCTCTTGCGCAACAAGCGGTCAGCGGCGAGTCGACCCCTCCGGTCCGCCGTCGCTACATCGTGAACGACTCGACCGTCGAGAAGCTGGGCGAGCTTCTGAATGAGAACCCCAACGGCCTCACGTGCTTCCGAGATGAGCTTGTCGGCTTCCTGAAGTCACTCGAACGCGAAGGACAGGAGAGCGCGCGCTCGTTCTACCTGGAGGCGTGGAACGGCACGGGGAGCTTCACGTACGACAGGATCAGCCGCGGCACTGTGGTGATCGAGGCAGCGACGGTCTCCCTGATCGGCGCAATCCAGCCCGGTCCGTTGCACGCCTACTTGGCGCAGGCCGTCGTCGGCATGGCGCAGGACGACGGGTTCATTCAACGCATCCAGTTGTTCGTGTGGCCGGACATCAGCGCGACGTGGCGCAACGTGGATCGCTGGCCCGACTCGAATGCGCGCAGGGCGGCGTTCCGGCTCGTGGAGCGCCTCGACAAACTGGCCCCCGGTGACATCGGGTGCGAGAGGGACCCGCTCGACAAGGACGGCATCCCGTTCCTTCGGTTTACCAGCGACGCCCAGGAGAGGTTCGACGCCTGGCGGGAGGAGCTGGAGCCGCGTGTGCGGTCGGGCGAAGAGTGTCCAGCGATCGAAAGCCACCTGGCGAAGTACCGCAGTCTGGTCCCTTCGCTCGCACTGCTGATCCATCTCGCCGAAGGTGGCGTCGGCTCGGTCGGCCTGGCCGCGTTGCAGAAGGCGTTGGGCTGGGCCACCTACCTCGAAGCGCACGCGCGGCGGTTGTACGCGGTAGCGAGCAACCCCGAGCTGTTCGCGGCGCGCGCGCTCGCCGACAAGATCCTCGACGGCAAGGTCTCGGACGGCTTCGCCCTCCGCGACGTGTACCGACACGGCTGGTCGCAGCTCTCTAACAAGGATGCGGCCCGCCAAGCCGTCGCGTACCTGATCGACCTGGACTGGCTGTCGGAGGAGCGCGAGCAGACCGGAGGCGCGCCGAAGACGCGCTACTTCATCAACCCGAGGTTGAGCGAGCTGAAGCGCGAGACCGTGGTGGAGGCCGACGTGGCGCAGACGCCTGACAGCGCGCAGGCCGAAGCCGCGCCCGCGGCCGACAACGCGCAGGACAGCGCGCCGGAAGCGGAGCCGACCGGTTGGGAGGAATTCTGATGGACACCACCATCAAGAACCTGCTCGCCGACTTGGCGCAGCTTGGGATCACTCTCCGCATCGAGCGCGGCAACCTGCGTTGCGCGCCGACAGAGAGACTCACGGACGACTTGCGGGTCCGCATTCGAAACGCGAAGGCGGATCTGGTGCGCGCGTTCGAAGGCCACGCAGGCTCGAATTCGCAGAGAACCCTAACGGAGGGGACTGACAAAACTGCCAGAAGCCCAAAGGCAGACCCTTTTGTCAGTTCTGTCAGTTCCTCCCTAGAGGCTTCTGGAGAAATTCGAGCGACGGGATCGGAGTCGCCGGCCTCGCCTCGCCCCGAAATCGAGAGCGTCAGCGACGAGGCCCCGAGTGAGGCAAGTGCGACGCTGGTTGCAGTTGAACCGGTCGAAGGGCAGGCAGGTGAACAGCCCCGACCCCAACGGCGCGCACGCACCGGTCGCCCGCCGAATTTCTCCAAAGTGCCTAAGGAGGGCACTGACAAAACTGACAAAAGCCCCAGCGTTGACCCTTCTGGCAGTTTTGTCAGCTCGCCGGCACGCGCATCAGCGCACTCGCGCGCTCCGCTCACGCCGTGCCGCGCGTGCGGCAGCCCGACCTTCTGGGCGATGAAGGGTGGCGCGACCTGGATCTGCAACGGGTGCCACAAGACCGACTTCCAGCCCGACCAAGTCGAGTGGCACGTAGTCGAAGACGCGCGCCGCATCATGGCCGTGACGCGCCCCAAGATCGGCTGCCCCAAGTGCAAGTTCTCGGGCTTCGTGACCTTGGTGGGCGGCCGTTGGACCGTGTGCGTCTGCAACGATGGCTTCGAGCGGCGCGTGGCGGGCGAGACGGACCGAGGTGTCGCATGAAGCCCATCATCACCGACGTGAGCTTCGCGCCCGCGTCCGACTTGGACCGGATGCAAGGTCTGCTTGGCTGGGCGGAATTCACTCTCCACGGGCATCTGCGCATCAGCGGCTCGACGGTGAGAAGGACGCGCCGAGGAGATCTACGCGCTTTCGTTCCCGAACGGATCGATCGGTCGGGTCGCCGGCATCGTGTCGTTGAGGTTCTCGATGCCGAACTCGAGCGCGAGATCGAAGTGCAACTCTTGGCCGCGTTGAAAGCGCAGCGGGTGATTTCGTGACGCCCGACACGCTGCACGAGTTGCTCGCGTCGATCGCGGCGGATGTGCGCGCGATAGCGCAAGCCTCGAAGGAGGCGAAATCGCCGCTGATGACCTGTGAGCAGATGGCCGAGCTGCTGCAGGTAGCGACGCGCACGCTGCGGAGGATGGAGCTGATGGGCGAGATCCCCAAGTGCATCCACGTCGGCGGGCTCAAGCGATGGCGGCGCGTCGAAATCGAGAAATGGCTCGCGGGGAAGCGCAGATGAGCGCCACGCCTCACTCGCGAGCGGCTGCACTCGCACGCTCACGTCGCGCTGCGAGCTTACAAGTTGCAAGCGCTGGAACTGCCGCAATGGCCTCGCTGTTCTGCGCGATCAGAGCCTCCATGGACGTGTCGCCGCGATGGTCGCGGCGCGAGTCAAAGGAGGCCATGAACCATGGCGCGCAAGTCAAAGAACACGAACAGCACGATCAACCCCGACCTGACCCTGGCTTCGCTGTGCGAGGCGTACCTCGCGAGCTTGGCGGAACGCGGGCAGAGCGAAGGCACGATCTTCTCGTACCGCATGGAATTGAAGACCGCGCAGGCCGAGCTCGGCGCGGAGACGAAGGTGAGCGAACTGACCTACGAGCAGGTCGCCGCCTTCAACGTCTGCAAGCGCGTGATGAAGCTCAAGAGCGGCAAGCCCAAGGCCGAGCCGAGCTTCCTCAAGACGCGCCGCACGCTGCGGCTGGCGCTCGCGTTCGGCGAACAGAGCGGGCTGATCGCGAAGTCGCCGGTCGATGCGCGCAAGGATGCGTTGCCGGGCGGCGAGGCGAGCGCGACGAACACGACGACCTCCGAACCCGCGAAGTCGAAGAAGGGCAAGCGCCGCGGCGCGCTGGTTCTCGAGGTCTCGCAGGACGTTGCGGAACACGCCGCCGACGTCGCCGAAGCTTTGGTCGCCGCGACCAGCCCCGAGAGTGCGGCGTAGTCGGATCCTGCGGCGCGCCGGTCCTGTCGATGTTCTCGATGGGGCCGGCGTCGCTGCATCCCGCGTACATCGCCATGCACCTGCTCAACGCGCTCGACGCCTTCGTGTTGCAGCTACGGGCCGACGGTCGCTCGCCGCACACGATCGCGAACTACCAACGCCACGTTGCGGCGCTCGACCAGTGGATGGCCGCGCACGGGCACGCCGCCGACCTCGACGCGATCACGCCCGCGCTGCTCGCCGAGTACCTCGCCGACGACGATGTGCGCCGCAACGGGCGCGGGGGCGTTCGCTCGACCTCCACGGTCAACGCCGTGCGGACCTCGCTGCGCGTAGTGTTCGGTTGGCTGCACAACGCTGGGCACACGCGCGCCAATCCCGCGCGCTTGATCCGCCGCGCGATCTGCTCTCCGCCGCCGCCGCGTGCGCTGAGTGACGCGCAAGTAGATGCGCTCTTGGCCGCGCTCGACGCTGCCCGTGGAGAAGCGGCGCGCCGCGATGGCGTGCTCATCCGCATGTTGCTCGCGACCGGCATCCGCCTCGGATCCGCGCTGGCGCTCAACATCGAAGACCTCGACCTCGCCACCGGCGCGGTCACGCTGCGGCGCGTCAAGCGCGACCGCGTCGAGCGCATCTTCCTCGGCCGCGAGATCCGCGGTCAGGTCGAGGAGTTCGTCGTCCGCAATCGGCTGAAGCGCGGGCCGCTGTTCCGTGGGCCTCAAGGCGAGCGCCTCGTCGACCGGCACGCGCGCCGCCGCATCTGCGACTCGCTCGACCGCATCGGCGCGCACGATGCCACGGTTCACTCGCTGCGCCACACCTTCGCGACGCGGCTGTTGCGCTCGACGGGCGACTTATTCCTCGTCAAGCGCGCGCTACTGCATCGCTCGATCGCGTCGACGGCGGTGTACGTGTCGGTGTCCGACGAGCGGCTGCGCGCGGCCATGGACGGTGTGCAATGATCGCGTCTCAACTCGGCCGCAGGCTCGGCCCAGGCGTACTCACCAAGCACGCGCGTGGCAGTGGACCGCCGCGATGGGTCCTCAAGTACACCGACGCGAAGGGCGTGCGCCACCGCATCGCG
>CALFYL010000300.1 GCA_937952135.1 uncultured Planctomycetia bacterium
GCGTGACGCCGTGGTACAGCGCCATCCCGAAGTCGCGGTAGCTGGGGAAGATCCAATCCGTCTTCGCCAGCGCGCTAGCGGCCCCGACCTGGCAGGCCTCGACGCCCTTGTTGGGGATCGAGAAGCCGATGCGGCCCGAGCGCTGGAGCTTCAGGCACACGTCGTCGAAGGCGCGCACACGCACCATGGTCCGGTAGCAGTGCAGTAGCTCGTCGGGCGCGATCTTGGGCACTGGGCCCTTCACGGAGCCGTCCGGCGCGAGGATGGTCAGGGTTTCGAGGGCGGTCATGTCGTTCGAGAGGGCGGCGGGGCGCTCTAGCCGCTGCGCGGCCTCCGAGGACCGTTCGCAGCCGATCGGTCGGCGACCCTCAATCCTGCGGATGGTAGCCAACGTCCGCGCGTCGGGCGAGTGCGCGGAGGCGCGCGAGGGCCGGCCCGAGGTCTGCGCGCGAGTCCTTCGGTGACCTGCGAGGCGAGGAGCGGCCGAGCTACGAGCGCCTGGGAATTTCGAGCGCTTTCCGCTCACGGTTCGACGCCCGACGGCATGCTGAGCGCAGCCCCTCCTGCGGTCGGCCGGCTTTCCACCCACGGCCCAGCCGCCCTCTTCGGCCTTGCCCCATCGATCGCCATGAGAAACAAGCCCGCCCGCCCGTCGCTCCTCCGCCTCGCCACGTTCGGCATCGTGTGCGCCCCGGCCGCCGCGCAGACCTTCGTCAGCACGCCCGCCAAGCTGCCGCTGAACACCGACGACACCGAGAACGTCGACTTCGCGGACGTGGACGGCGACGGCGATTTGGATGCCGCACTGGCCGAGGGCGGCGACACCGGCAACGACCAGAACAATCTGTGGATCAACCGCGGCTTCGAGGCGGGAGGCACGATCGGGTTCTTCGCGGACCGAACGGCGGCGCAGTTCCCCGCCATCCTCGACGCCAGCCGCGACATCGAGTTCGCGGACATCGACGGCGACGGAGACTTCGACCTCCACGTCTCGAACCACTCTTCGATCCAGAACCAGCCGAGCCGCTGGTGGGTGAACATGGGCGGAGTGCAGGGTGGGACGCAAGGGTTCTTCCAGGACCAGACCGCGGCGCGCTGGGCGGGGCTGAACGTCGCTCCGACCTCGATCGCCGCGACCCAACTGCTTGCCGGCGGAGGTTTTGTCGACTGGGTCGGCGACTCCGACTTCGGCGACCTCGACAGTGACGGGGACGTCGACCTCGTCCACTCGAGCTACGGCGGAGCGTTCAGCGGCAACGTGCCGACGCGTTTGTTCCTGAACGACGGGGACGGCGTGTTCCGTGAGTTCAACCCGTCCGGGTACCGGCTGACGGGGGTGAACATCGCCAACGGCGATCCCGCGCTTTGGGCGCAGGGAACGCAGCAGGCGAGCACGACGAACAACACGGGCGTGAACTCGGATATCGCCAGCTCCGCGCTCGACATCGATCTGGGCGACATCGACGGCGACTTCGACCTCGACCTCCTGCACGGCGCTCGCCAGGAGCCGACGCGCATGTTCCGCAACCGCCTGGTCGAGAACGGCGGCGTGCTGACGAGCTTCACGGACGTTACGACGGCGGCCTTCGCGCCGGGGTGGACTACGGGCGCGGGCCACTACGAGCAGGAGATGGGCGACTGCGACAACGACGGCGATCTCGACATCTGCGGCCTGAATTGGCTGGCCGGCGGTGCGTTCAGCGAGAGCACGATGGCGAACGACGGCGCGGGATTCTTCACCCACAACCAGACGCTCGCGGGCTCCGGCGCCGACGACAGCGAGGCCGATTTCCTCGACTACGACAACGACGGCGATCTCGACATCTACATCGCGAACTTCGCGGGACAGGATCGGCTCTACCGCAACGACTTCAGTGGCGCAGGCTTCTCGCACTCGAACGTCACGGCGAGCGAGCTGCCGACGTTGACGCGCTCCGCGCTGGACGCCGACTGCGCCGACCTCGACAACGACGGCGACACCGACGTGATCGTCGCGAACCACATCAACGCCGCCGAGTACTACCTCACCAACGGGAGCTCCACGCCGGACACGCACGCGCCGCGCGCCTCGAACCTCGAGCAGGCGCCCGACCGCGCTGTCGGACTCGCTCCGACCGTCGTGCGCGTGCAGGTCTACGACAACTCGTCGTACTACGAGACCTGGTACATCGACGTCGTGCTCGAGTACCGCGTCGCGCCGTCTGGCTTCGCGTCGACGACGATGCACGCGAGCCAAGGCCAGATCTGGCGCGGCGAGATCCCGGGCCAGATCGCCGGGGCGATCGAGTACCGCGTTCGCGCCACGGATCGCAACGGCAACGTCGGCGTCTCGGCGACGAAGACCTTCAACGCGAGCGGCGCGGGCGGGCTCGTCTACTGCACCGCCGGAACGACCACGAACAACTGCACGGCATCGATCTCAGCGGTCGGCGTGCCGACGCTCGGCGCCGCGAGCGGCTTCACGCTCGTCACGACGGGCCTCGAAGGTCAGAAGAGCGGCCTGCACTTCTACGGCGTCAGCGGCCGCGCGCAGGTGGTCTGGAACGGCGGCACGAGCCGCGTGTGCGTGCACTCGCCCGTGCAGCGCATGACGACCTTCAACTCCGGCGGCACGGCGGGCGCGTGCGACGGCGCGAGCAGCGACGACTGGCTCGCCTATCTCTCGACGCACCCCGGATCGCTGGGCCAACCCTTTGCGGCCGGCGTCACCGTCAACGCGCAGTGCTGGTTCCGCGACCCGCCCGCCCCCGGCGGCACGAACCTCTCGGACGGCTTCGAGTTCGTGACGCTCCCTTGAGCGCAACGGCGAGTTGACCCGGCGAATTGACTACGAGCGCGCGCCGCGCCGCTCGCGAACCAGCTTGGCCGCGAAGAACTCGCCGGCCTTGTAGCTGGAGCGCACGAGCGGGCCCGACGCGACGTAGAGGAAGCCCAGCCTCTCGCCGAACATCTGCAGATCGAGGAAGCGTTCCGGAGTGACCCATTCGCGCACCGGCGCGTGCTGCGGAGTCGGGCGCAGGTACTGGCCGAGCGTGAGCAACTCGACGCCCGCGTCGCGCAGGCGCTGCAGCGCTTCGACGACTTCGTCGTGCGTCTCGCCGAGGCCCAGCATGAGCGACGACTTCGTGATCACGCCCGGCAGCTCGCGCTTCGCCCCGCGCAGCGTCTCGAGCGAGCGCTCGAACGAACAGCGCGGGTCGCGGATCTTGCGCTGCAAGCGCTCGACGACTTCGACGTTGTGCGCGAGCACGTCGGGCGCCGCCGCCATCAAGGTCGCCAGGTCGCTCGCCTGGTAGTCGGGGATCAGGGTCTCGACCACCGTGCGCGGCGCGCGGGCGCGGATCTCGGCGATGCAGCTCGCGTAGTGCGCCGAACCGCCGTCGGGCAAATCGTCCCGGTCGACCGAGGTGATCACCACGTAGCCCAGGTTCATCGCCGCGATCGCCTGGCCGACGTGCGCCGGCTCGTCGGGATCCGGCGGCGCGGCCTTCATCACCGTCTTGACGGCGCAGAAGCGGCAGCGGCGCGTGCACTCGTCGCCGAGCACCATGATCGTCATGGTCGCGTTGTCGCCCTTCCAGCACTCGCCGATGTTCGGGCAGCGCGCTTCCTGGCAGACCGTGTTGAGCTTCAGCTCCTGCGTGAGCGCCTTGAGCTTCGTGTAGCCCTCGCCACCCGGCAGCGGGACCTTCAGCCACGCCGGTTTGGGGCTGCGCAGCGGAATCTGCGGCGCTTTCGCGGCCGGCGGCGGGATCGACTCGAGTTCGTCGCTCATGGCTTCGTGAAGTCGAGCAATCTAGCACAGCCGGCGCTGGGCTTCGGGCCCGAGCCCGCCGCCGCACGGGCGCCATCGCGGCTAGGATCGCTCCCCCATGTCGGTCCGCTTCCTCGCTCCGGTTTCGCTCGCGCTTTGCGCGGCGGCGTTCGGGCGCCAGACGCGGAGTTTCGAGCACAGCGTGCGCCTCGCACCCGGCGCGACGCACGAACTCGCGCACACGGTCGCGGCCACCGGGATGCTGTCGGTGTGGGCCGAGAGCGATTCCGCCGACCTCGTCCTGCACGCCGTGAGCGCCGACGGAACGGTGTCGAGCGACGACGACACCGGCGGCGGGCGCACGCCGTGGCTGCGGCTCCCGATCGCCGAGCCGGGCGACCGCGTCACGCTGCGGATCGAGGCCAAGGCGGACGGCGCCGAAGGCGAGGCCCGGATCTCGCTGCGCGAACTGCCCGAGAGCGAGGCCTCGCAGCGCGCGTTCGAGAACGCCAACGCGGCGCTCGAGGAGGCGCGCGCGCTCGATGCCGGCGGCGCGCGGATGCAAGCCGTCGAGAAGCTCGCGCGAGCGATCGACACGTACTGCGCGGACGCGGCGTCGGCAAACTGCCCGAGCTTCCACCGCACGCTGATGCACATGGCGCGCCAGAGCAACGCGTGGTTCGACAATGCGAGCTTTCTGCGCGCCTCGCTCGCGCGGCGCGAAGGAATGCGCGGGCTCTATCCGCGGCACTGCGAAGCCTGGGGAGAGGTGCAGCTCGCGGTGTGCCAAGGCCTGCTGCTCGGGTCCGATCCTCGCGCCGCCGTGCCCGAGTGCGAGCGAGCGCTGGGGATCGCCGAGGCGGGCTACCCGCCGGGCCACGGCAACATCGCGGTCACCCGGCTCGCGTTGGCGCAAGCTTTCTTGAACTCCCGCGATCTCGAGCGCGCGGAGGAACTCATGGCGCGCGCGCTCGACGAGGCCGAACGCGCGCCGCAACGCGACGAGACGCGCCTGGCGATCATGCGCAGCGAACTCGGCTCGCTGAAGATGGAGCTCGGCGAGCTCACCGCGGCGCTCGAGCTCCATCGCTCGGCGCTCGAGACGATCGAAACGCTGTATGCAGCGGACGACGACATCACGCTCGGTGTTCAGAACAACCTCGCGGGGACCTTGTCGGCGCTCGGCGAGAAGGAGCGCGCGCTCGCGCTGCACGAAAAACGCTGCGCGGCCTACGCGACGCGCCTCCCGCTGGAGCACTCCGAGCACATCGCCGCGCGCATGAACCGTGCGATCACGCGCCTGGCCCTGGGCGACGCGGCGCGCGCCGCGGAGGAACTCGAGGAGCTCGTCGCAGCACAAGAGCGCGCCGGCGCGCGCGCGGAGCGCGATGGCGACCTCCTCGACGTGGCGCTCGGACAGGCCTGGCTGCGAACCCAGCGCGCCGAGCGCACGCTCGCGTTGCTCGACGCCCGCGATCGCTATCGCGCCGAAAACGGACGGCGCGACGCCGTGATCTCGTGGCGCGTGGGCACGACCCGCGCGCAGGCGCTGCAAGCCCTCGGTCGGCACGCCGAGGCGCTCGAGCTCGGGGAGACTTGCCTCGAACTCGCCACGCGCGCGTTCCCGCCGGAGAATCCCGACCTGGCGGAAACGCGCCAGTTCGTCGCGGCGCTGCGCATCCGAGCGGGCCGGCCGGAGAGCGCGCGCGAACTCGCGCTGCTCGCCGCGAGCGAGGCGCAGGCCTACTTCGCGCGCTGCGCCACCGTGCTCTCGATGCGCGAGGCCGAGGCGGCCCAGGGGCACTGGTCGCGGCTGGTGTCCGACGGCCTGACGCTGCTGGACGCCACCGCCGTCGAGTCGAGCCGCGCCGAGAGCGACGCGCGAGCGTTCGAGCTGTGCGAGAGCGCGCGTGCGATCGGCACGAGCCTGCTGCGCGCGACGCGCCGACGTGCGAAGGCGAGCCCGGCCGTCGAACAGCGGCTCGAGCCGTTGCGACGCGACGCATTGCGGGCGGCGCGCGACGTGACCGAAGCCGGCGCCCGTTCCGACGATGCCGCGGCGCTCGACGCGGCGCTCGAAACACGCCGCCGAACCGAAGAAGCCTGGCGCGGCGCGCTCGCTCGCGACCTGGGGCTCGCGAGCGCGCTGCCGCGCATCGAAACGGCCGAGCTGGCGCGCGCGCTCGGCGCCCAGGAGGCGCTGCTCGCCTACTGGCGGCACGATGCGCGTCCGCTCGGCGCCGGAGTCGAAATCGCGCGCGAGCCGCGCTTGCTCGCCTTCGTCGTGCGCGGCGACGGCCGCGTGCGCCGCCACGACCTCGGACCGCTCGCGCCGATCGCCGCGGCGGTCGAAGCCTGGCGCGACGCCGTCGTCTCGGGCGCCGCAGGAGAGCGCGAGTCGAGCGCGGGAGCGGCGCTGCGCGAACTCGTGCTCGATCCGCTTCGCCCCGCTCTCGAGGGCGCGCTCGCCTGGCGCGTCGCGCTCGACGACGTGCTGCACTCGGCGGCCCTCGACGCGTTGCCCGAAGAGGGCGAGACGCGCGTCGGCGACCGAGTTCGAGTCCTCGCGGTCCCCAGCTTCGTGCGCGACGCGCACGAGCCGACCTCGGGCGAGCGACGCCTCGTCGCCGTCGGCGGCGTCGACTACGAAGCCGAGCACGCGGGGCGCGCGGAGTCGCGACGAGCCGCGACGGCCGCTGAGACGTCGGTGGCGAGCCTTGGCGCCAGACGGCCCCAGTTCGCGCCGCTCTGGGAGACGCAGGACGAGATCGACGGCGTGGCGGCGCTCTTCCGGCGCTTCGGTGCGGCGACGAACGGGACGCCGGAAAAGTCCGCGTCTGCCCGCTGCACGTTGCTCAGCGAAGGCGATGCGACGAAGTCCGCGTTGCTCGCGAGCGCGGCGAACGCGACGCACCTGCACATCGCGACGCACGGCTTCTTCGGGCTCGAGGCCGACGCCCGCTCGCCGCGCCGCGAGACGCTCGCGAGCCGCGCGCCGCTGAGCCTGTGCGGGCTTGCACTCGCGGGGGCGAACGGCGACGAGGACGGCGAGTACGAAGGCCTGATCACGGCCGACGAACTCGCGCTCGCGGACCTTTCGCGCTGCGAACTCGTGGTGCTCTCGGCCTGCGACACGAACGTCGGCATCGCCTTCGCCGGCCAGGGAGTCGCCTCGTTCCAGAAGGCGCTCCACGCCGCGGGCGCGAGGACGGTCGTGACCTCGCTCTGGAAGGTGGAGGACGCCGCGGCGCGCGAGCTGATGCTCGCCTTCTACTCCGCGCTCTGGAACGACGGCGCCGAGCCCCAGGTCGCGCTTTGGCGCGCGAAAACGGCGCTTCGCGCGCGCCGTGCGCCCGCGCGCGACTGGGCCGGCTGGGCGCTGAGCACGCAGTGAGCGCCGCGCGTCACTTCGCGGCCGTCGCGAAGGCGAATTCGACCGGTGCGAGCGGCACGCCCTCGGCGCTCGCGAAGGCCTTGAAGCGCTCGCTGTTGAGCCAGAACCGATAGCTGCGGCCAGGCTCGAGCTTGATCGGCACCGTGAGGCGCTTGCGTTCGGCGTCGTAGCGGAGCTTGCCGACCACGTCGGGTTGATCCTGCGACGGCCCGACGATCGACCAGCTTTGGTCGCGCATCGGCCGGTCGAACTCGAACACCATCTCGGCGAGGCTCGGGTCGACGGCGCGGTCGCCGTTGGCGGGCGACGATCCGACGAGCTTGGGCGCGTCCGCGTCGGGCGCGGGCAGCTTCGCCGCGCAGTCCTCGAAGAACGCGACGACGCGGGGCATGAAGCTCTCGAAGGTCGGCCAGAGCTCGCGGCAACTCTCGTACTCCGCGAACAACTTCGCGAGGCCAGCGGCCCACAGGAAGTGCCGCTTCGACTCGTCGCGCGCCTGCTGCTCGCCCGCTTCGGCGCCTTCGAGCACCGCGCGGCAGCGGATCACGCTCGCGCGCACCAGCGACTCGTACATCACCGTGCGCCAGTTGCCATACCCCTGCGGCTTCATCGCCGCCGCGCAACTCGCGAAGATCCGTTCGCCCGCGGCGCGAAGCGCCTCGACGTGCTCGTCGACGAACGGATTCGTGTAGCTGTGGCAGAGCTCGTGGATGAACAGCGACTGGTAGCTCGCGTCGAACACCGGCACGCCCGCCGCATCGAACGCGGAGCAGCCGAACACCGGCGTGATCTCCTCGGGCTGGCCCGGCAGCCGCACGCCGACGCCGTAGTTTCCCCCGCCGCACAGCAGCCCGACGGTCGCCACGTAGCGCGCGCCGTGCTTGACGCCAAAAAAACCGTCGAACCAGGTCAACGCCTTGCTCGACGACATCTGCGCGTGGAAGCGCCGCTCGACCTCCGCGAAGTACTCGCGCTCGCTCTCGAAAAAGGCGGCGGCGTTCGCGCGCGTGGCGAAGTCTCGCAGCGCCTCGAGGAACGTGCGCGTGGGGCCAGGCTTCCAACGCGCGTCGAAGCGCCCCCCCGAACTCTCGGGACTCGCCTCGGGCGGCGCTCGAAGCTCGAGCCGCTCGAGGCTGTGGAGGTGCACGGCGAACGACGCCACCGCGTCGAAGGAGACGCCGTGCTCGGCGCGGAGGGTTCGGAGCGTCTCGACGGCCGGGTGCGCCCGCAGCGCGTCGAAATGGCGCTCGATGCGCTCCGAATAGGCCGAGCGCGAGTTCGGCATGTTGAACTCGTCGAACTTGGCGAAGCGGGCGACCAGCGTGACGAGCTCGACTCGCGGATCGACGCGGACCACCAGTTCGTGCGCTCCACCTCGCTCGGCCGCCGGGACCGAAGTCTGTCGACTCGCTCGAGCCGCCGGAATGCTCCAAGGTAGCAGCGCGGCAAAAATCAGGGCGAACGCGGAACGCAGCGGTTGCATCGGAGCTTCCTCTGGATACGTGGTGTTGCAGCCCCTGGCTGGGGTCTGCGCACCGCCCGAGGGTCGGCGCAGGACCCGAGTTTAGGCAGCCCCCCACCTCCGCGCCTCGTCCGTCGTGCCTCGCATCCCTCGGCCTCGCCCCCCGTCCAACGCGCCGACCCGGCGCATCGATCGAGCTCGCGCTCTTCTCTCCATGAAAGCTTTTTCCATGCGTACAACTCTCTCCATCGCGCTCGCCGCGGCCGCCCTCGGCGCCGCCGCCCAGGCGCAGACCCTCGAAGTGCTCCACTGCGAGATCCCTTCCAGTCCCAAGTCCATCGCGCAGGGCGCACTCGACCTCGCCGGCGCGCCGGCGGTCACCAACCTCAAGTCGCTCGAGTCGATCGTGGTCAGCGCCGACGGCTCCATCTGGCTCGCCACGGGCCGCACGCAGCAAGGCTCGTCCCTCGAGGTCATCATGCTCAAGGGCAACGCGACGTCGGACGGGACGATGTTCCTCCAGGAGGGCCAGCCGGTCCCCGCGGGCGCGGCGGGCGAGCTCATCGACTTCTTCGGTTCGGGTCTCGGCCGCTTCGACTCGACCAACCGCTTCGCCATGTCGCTGCGCGCGCGCGGCGGAGTCTCGAGCGTGTTCCAGAAGGTCATGTTCTGGGACGGCGTGAACTGGACGATCCCGACGCAGATGAGCGACCTCTACACGGGCCTCGTCGACATCCCGGCGAACCCGAGCGGCGACGAGACCGTCGGCAATTCGATCGGCTCGATCCACCTCCTGAACGACGGCCGCATCGGCGCGCAGGACTCGACCATCGGCAGCATCTCGACGACCAAGCGCCCGGCGATCTTCTACGACCGCGCGATGTTCCACCAGACGAACGAGACCTCGGTCACGACGCTCAACGGACTGGGCACGGCGCTGTGGGACACGATCGACTCGAACACCTTCTACACCACGCCGGACGGCGCGCACTGGATCGCCGGCGGTGAGATCGTCGGAGGCGCGAGCGGCATCGACGTGCTCGTGTACGACGGGCGCGTGGTGGTCGAAGCCGGCCAGACGGTGCCCGGCTCGTCGCTGGTGTGCGGCGCGGTCTTCGCGTCCGACATCGCGCACAACGGCGACTGGTTCGCGCGCGGGCGCGACAACTCCAGCACCGCCACGAGCGCGCCGGACTGGGCCGTTCGCAACGGCGTGGTGATCGCCGAGTCCGGCGGCGCGATCTCGGGCACGGAGAACTACGGCGACACGTTCCTCGCCTTCGCCGGCAACGCGGTCGGCGACTGGGTGCTGGCGGCCAACACCGACAACGCCGATCAGGGCCTCAATGAAGTGCTCGTGTGGAACGGCGTCGTCGTGGCGCGCGAAGGCGACCCGGTCGACATCGACGGCAACGGCATGTTCGACGACAACGCGTTCCTCGGCCGCGGCACCAACACGTTGACGTGCTTCCAAGCGAACGACCTGCAGCTGACCGACTCCAACGTCCTGTACTTCCTCGCGTCGATTCGCGACGGGAGCGGCGTCGACCTGAACTCGTCGCCGTCCTTCGGCACGCCGGACGCGCTGTTCCGCGTCGCGCTCGCTCCGCAGTGCGGAACGGCGGTCGCGTACTGCACGGCCGGAACCACGACGAACGGCTGCACGGCCTCGATCTCCGGCGCCGGCACGCCCAGCGCGAGCGCGGGTTCGGGATTCACCATCGACGTCGCGAACGTCGAAGGTCAGAAGGCCGGCCTCTTGTTCTACGGCATCAACGGTCCGGCGTCGGCGACCTGGGGATCGGGCTCGAGCTTCCTGTGCGTGAAGTCCCCGAACCAACGCATGGGCTCGCAGAGCTCGGGCGGCACTCCGAACCTGTGCGACGGCACGTTGAGCGAAGACTTCAACACGTACCTCAGCACGCACCCCACCTCGCTCGGCCAGCCCTTCGCCGGTGGCGAAACGGTGTGGGCGCAGGCCTGGTTCCGCGACCCGCCGGCCCCGAAGACCACGAATCTGTCCAATGGACTCCAATTCGT
>CALFYL010000301.1 GCA_937952135.1 uncultured Planctomycetia bacterium
CTCGACCTCTTTGGCGGCGTTTGGGTGCTGCGGCAGCGGCCACCAAGTGACAGCCGCGTCGGCGACGCGTTGCGCGCCGCTGCCGGTGACGACGCGCAGCTCGACGCGCTCTTGTGACTCGACCGCGGTGCGGGCGGCGTTGCTCGCCTCCACCGCGCGCGCTTCCGGCGTCGACGCGAGCGACGGCCCCGAGGCGGGCGCGGCGGTGAGGGAGAGGTCGACGATCTCCGGGGTAAACCAGAACAGCGCGCCCACGCTGAGGAGCAGAAGAATCCCCGCCGCCCAACCGACGAGAGGCGAGCCCGCCGCGGACTTCAGGCTCCGCAGAATCCCCGGCTGCGGCCCCGCCGCGAAAGGAATGAGCAGACCGAGCAGGTTCTCGCGGCCGCCAGCGCGGCGCTCGAGCCGCTCACGCAATAGCTTGCGGCCGCGTGAGAGTCGTTGGTGAACGGTGTCCAAGTCCACACCGTCTTGCGCGGCGATTGCCCTGAGCGACAGCTCCTGCAGGTAGTGACGCGTGAGGGCGGCGCGATAGAGCTCATCGAGCTGGCGGAGTTCGTCGAGGACGAGCTGCGACGTCTCGATGCGCGTCAAGCTCTCATCCGCCGCCGGAAGCTCCTCGGGTCGCGCCGCGACGCGCTCACGCGCCGCCCGGTTGGCCGTCGAGCGGCGGTGATCGTTGATCGCGTTCCTCACGCCCGCCCACAGCGAGCGCGAGCGATGGGCCGCATCGCGGTACTGCCGATGGATCGACGCCGCCAAGGTCGCGTTGACCACATCCTCGACGACGTGTGCGTCGTCCAGCAGCCGCCGCGCGAGTCGCCGGAGCTTCGCCGCCTCGGCGAGGTAGTCCGTGGGTTCGGAGAGGTTCGGAAGGGGAGTGTTCATGTCGCCCGACTCAATGGAGCGCCCGGTGGAACCTGACAGAGAACTGAGTCACCTGGGGCGCATGGGCGCGCCGGGGAGTCGTAACCCGTTCTCGCGCCGTGGATTGTGTTGGACCGCATCCCCGTCGCGTTCCACGACGAGTCAGGGCCCCGGCGTGAGTCCATGCGCTCGCCGACGCCCGTCTCTCCGCGCGAAGCGGGGCCCGACGGGCTCGAACATGGTCAGCGAACAGGTTCAAGCGCCACGACCTGTACGAGCCCGTCGCCGTCGGCCACGAAGGTGCTGGAGTCGCCGGACTGGGGCTGGAAGCCTGGGGCGCTGACTTGCCAGCGGAGTGCGGCGTCGGCGTAGAACTCGACGGACGCCCGGCCTTCGGAGAGAGCGAGGTTGCATTCCAGTGCTTGCTCGCCGCTCCACGCTCTCACCACGCACGTTTCGAGCAACGCCCCATCGGACGAGTTGGTGACCTGGAAGACGACTCGTTGCGTCGGCGTTGTGTCGTCGAGCTCGTACTCGAGTCCTTCGCTCGGGACGCGAAGTACGTCCGAGTTGGAGATCCACCGAAGGTTGGGTGAATCCAGGGCGCGAACGGCAATCCGGTAGTCGCCCGGCGCGAGGCCTTCGAAAACGAAGGGGGCGACAAGCTCGCCACTCTCCTCGGTCCACAACTCCAGCGACCCGCCGCCCTGGTACTCCGTGGTGGGTATTACACGCCCGTTCGAGTGAGTCAGGGTCTCGACGAAGGTGCCCGTTTGGTCCGCGCGCGCTAGCGTGATCACTGCCCCGCCTCGGAAGCGCCCTGACCGGCTTCGAAGCACGCCTCGAATCACGCTGTCGAAGGAGCGCGGCTCAAGCGTGAATCGATACTTGCCGGGTACTCCGGCCGCTAGCTCCAGCTGCTCGTGGATGTCCTGCATGCCCTTGGCGCGAAACATAAGGCGATAGCGTCCGGGCTCGAACGCGATGAGATCGAGGGCAAGGGGCTCACCCGTGAAGTCGTCACCGCTGCGCTTGTGGATGCGGTGCGTTTGGAGGTGTTCGAGTCGGATCGCTGGCTCGCTCAGCGCGACGCCTGTGGACGCGACGAACTCGAGTCGCGCGCTCGCCGCTGGTTTCAGCACGATGTCGACGACATCATGCGGCTCGTCCGGCGCATTCACGCGAGCCTGTCCGGCCCAGCGGCCGTCGCGGCTCGTGACACGTAGGGTCCACGTTGGGCGCCTCGGTCCTCGAACTCCCGTGTCCTCGCGCGTCTTCTGCGCGAATCCGAGGAGCGACGAGCCGCACGCGCCACCAAAGCGAGCAAACGGGTGCAGATCGCCGCGGACTAGCGTGCGGAAGGAGAGAACGCCGCCGCTCGGCGGCGACGCGGCGGGATCTTGATCGAACAGCTCTGCGTCGAAGTCTCCAGTCGACAGTTCGCCCGGCGGTGCAAATCGAAGCAAGTAGCACGGTCCGGTTCGTGCGACGATGTCCCCGACAGGTTGAGCACCGTTCCAGGTGACGCTCTTCGAGCCCACCTGGACGTTGCCCGGGAGAAAGAGCTCCCCGTCGAGCCGAACCACGTTGAGCCGAAGAGGAACATCCGTGACGCTCAAACGGAAGAACCCCGCCTCGCGCTCGACTTGGCTCACGAACAGCCCCTCGCTGTCAGTGACAAGCTCTTCGACGTTGTCTTGCGAGTCGATGATTTGAACGCAGCACTCGGCTAACGGCGCTCCATCCAGATCGACCACGCGACCGCTGAGCTTCGGCGAGGCCTCGGTCTCGGACGCGGGGGGTGACTCGCTCGGGACAGCCACAGCGGCGCGCTGTGGTTGCGCAGCGCTGCTCGACGCCGACGAGGTCATCGCCACCCCATCGAGCCCGGCCGCAGGCGCACTCTCCGCGACAGAAACCTCCGCGCGGTCCCGCGGCCAAAGGAAGAAGCACAACGCGGCGAGAAGCACAGCGACAGCGAGCTTGAGCCAGGTGTTCATGAAGAGGAGGACCAGGGTTGCGGACGCGGAGGAGGTGACCGCGCCCTTCAGGCCTGCTCGCTCGGCTGCGAGCGGAATCAACGCGAGACACCACGAACGCGAGTCGCCCTTGTGGCGCTTGTCGAGTTCGCGGCGCAGGTCGTCGAGTCCGCGGCTGAGATGGGTGCGCGCCGTGGCGGCGGGGATGCCGCGGCGGCGGGCTATCTCTTGCGGCGCGAGGCCTTCGAAGTAGCGCAAGAGCACCGTCGAGCGGTACGGCTCGGACAGTGCGAGCACCGCGTCCACCACGTCTCGCTGCGTCTCGGCGCGGGCCGCCAGCTCGTGCGCCGACGGCAAGTCCTCGTTTCGCGCCTCGCGCTCCTCGCGGGCGCGACGACGAACATCGCCACGCCTCATGAGGGACGCGCGCCGGCGCAGCACGACGCCGAGCCACGGGCGCAGCGGCCCTCGGTCGTCCGGCTGTCGTTCGAGCGCCGCGACGAGCGTCTCCTGGACGAGGTCGTCGGCCTTCGCCACGTCGCGCACGAGTTGCAGCGCGAGGGAGCGAATCCAGTCCAGTTCGGCGAGCAGGCTATCGGCGTTGACGTTGAGTCGGGTTTCCACGGTGATCTCCACCGACCTGCTCACCGCGCTCCCGGCGGCGTTTCAGAAAATCTGCGGCCATCGAAATCGGTGCTCCGCGCACCTCGCCGACGGACTCTACTCCAACGGCCTCGCGCGTCGCCGCGGCGTCCGCCCCAAGTAGATTCGCAGCGGGCGGCCGTGCGCTGGAGATCGACAGCGCGGGCGCGCCGCGGACCGGCGAGTCGGTCCGCGGCGGCCGCGACTGGGGCGGTGGAGCAGGCGCCGCCCACGCCTGCGAGCACCCGGCTATTGCTGAACCGTCAACTGCACGGCGTTGGACGCCGCAGTCGTCGCCGACGGCGAGGACGGATCTCGATACCAGGCCTGCACCCACACGCTGTCCCCAACGGCCCAGGGAGCGCCGAGCGCGCCCGGATGGTTGAAGTGAAATGCGTTCCAGTTGAGCGTCAGGCTCCCGTTGCACTGGGCGGCGACTCCGCCGGTCGACTGGGCCGGCGTGCGCTGGACCGGCGACTTGACGCACAAGAAGCTCGTCGACGCGCCCCACGGCATGGGCGCGAAGCCCGCGTTGTTCACGCCGTAGAACATGACGCCCGCGCGTTGCCCTTCGGCGCCGGAGACCACGATCACGCAGTTGGTCGAGAGGGTCGCGCTGGGCTGGGCCGTCGCAGTGATCGACGCGACGCAGCCATTCGACGAGGTCCCTGCGGTGCAGAAGGTCGTCGGCGGAAGGATGGTTGCTTCGACAACGAACCCGAACTGCGGATTGCTGTCCACCAGGTCGTTCCAGAGCTTCCGGCGCACCAGGTCGGGCGAGAAGAGCTGCAAACGGTCTTCGGCCAAGCCATTGAAGTCATTGGGTTCGCCCGGCGACCAGTTGTGGAACGTCCACGGCTCGCCCGACGTCCAGGTCCAAGCGGCGCCCGGCGGAACTCCGGCCGGCTGATAGCCGCCGAGCCACGGTCCGAGCAAGCGCGGCGGATTGTTGGCTTGCTTCCAGAACTGCGGCGCGTTGACGAGCGAGAACACGAAGTCGTTCTCGGCCGCCGAGCTGATGCTGGCCAACTCGCCGCCGAGGGCGATGGCCTGCTGGCGAGCAGCCGTCCACGAGATGCCCGCGGGTCGATGCACCGCCTGGTAGTAGTGGCCGTTGCCGCTCCACTGCACCCAGGCGGACTGCGCCGAAGCATGCGCCGAGAGCAGTGCGAACAGCCCGAGCCCAAGCGCTCCAAGCCTGGGGCCGGCCGCGCGCGCAACCTGCAGGAAGTAGGGAAGAGTAGGAAGACAGAGTTTCACGCGGGGATCCTCGGGAAGCGGGTTTCGAGAAGGGATGCGGGGAGCTTCCTGCGTCGGCGTGTGGCCGTCGGACCAGCGCGACGAACGGGAGTGACTTCTCCGCCGTTCTCGCGTGGTCGGCGTCGCGCCACGTCCAGCCATCGCAGTTCAACTGAGCTCACCTCACCGGGCTCAATGGAGCGCTACGCGGAAACTGACGGCGAACTTGGAAATTCTCGAGCTGCAGCCCACGCAGTCTCGTCATTCAGCTGCGTCGCCGCGCCCGACTGCGAGAGCCAGCAGGCCCCGCCACCCGGTAGATCAGCGACCGTTCCTGCCCTGTAGTCGCTCCGCCGCAGATTCGATCTGCGCGGCGGTCGGCGCCTGAATGCGGTACGTCAGATTCGAGTCAAGCATGAGGTCGATGAGCTGCGGCGTCGAGCACGGCGTCGAGTAGCCGTGCGATTGGACGACGAAGGTCAGCTCGACTCGGTGGCGGTCGGGCGCCGGCGCACTGAACGTCATGCCCTCGAGTGTGAT
>CALFYL010000302.1 GCA_937952135.1 uncultured Planctomycetia bacterium
TGTCGAACCAGCGCTGGCGGTTGTGGCGGTTGCGGTCCTGGAAGCACTGGTAGAACTGCGCGGCCTTGTTGGTGCCCTGGTCGATGGTCTCGATGTAGTTCGCGCCGACCAGCAAGCCCTGTTCGAGCGCGATGTCGGTGCCCTGCTGCATCGCGCCGGGTCCGCCGCCGGTGAGAATCGCCACCGCGCCGCCGAACAGCTCCTTGATCTGCACGAGCAACTCGCGCAGGCCGTCGGCGTGCTCCTTGTTGAGCTTCGCCGCCGAGCCGTACACCGCGACGACGAGCGAATTGCGGAAGCGTTGCTCGCTGCCGGGCTCGACGAAGTACCCGCGCAGGCCGCGGAAGGCGTGGCTCGCGACGTGGTGGCGCTCGTCGTGCAGCCAGAGCACCCGGGCGCCCAGCGCCTCGTAATCGGCGAGCCGCGTGTGGTCGTTCGCCGAGAAGAACTGGCCGTGCTCGAACGACGCGCGGCGGAAGATCACTCCGCCGATGCGCTTCTGGAGGATCGCGTGGCAGATCGCGATGTGCTCCAGCAGGTTCGGGAAGTACTCGAGCAGGAGCCACTGGCGTTTGCCTTCGGGGAGCTGCGTGAGCACGCGCGTCGCGAACAGGTCCGCTTCCGAGCCCGCCACGGAGTAGTCGACGGTCGAGCGGAAGCTCGCGAGGATGCGCGAGCCGCCCTTGGGCTCGGGCCGCGTCGACACCATCGACGGCAAGCGCTCCTCGCCGATCGCGCTGAGGTCGTCGACGACGATCAGCGGGCGGTGCTGGTAGCTGCGCTCCTTCGAGGGCGGCATCTGCGTCTCGTAGTAGGACGACAACGCCTCGTACGACGGGACGCTCGATTCGAGCGGCGCGCCGGACGTCAGCTCGCCGAGCTTCGGCGCCGCGTACACGCGCGTCGCGCCGAGCTTCTCCTCGGCGGTGTACATCTTCGCCGTCACGAACGGGTTGACGATCTGGCGCTCCGAGCTGTTCGAGATCTCGAGGAACACGCGCGTGCCGCGCGTCGCCACCGGATCGAGCACGATGGCGTGCAGGTGCTTGCCGTGCGCGCCCGCGATCGGGTTGATCACGGCGTAGTGCTTGTGCAGGAACATCGAGCACGACGTGATCAGCGTCTGGCCCGGCGGGATCACGAGGTTGTCGACGGCCTTGGGGACCTGCAGCCGGTTGAGGATGCTCTTGCCGCCGTCCTGCGTGAGGATCGCCAGCGCGTCCTCGAGCGACAGCTTCTTCGAGAGGTCGTACTGCAGCTTGTGGGTCTGGATCGTGAACGAGCCGTCGGCGCCGATCGAATAGCCGCTGGGCAGCTGGAACTCGTTGCGCTCGAGCTCGGCGTAGATCTCGTCGCTCGACAGTTGGTTCTCCGGCGGGCACAGCACGAGCCGGCCCAGGCGCAGGCCGCGGATGATCAGTTGATCGAGGAAGCGCTCGACGCCGTAGTCGTGCACGTTCGCCGAGATGCGCGCGTTCAGGTACGCCTTGCCGTTCTCGAACTGGATCCGGCTCGTCGGCTCGACGTCGATGCCCAGGCGCGCGATGCGGCTGCGCGCGGCGAACGCGACGTGCTCGGCGCGGCCTTCGCAGCGCGCCTGGAAGTCGGTCGACACGCGGAATTCGATCACCGCTTCGAGCCCGGCGCCGCCGGACTTGTTCGCTTCGATCTTGCGCACGATCCCGTCGGGGGTCTCGGGGGTCTGGTAGCGGATCGCGGTGGCGGTCATGGAGGCGTCGATTGGAAGGAGGGAGAGGTCTTGGAGCTCGCCGGCGGCAGAGCTCGACAGCTGGGGCGTGATAGCGCGAAGCTCAGATCGAATCGAGGCCCCACGCGAACAGCGGAAGCGGGAGGCCGTGCAGCGACAGGCCGGTTTCGCGCGCGATTTCGTCGATGCGGGCGCGCCGGGCGCGCGCGGGCACGAGCACGTCGAGCAGCTCGTGCTCGTCGATCGCGCTCGCGCCGTGCGGACCGCGGAGCACGACGCGCGAACCGGCGCGGGCCGATTCGATCTCGGATTCGATCGAGATGTTCGCCTGGGGGCCGGCGAGCGCGCCGAGCAGCGCCACCGCGGCCTGCGGATCGAGCAGTTTGCCCTGGGCGAGCACGCCCTCGACGTGCGCGACGCCGCAGCCGCGCAGGCGGTCGTGCAGCGAGCGCGCGCCCGGCGGCGTGAGCAAGTAGAGCGGCGCGCTGTCGCCGCGAGCCTTCGCGCGCTGCATGTGCGAACGGGCGAGCGCGAGGACGTCGTTGTCGGCGCCGGACCACTCGTGGATCGTGCGCGTGAAGTCGCCGCCGCGGCCGAGGCACGAGTAGGCGACCACGTCGCGCGAGCGCTGCAGCACCAGGGTCTCGATGCCCGGGCCGGCGAGCAGCGCGCGCGTCTCGTCGATCGAGCGGTCGACGCGCTCGCGCTGCAGCGTGTAGAGCCGGTGGATCGCGCTCCAGTCGTCGGGGCCCGCGGCGCGGATGCCGCTCGCGCCGCACAGACGCCCTTCCTGCCACGATTCGAGCACGAAGTCGTGCTCGCAACCCACGGGTTTCCAGCCGCGCGCGTCGTAGAACACCGGATCGTCGGCCCACAGCAGCGCGAGCCAGCAGCCGTCGTGGGCGAGCGCGCGTTCGGCGCGGCCGAGCAGCTCCGTCGCGAGCCCGCGGCCGCGGTGCTCGGGATGCGTGGCCACCGAACCGATCAAGCCGACGCGCAGCGTCAGCCCGCTCACGAAGAAATCTCGCACCAGCGCCGCGCACGCGCTGACCACGACGCCGCCCTCCTCGATCGCCAGCACGCGCCCGGGAAAGCGCGCGTCGAAGACCAGCGGATACTCCGGCGCCATCGATTCGCCGCCGCGGAGCACCTGCTCCATCAGGGCGATCGCCTGGGCCTTCACGCTTGCGGCCAGTTGCTCCATGAGTCGTGTCCGAGACTACTCGCGCGGCGACCCGCATCCCAGCGCGAGCTCGCGGTCGCGGCCGCGCCGAGGCGTTCCGCGTCGGCTCGCTTGCGGCTCGCTCGAGATCGCGCGCCTCCGCACTCAGGCCGCTTCGGGCCGCGGAAGCTGGGGCTCTTCGAGCTGGGAGGCCTGCCACGCCTCGAGCAACTGGTCCTTCAGCGACAGCATTTGCTCGAGCGAGATGCGCGCGTTGTCGACCGCGCCGGCGAGGTCGTCCTTCGAGAGGTCCTTGCCGCTCTCGACTTCGAGCGCCTGCGCGCGCTGCTCGAGCTCGTCGAGCAAGGCCTTGAAGGCCACGGCGCCGCCGCTGTCGCTCTTCGGCGCCGAGGATGCCGGGCTCGCGGCGTTCGCCGGGCCTGTCGGACGGATGGGGAGCGGTTCGTTCATGGAGGTAGGTGCGGTGGAAGGCGCGCTCAGCGCAGGAAGTTGAGCAGCGAGGTCTGCAGGAGCCGCGAGCTCGTCGCCTGCGCGAGTTGGAGGGTTTGCTCGGCGCGCGTCATCTCGAGCGCCACCTGGCTGAAGTCGACGTCCTCGACGCCCGAGAGCAGCCCCTTCACCGAGAGCTGCTCGTCCTCGAAGGAGGTCGCGAGGCTCGACGCGCGCGACGAGAGCGAACCGAGTTCGCCGGTCGCGATCTGCAGCGTCTCGTGGTTGCGGTCGAGCTCGCCGAGCCACATGTCGAGCCGGTCGCGCAGGTCGCGCGGATCGAGCTGGTCGCTGTTCTCGAGGTCCGCGACGATGCCCTGCAGCACGTCGAACACGTTCACCGTGCCGCCGAAGTGCACGAGCTCGACGCCGGCGCGGTGCATGCCCGTCGTGTCGAGGTGCAGCACGGTCTGGCCGCCGTCGGCGATCAGCTCGAGGTCGGTCTCGGTGAGCGACAGCGGCGTGTAGTTCGCGCCGTCGATCGAAACCGAACCCGCGCCGCTGAGCGTTCCCGTCACCGCCGCGCCGGTCCACGCGGAGAAGTCGATGTGCACTTCGGCGCCGTGCTCGTTCACCACGCGCACGGACTGCAGGCTGGGGGAACCCGACGCCGGGAGCACCACGGGCTCGCCCGCGCCGAGCCGCGCCGTGTTCGTCACCGGATCGACGACCAGCGTGTGCGCGCCGAGGATCGTGTCGTTTGCCCCGCCCGCCGCGAGCGCGAGTCCCCCGCCGAGCGACAGCGCGGTGGTCGAATCGTGGCGCACGTCGAGGTGGACATAGCCGACGCCTTGGTTCGCGGTCGTGCCGCCGCTCACGCCGGTGAGGCCCGAGAAATTCGTCCCGGTGCGCGCCTTCGAAGCGAAGATCTCGTCGCCCGGCAACGTCACGTCGAGCTTCGAATCGAGGCCCACGAGCACTTGCTGGGACTCGCTCGAGCCCGCGTAGCGCACGCTCGCGAGCCCCGCGCTCGTCGAGTCCTCGAACGGCGCGGTCGCCGTCGCGGAGCCGCCGAACAGATAGCGGTTGCCCGTACGCGCGTTCGCGATCTCGAGCATGCGGTCGCGGATCAGCTTGATCGAATTGCCGAGCAGCCGCCGGTCGTCGTCCGACTGCGTGCCGTTCATGGCCGAGATCAGGGTCGAGCGCGCCTCGGCGATCAGTCCGCCCGCGTCCTGCAGCAGGCTCGAGCCCGTGTCGAGCATGACGCGCGCGCCGTCGACGGCGGTGCGGTAGCGCTCGGCCGCCGCGATCTGGCGCTTGTACGAGAGGCTGAGCGACGAGCCGACGGGGTCGTCGGAGGGCCGCAGAATGCGCTTGCCCGAGGCCACTTGCTCCTGCGCGCGCACGAGCCGCGCGAAGTTGGCGGAGAGGCCGCGTTGAAGCTGTGCGTAGGTCGCTTGTTGCGTGGGTCGAATGGTCATGGCGGCCTCAGAGGATGTTCATCAGCTCGGTCATGAGATCGTTGACGACGCGCAGGTACTGCGCGGCCATGTTGTAGGCCTGCTCCTGCTCGATCATCCGCACGAGCTCCTCGTCGGTGTTCACGCCGGACACCTGGTCGCGGCGCGTCTCGAGCCCGTCGAGGAGGAACTGCTCCGAATCGCGCGAGCCGTTGGCCGAGTCGATCTCGAGCGCGACATCGCTGACGATGTCGGCCAGGAACTCGTCGAGCGACACGCCGCCGAGCTCGCCCAGCCCGCGCGATTCGACCTGCAAGAGCTGCAGGAGCGCGCTGCCGTCGCCCGCTTCGCCCGAGAGCGATGCGGAGAGCAGGGTGTTGTCGCGCACGATGTCGCTGCGCACCGCGATGTCGCTCGCCGTGCTGCCGACGAACAGCGTGTTGAGGCCCAGCGCGACCAGCACGTCGGACGTGTCGGAATCCGCCGCCACGTCGAGGCGGAAGGCGTCGTTGTTCGAGGCCGAGACCGCGCCGAACCCGAAGCTCGCCTTCACTCCGTTCAGCACGTCGATCTCGTCGCCCGGCGTGTAGCCCGGCCCGACGTCGACCTCGGTGAGCTTCGTGCCGCCGCCGTCGAAGACCTCGATGCGCAGCCCGGGCGTCGTGCCGATCACGCCGTCCATGTTCGGGCGGAAGACGAGCTCGCCGTTGGCCGAGCCGGTGTACCGGCCGCTGATGCTCGGGGAAACCGCGCTGTCCTGGCCGGTGAGCGTCGTGCCCGCGGTCCAGCCGAAGGCGTTCGCCGCCGTGCCGCCGACGAGCTGGAAGCTCTCCGTGCTGCCCGCGCCCGCGGTTTGCAGCACGAGCGCTCCGCCGAGATCGCTCGCGACGAGTCCGCTCGCGGAGAACGATGCGTCGGCGTTCAGCACCGCCGCGACCTCGGACGCCGTCGCGGCGCCGATCTGCGCGATGCTCGTGCTGCCGAAGCTCACCGAGAACGCGCCGAGCGGCCCGTTGAAGTCGAGCGTGTCGCCGACAGCGAGCGCGAAGGGTCCGTCGCTCGCCGTCGAGAGCGTCGCGCGCCCGCCGCCGAAGCTGCCGAGCTTGTCGGGCGCTCCGTCGAGCCGCGGGCTGAAGTCGAAGCGATACCCGGCGTCGGCCCCGATCTGCAGCCGGCCCTGCGCGTCGATGTTCGCCGACAGGTTGCCGACACCGTTCAGATCGCTCACGAACTGCGCCGCCGTGGTTCGCGCGGGATCGATGGCGATCTTGTGTTTGGTCAGGGCGCCGGTCTGCTCGTCGACGACGTTGACGTAGAGCTCGCCCGACTTGATGTCGAACGGCAAGCCCGCCTGCGAGAGCAGCTCGTCGGACACATCCCCGTCGAGATCGCGGTCCACCAGCAGGTTGGACGAGGACAGCGCGCGGAACGATCCGCTCGCCGGAATGCCCGTCGAGTGCACGCGGTTCGCTTCGAGGATCAGGCTGTTCGCGAGCTTGTCGACCTGGCCGCGGAAGGCCGGCAACTGCACGTTGAGCATGCCGAGCAGTCCGCCGAGCGCGCCGTTCGAGGGCTGCACGACTTCGCCGGAGATTTGAAGCTGCACATTGCCCGTCGCCGGGTCGCCCGAGAGCTGCATGCTCTCGACGGTCGTCGGACTGACGAGGATGCGGCCGCCGACGAGGACGCGCACGGCCCCGCGAGCGTCCTCGACCGAGCGCACGTCGACGTACTTCGAAAGCTCCTTGATGGTCTGGTCGCGCGCGTCGCGGAGGTCGTTCGCGGTCAGCGTTCCGACCTCGCCGCTCGCGATCTGCCTGTTCAGCGAGCCGATCTTCTCGGCCAGCAGGTTGACCTGCTCGATGTTCGACTCCAGGCGCAGGAACACGTTGCGTTCGAGGTCCTGCGTGCGGCCGGCCAGCGAGTTGATCTGCCCGACGAAGTTCACGCTGGACTGGATCGCGCCCGTGCGCAGCACCGAGTCCTCGGGCGCCGTCGAGAGCGCCGAGAAGCTCTGGAACATCTTCTTGAGCAAGGCGGGCGCGCCGCTGTCGCTGGCGCCGCCGAGGAAGCTCTCGATGTTGGTGAACGTGTCGAGCCGCGCGTCGATGCGGCCGAGCGACGACACCTGCGACGCGATGCGCGCCTGCAGCAGCGTGTCGACGGTGCGGTTGATGACGTCGCCCTGGACGCCGGTGCCCTGCAGCAGGCCGCGCAGCATCAGCGGCGACGAAGCCGAGGTCTGGAGCGCCTGCCGCGAGTAGCCCGGCGTGCTGGCGTTCGAGACGTTGTGCCCGATGGTCTCGAGGTGCGCCTGCGCCGTGAGCAGGGACTTCAGACCGATGTTGATGCCCATCGACGACATGCTTCAAGCCTCCGCGTTCACCATGGCGCCGCCCGCGTCGACGTCCGCGCCGCCGCTCGAGGCGAGGCAGGCGCGCACGATGTCGCTCGAGAGCCGTGAGTGCAGCCGCGCGGCCGAGCCGGTGCGGCGTGCGAGTTTCTGGACCCGGCCGCTGAGCCGTTCGAGGTCGGCGCGTTGCCGGCGCAGGCGTTCGCCGTCGGCGCCGGCGCGCTCGACGATGCTCGCGAGCGTCAGCGAGGCCGGCGCGACGTTCCACGAGCTCGCGAGGCGGGCGACCAGCTCGTCGCGGCGCCGTGTGCGGCCCGCGGCGCCGCTGAACTCAGCCTGCAGCGCGGTGCTCGTCGCGAGGATCGTCTCGCGCTCGTGCGAGAGCAGCGCGCGCTCCTGCGCCTCGAGCAGCGAGAGCCAGCGGCTCTGCGCGCCGAGTTCTTCCTGCAGGCACGCTTCCAACTGCCGCAGCCAAGTCGTCGTGTTGCTCATCGTGACTCCTGCGCCTTCGCGCCGGTGCTGTCCTTCGTGTCCGTGGTCGCTGCGAGCGCCGCGCCGGGTTCGGCCGGCGCCTTCATCCCGATCGACACGCGAACGGCCTGCGCGAGGTCGAACACGCCGTCGCGGGCGAGGCTGCGGCCGAGGTGCTCGTCGAGCCAGCCCTCGAAGGTGTCCGCGCCCGCGCCGCCGCCGAAGAAGCCTTCGTCCATGCCGCGGCGCATCTCGCGCACGAGCATCGTCGACAGCAGCTCCTCGAAGTGCTTGACCGCGTCGTCGACCTTTCCCGAGCGAGCCTGCGCGCTGGCCTTCGTGGCCTGCGCGAGGTCGCTGTTTCGCGCGATCGAGCTCGCCTGCGCGCTGAGTGAACCGAGTGCGTCGTTCGCCACGGCTACAGCCTCCGCACTTCGGCGAGCAGCATGCCGGCCTGGTGCATCGCGTCGAGGATCATGATCAGCTCGCGCGGCGAGAGTCCGAGCACGTTGAGCACGTCCACGACTTCCTGCAGCGACACCGCGCCGGGGATCTCGACCAGACCGTTCGAGTCCTCGCTCACCTTGATGTCGGTGCGCGGGTTCTGTTGCGTCTGGCCGCCCGACAGCGGACCGGGCTGGCTCGTCTCGGGCGATTCGGCGACCGACACGGTGAGGTTGCCCATCGCGACCGCGCCGGCGCGCAAGCGCACGCCCTCGCCCATCACGATCGTGCCCGTGCGTTCGTTGACCACGACGTAGGGCTGCACTTCGGGCGTGACCTCGAGGCTCAGGATCGATTCGAGGAAGGCGACGTGCGAGCTGGGCGGCAGCTCCTGGGGCACGCGCACCTTCACCGTGCGGCCGTCGGTCGCGGCCTCCGCGGCGACCGGGTAGATCTGGTTCACCGCCTCGCACATGCGCACGAGGTTGGTGAACGAGCTCTGCGACGGGCGCAGGTCGAGGTAGATGAAGCCGTGTTCGCTGACGATCTCGACCGGCACCGAGCGTTCGACCTTGCCGCCGCTCGCGATCGTGCCGACCGTGACGTGGTTCTTCGAAACCGTCGCGCCCTGGCCCTCGGCGAGGAAACCGCCGACGTCGACCGGGCCCGAGGCCGTCGCGTACACGATGCCGCCGACGTCGGTGAGCTCGGTGAACAGCAGCGTGCCGCCCTGCAAGCTCTTCGCATCGCCGAGCGTCGACACGCGCACGTCGATCTTGCGGCCGGCTTGGATGCCCGGCGGCAGCTTCGCCTCGACGCGCACGAAGGCGACGTTCTTGGGCGCGAGGTTGTTGAGGTCGACGCGGATGTTGGCGACGCGCAGCACGTTGTCGACGAGCTGGCGCGTCATGTTCGGCGAATCGCCGGTGCCCGCGAGACCGGTGACGAGGCCGATGCCGAAGATGTCGTTCTCTTCCTGGCCGCGCACGTCGCACAGCGTCTGGATCGTCGTCGTGATGGAGCGGCCCGAGGCGCCGCGGCCGGGCTGCGGAATGAAGCGCTCGCCGCGCTCGTAGACGGCCGTCGAGCGCGTCGCGGGCTGAGCCGGCGCTTGAACGCCGCCGCCCCCGAGCCACAAATCGGGATTCGTGTTCGGATCGAGCGGTTGCGCGACGTCGACATGCGGAACGCCGGCCTGAGGCGCGCCGCCCGGCCCGACCTGAGGCGCGCCGACCTGCACTTCCGCCGGAGCGTTCGCCTCTTGCGCGAGGAAGCGCGAGATCAGCTCGCGGCGCGCGGGGCGCGACGGACCGCTCGGCTTCGGCTTGGTGTTCGTCCCGACGCCCGTCTGCGGCGCGGTCGGCTTGGGCTTCACCGGCGCCGTGGGGCGCGCGGGCCGCGGGCGACGGGTCGTCGCGGCGGGAGTGGAATCCTGGGCGACGGCGCCGAGCGCCAGGAGCAGGATCGCGATCGCGGTGCGGGCTTGCATGGTTCGCGCTCCGCTCAGAAGGGCCACAGCCACGAGATCGCGCTGTGCAGCCAGCCGCCGATGCCGCGGCGGTTGGTGTGCTGCGTCATCGGACCCGTGCCCTTGTAGAGCACCTGCGCGTTGGCGACGAGCTCGCTCGTCACCGAGTTGTCGGCGGCGATGTCGAAGCGCCGCACGATGCCGCTGAACTCGATCAGCTTCGTCTCCTGGTCGATCTTGATCTCGCGCCGGCCGCTGATGACCAGGTTGCCGTTCGGCAGCACGTCGACGACCACCGAGGCGAGCCGCGCCGTGAACGCGCCGCTCTTCTCGTACTTCGCCGCGCCGATGAAGCCGTCGGTCGAGTCCGCGTCGAGCTTCGGCAGCGTCGTGAACGCGTCCGGCTTGATGTCGAACAGGTTGATCTTGTAGTTGAGGTTCGTGGACTTGGAGAGGTCCGACGCCTCCTGGTTGCGCACGTTCTGCGTCTCGCTGATCAGCACGGTGACGAGGTCGCCGCGCTTGAGCGCGATGCGCGCCGCGATCGGCGCACCCGGGCTGTTGTCGGGATCGTAGATCGAGCCCTTGCGAGCCTGGGCCGCGGCGGGCGCCGCCAGAGCGAGGAGGGCGAGCACGCAGGCGATGTTTCGAGGGATGTTCATGGTGTGGGGCTCGGGTGGGCTCAGCCGCGGGCCAAGTCGACGAGGGCGAGGTCGCGCGAGAGCACGACGGCGTTGAGGGACTTGCCGCTGTCGACGAGGGTCACGCGGATGCGCTCTCCGGCGCGCGCGTCCTGATCGGCGGTGGCGGCGACGCGCGCGGTGATCGAGCCGCGGCGGATCTCGAGGAACAGCGAATCGCCGCGCCTGACGAGGGTTTCGAGCTTCACGTCCGACTGGCGCAGCACGTGCCCGACCGCCATGTCGCGCGCGGCCTTCGCGCCGAGGGCCTGGCCGAGCGCCGCGGGCGCGTCGCTGTTCGCGTTCGTCACCGCGATGCGGCGGCGTTCGAAGAGCTCGGGCGACAGCTCCTCGCCGGCGCGCACCGAGCTGCGCAGCACGTTCACTTCCTCGAACAGAGTGACGCGCCAGTTGCTCCACACCGTGCGGTAGAGCTGGCCGTCGACCATCACGCGCACCGGCACGTTGACCGGGCCCGGGCGCAGCGCGCCGTCGGCGATCCGCGCGCGGAGCTCGAAGGGCTTCTGGCCCGAGGGGATCTCGAGGTCGGCGAGGTTCGAGAGCGGCTCGAGCTCGATGTCGCGGCCTTCCGACCAGCGCGCGATCTCGGCCTTCGCCGCCGCCGTCAGCGCCGCGGCGGTCAGCACTTCCGTGGACGGCAGCACGCGGCACGCGGGCGCGCCGGCGAACTTCGCGTCGACGCCCGGGAGCAGGCGTTCGACATCGGCCTCGAGCCGCGCGCCGACGAGCAACCGGCTGTAGCCCGGCGCCGGCGCGTAGCCCATGCGCAGCGCGCGCACGCGTTCGACTTCGTTCGCGTCGGCGCCTTCGATCCTGGCGATGGCGCCGAGCTCGATCTCCGTGCCGCGAACGCGCGCCTCGGGTCCGAGCGTGATCGTGACTTCGCCGGGGGCGAAGGCGAGCAGCAGTGTGGCGAGGAGCAGCATCGCGTCACCGCACCATGTTGTTGACTTGCTGCATCATCTCGTCGCTGACCTTGATGGCGCGGCTGTTGATCTCGTAGTTGCGCTGCGCGAGGATCAGCGCGACGAGTTCGTCGACCGTCGAGACGTTCGCGCGCTCCACGTAGGCCTGGCGCACCGTGCCGGTGCCGTCGACGCCGGGGCTCGCCTGCTGCGCTTGACCGGAGCTCGCGGTCTCCGAAAACAGGTTCGAACCCTGCGCCTTGAGGCCGCTGGGGTTCGCGAAGCGGAACAGGCTGAGGTTCGTGACCTGCTCGGGCAGGCCCGAGTCCGAACGCACGACCGAGATCGTCCCGTCCTCGCCGATGATCACTTCGATCGCATCGGGCGGGATCTGCACCGGCGGATCGAGCGGGTAGCCCTCGCTCGTCACCAGCGTGTTCGAACCGTCCTTGCGGAAGCCTCCGTCGCGCGAGTAGCGGTACTCGCCGTTCGAGAGCCGCACGCGAAAGAAGCCCGAGCCGTTGATGGCCATGTCGAGCGGGTTGCCCGTGGGCTGCAACTCGCCCTGGCGGAAGGTCTTCACCGAACCGGCGATCTCCGCGCCGCTGCCGACCTGCAAGCCCGTCGGCGCCATCTGCGAGGCGGCCGTCGGCGCGCCCGGTTCGCGGATGGTCTCGTAGAGCATCTCGCGGAAGGCGAGCTCGTTCTTCTTGAAGCCGGTCGTGTTCACGTTCGCGATGTTGTTCGCGATCGTGTCGACCTGCATCTGCTGCACCTTCATGCCGGAGGCGGCGGTCATCAAAGCTCGGAGCATGGCGTTCTTTCCTGCGGGTTCTGCGCGCGGTCAGCGGGGATCAGCGCGGATTGGTCAAGCGGCGGTAGGTCTGGTCGATGGAGCTCATGACGCGCGCGCCGGCTTCGAATTGGCGCTGAACGGCGATCATGGCCACCATCTCGTCGACGGCGGAGACGTTGGACTGCTCGAGGTAGCCCTGGCGAACCTGGCCCTCGAGCGGGCGCTCGAGCGCGGCGCTCGGCGCGACGAAGAAGCCGCGCGACTCGACTTTGAGCGCGCTCTTGTCCTCGAAGTCGACGATGCGCAGCTTGCCGACCTGGCTCGCGGCCTGGCGCACGACACCTTCGCTGTCGACGGTGATCGCTTCGCCGGCGGGATCGATCGTTCCGCGCGGGCCGTCCCACACGACCGGCAGGCCTTCGAAGGTCTGCAGCACGCCTTCGTCGTCGACGAAGAAGCGGCCGTCGCGCGTGAGGAGTTCGCCCTGCGAGCCCTCGACGGCGAAGAAGCCGTCGCCCGACAGCGCGAGGTCGTAGGTCTCGCCCGTCTGGCGCAGCGCGCCCTGCGCGAAGTTGTGCTGCACCGACGTCTTCAGCTCGCGCTCGACGCGTCCGTTGAGGACGCGCTCGAACTCGCGCGAGGTCGAGGAGCTGCGCTTGAAGCCGTTCGAGTCGACGTTGGCGAGGTTCGCCGCGATGGTCTCGAGCCGTTTCTCGGCCGAGCGCATCGTGGTCACGCCTTGGAGGAGTCCATCGTTCACGCCCTCGCTGACGCAACGCCGGCGCCAAGTGGCGAAAGCCGCTGGTCGGTGCGAGAGCGCCGCGCGGCGACGGCGCGGGACGGAATTTCCTTCCGGGGCCGGAAGGAGCTTCCTCCGGCGCGCGCAGAACCTGCTTGCTAGCCCGCGCCGGGCGAACCGAGGGCGCTGGCGCGGCCGTCGCGCCACGAACGCCAGCACGCGATCGCGATCCACACGCCGCTCGCGGGGAGCGCGAACCAGAGCACCGCGTGCGCCAACTTCGGCGCCAAGGCGTGCTGCTGCGCATCGAGCACGAGGTAGCTCGTGTAGGCGACGTAGTAGGCGAAGAACTGCGCGCCCTCGAGCCGCGTGATCGCCCAGCCGCTGAAGAAGATTGGCACGCAGGCGGCGCAGATCAGGACCATGAGCAACGTGTCGACTTCGAGGGCCGTCGCCGACACCGCCACGCCGTCGGGGGCGATCGCAGCCGCGGCGCCGAGCACGCCCAGCACGTTGAACATGTTGCTGCCGATCACGTTGCCGACGGCGATGTCGCGCTCGCCGCGCAGCGCGGCGACGACCGAGGTCACGAGTTCAGGCATCGACGTGCCCAGGGCCACGATCGTGAGGCCGATCACGAGCTCGCTCACGCCGAAGGAGCGCGCGATGCTCACCGCGCCGCCGACGAACCAGTTCGAGCCGAGGATGAGCAGCGCGAGGCTGCCGGCGATCGACAGCGCGAGCATCGGCCGGCCGTAGGTGGTGAGCAGCTTCTTCGGCTCGGCCTCGTGCTCGAGGTGCTCCGCGACCGGAGTCGGCGAGCGCATCGACGAACGCACGCTCCACACCGTGTAGAGCACCAGCAGTCCGACGAGCAGGAGCCCGTCGAGGCGTCCGACGCGTCCATCGCGCGCGAGCAGGTACGCCAGCACCACGGCCCCGACCATGATCGGCGTGTCGACGCGCACGAGCTTGCGCTGCACGACGAGCGGCGCGATCACGGCCGAGACCCCGAGGATCAGCAGCACGTTGCAGATGTTGCTGCCGACGACGTTGCCGTAGGCGATGTCGGCCTTGCCCTGCCACGACGAGAGCACGCTGACGACGAGCTCGGGCGCGCTCGTGCCCATGGCGACCACCGTGAGACCGACGACGAGCGAAGAAATGCCGAACGAGGTCGCGAGGCGCGACGCCGAGCGCACGAGCCACTCGCCGCCGGCCACCAGCACGACGAGACCGCCCGCCAACTGCACGAAGCTGCTCCAGTCCATAGCTCGCCAAGTCGAGCAGAACGGAGCCTCGGAGGCGAGTCGAACACGACCCGCTGCCACATTCGTCCTCGCGCGAGTGCGCGGCCGGCTCCGCGAAGGGCCGCGGAATCGGTTCGCAATCAGGGAAGCAGCGTGAAGACGAGCGTGTCGGTCAGGTTCGTGGCGTAGGACGCTTGCGGATCGCGGCTCCAGTACTGCGCGGCCCAGCGCGTGCCCGCGACGAGCCGCGGATCGAACCCGCCGGCGATCCAGGCGCCGAAGTCGAGGCTCGATGAGCCTGTGCACGCCGCGGCGCCGCCCGAGTTGGTGAGAGGAGTGCGCGTGAGCGGCGTGGCGACGCACAACGTGCCCCCCTGGAACGCGACCGCGGCCCCGTGCGCGCCGTAGAAGAACAGTCCCGACTTGTTCGGGAGCAACGTGTTCGCATGGAACGCGAAGTTGCCGCTCGAAAGGCTCGTCGTGCCGCTCCAACCGATCGCGGGGACACAGCCGCCGCTGGTGGTCTTCGCGGTGCAGTACGTGCAGACCGCTGGCGAGTCCGTGTCGAACGCGTAGGCGGCCCCGCTCGACGAGTAGACGCTGCGCGCGCCGACGACGAGCGTTCCGCCGTCCACGTCGAAGGAGTCGACGGACCAGCTTGCGACGCTCGGCGCGCCGCCGATCCCCAGCTCCACCCACGCGCCGCTCGGCAGGCGCCGGAAGTGCCACACGCCCTTCGTCGTCGCGGAGCTCACGTACAGCTCGTCGCCTTCGATCCGCACCTGGGCGCCGAAGACCCCGGCGAGAGGCAACGAGGGACGCACCACCGCGCTCTCGGTCCACGTTCCGCCCGCGAACTCGTAGATGTACACGCTGCCCGTGGAGCCACCGACCGCGTTGTCCTGGGGATCGCTGACCGCCAGACGAACTCCGTCCGTGGAGATCGAGTGGCCGAAGTCGTTGCCCGACTGCCCAGGAACGCTCGCCGTGAGCGTCGCTTCTAGAACCGGCGCGCCGCCGACGATGCGGTAGACGTGCACTCGCCCGGCAGGGGCGTAGTTCCCGAGCTGCGCGGCGCGCGACGAGAACGCGAGCACGCCGCCATCCATGGCCACGGACCAACCCGTCGAGTCCCCGTTGAGCGCGTCGGCGGGCACGACCTTGGCGCGCTGCGTCCAGACGCCGCCGGAATGCTCGTAGAGATACACCGCGCCGGTGAAGCCCGATGACCAGCCGTTCGCGCCGAGCGCTGTGCGGTGCCCCACCGCGACCCACTCCCCGTCGACCGCGAGACTGCGAACCGACGTCCCATTCGTCGTGAGCGGATCCGCCGGCAGGAGCTGCGCCTCCGGCGTCCACACGCCCCCCACGCGCCGGAACACGCGCACGGACTCGGCCGGGTAGGTGCTCGCGAACTGCGAGGCGATCAACACGTCGCCGTCGATGTCGACCGCCGTCCCCATCTGAATCTGCGGCGCCGGGAACCCGGGCAGCTTGGCCTCGAACACGTAACTCGCTCCGCTTCTCCGCCACAGGTACACCGCGCCGCGGAAGCCGGTTCCGCCCGCGTCGTAGTCGGCGAGCTCGTTGCCGACGACCAGCGTGTCGCCGCTGAGCGCGACCGAGCGCCCGAAGGTGCTGCCCGGCTGCGGATCGGGCGGCAGCAACTCTTGGGACAGCGGCGGGCCGCACTGCGCGGCGGCGCGGCTGCAAAAGACCAAAACGCTCAACAGAAGGGCGGATCGAAGGCTCATGGCGGTCTCTCGCGCGCCCGGGACTCGGAGCGCTCGACCTCCACAGCGACGTTCCCCCGCGGCGCCCATCGCGGATCCGAGCGTCTTTTCGATGGAATCCGCGCGCTTGCGACGCTTCGACACGTGTGCCGCCCCAACGCTCCCGTGCCGCCCTCGCCTTGCCGCGTTCGACGTTCGCCCATAGAACGGAGGGCGCCCGGCCGGCCCGCCGACGCCGGCGGTCGGCGAACATGCCCCCCCAAGCTCCCGATCCGACGGAACTGCTGCGCAGCGCGAGCGCGGGGGAGAGCGCGGCGGCGGAGACGCTGTTCCGGCTCGTCCAAGGCGAATTGACGCGCGTCGCGCGCTCGCTCATGTCGAGCGAACGCGCGGAGCACACGCTGCAAGCCACCGCTCTGGTCAACGAAGCCTGGCTGCGGCTGTTCAAGCCCGGTGCGGCGTACGAGTGGGCGGATCGCGCGCACTTCCTGCGCACCGCGGCCACGGCGATGCGCCACGTGCTCGTCGACCACGCTCGGGCGCGCGGGCGCGAGAAGCGCGGCGGCGGAAGCGAGCCGGCGGCGCTCGACGCGGCGCTCGAGGAGCTGGAGGCCGGCGGGCAAACCGATCTGGTCGCGCTGCACGACGCGCTCGGGCGCTTCGCCGAGCTCGACGCCCAGGGCGCGCGCATCGTCGAGCTGCGCTTCTTCGCGGGGCTCTCGATCGACGAGACCGCGCGCGTGCTCGGAGTCTCGACTCCGACCGTCGAACGCGGCTGGCGCGCGGCGCGGCTGTGGCTGGCGCGCGCTCTGGGCCCCGACGAGCCGCGCGCGAGCGAGCGATGACGGCCCGTTGGGAGGACGTTCGCGAGCTCGTCGCGGAGGCGCTCGAACTCGATGCCGACGCGCGCGACGCGTTGCTCGCGCGCCACGCGGACGTGGATGGCGAACTCGTGCGCGAAGTTCGCGAGCTGCTCGAGGTCGAAGCGCGCGCCGAGCTCCTGTTCGCCGCCGCGGACCGGCCGCGCGACGCCGCGCTCGAGCTGCCCGATCCCCTCGGCGAAGGCGCGCTCGTCGAACGTTGGCGCCTGCTGCGCAAGCTCGGCGAGGGCGGCATGGGCGTCGTGTGGCTCGCCCAGCGCGAGGGCTCCGACCACCGCGCCGCGCTCAAGCTGCTGCACCTGCCGCTGCTCACCGCCTCCGCGCGCCGGCGCTTCGGTGTCGAGCAACGTGCGCTCGCGCGTTTGGAACACCCGGGCATCACGCGCTTGATCGACGGCGGCGTGAGCGCGAGCGGCGTTCCCTACCTCGCCACCGAATGGGTCGACGGTCCGACGCTGAACTCCTGGTGCGACCTCCGCCGGCTCGACATCGCGGGGCGCGTCGAGCTGTTCATCGCGGTTTGCAGCGCCGTGCACGCCGCGCACCAGCGGCTCGTGGTGCACGGCGACATCAAGCCGTCCAACGTGCTCGTGGACCGCGACGGGCGCGTGAAGCTGTGCGACTTCGGCATCGCGAGGCTGCTGGACGCCGGCGAGTCCTCGACGACGCGCAGCGCGCTGCGTGCGCTCACTCCGCGCTACGCCAGCCCCGAGCAAGTGCGCGGAGAGCCGGTCACGACGGCCAGCGACGTGTACTCGCTCGGCGCGTTGCTGTACGAGCTCTTGTGCGGCGTCGCGGCGCACGACGCGCCCACGCGCTCCACCGCCGAGCTCGAACGCGTCGTATGCGAGCAGACGCCGCCGCGGCCGAGCGTGGCCGCCGAACGGGCGAGCTCCGACCTAGCGGCGGCGCGCTCGACGAACCGCAGCGACCTTGCGCGCGCGTTGCGCGGGGACCTCGACGCCATCGCGATGCAGTGCCTCGCCAAGGATTCGCGGGCGCGCTACGGATCGGCAGCGGAGCTCGGCGACGATCTGCGCCGCCATCTGCGCCGCGAGCCGGTGCGCGCGCGCCCCGAGGCCTTCGGCTACGTCGCTCGGCGCTTCGTGCAGCGGCACCGCGTCGCGGTCACGTTCGCCGCCGTCGCCGCGGGGGCGCTCGTCGCCGGCGCGCTCGTCGCGCTCGACCAGGCGCGTCGCGCGCGCGAGGCGCAGAGGCGCGAGACGCGCGCGCGCGCTCAGGCCGAGCAGCGCTACGCCTCCGTTCGCGAGCTCGCGACCGTGCTCGTGTTCGATGCGCACGATGCGATCCGCAACCTGCCGGGCTCGACCGCCGCGCGCGAGCAACTTGCCGACGCCGCCGCGCGGCACCTCGACCAGCTCGCGAGCAGCGTCGACGGCGACCGCGAGCTCGAGCGCGAGCTTGCGCGGGCCTACCTGCGCCTCGGCGATGCGCTCGGGCGCCCCGTCGAAGCGAACCTCGGGCGCACGGCCGATGCGCTCGAACGCTACCGAGCGGCGGCGGCTCTGGCCGACCGCGGCGCCGACGATCTGGCGCTGCGATCCTGGGCGCGCACCAAGCTCGCGGACCTGTTGCTGCACGAGTCGCGCACCGACGAGGCGGCGGCTCTCTACGACGAGGCGCTCGCGCTGCGCACGCGTTGGAGCGACCGTGCGCCGCAGAAGTGGGCGGAGAACCCGACGCTCGGCTATCTGCACGGTCAATTGAGCGACGTTCGCACTCGCCAGGGCCGGCTCGACGAGGCGGCGGAGCACGCGCAGCTCGCGCTCACGTTCGCCGAGCACGCGGCGGCGCAAGAGCCGCAGGAGAGCGCGTGGATCGAGGGCTTGGCGATGTCGCACTATCGCGCGGCGCTGCTCGAACTCGCCCGCCGCGACATCGACGCCGCGCTGGCGTCGCTCGAGCGCGCGGGTGAGACGATCGAGCCGCTCGCGTCGAGCGCGGGCGCCGACGCGCGAGTCCGACAGCGCGCCGCGCAGATCGCGGGCGAGCACGGCCAGGCGTTGGCCCGCGCCAAGCGGGACGAGGAAGCGCGGACGCGCTTCGAGAGGTCCGTGCTGTTGCACCGCGAGCTCGTGGCGGCCGACCCGCGCAGCGCGGCGTTTCGCGACGATCTCGCCGTGGCGCTGCGGCGGCTCGGGGGACTCGAGGCGCGCGCGGGCCAGCCCGAGCGCGGTGTCGAGTTGCTCGAGGAGGCGCTGGCCTTGGCGCGCGCCAACCGCGACCTCGATCGGCAGAGCTCGAAGGCCGCGCGCGCCTTCGCCGTCGCCGCCGACGAGCTCGGCGGAGCGCTCGCGAAGCTCGAACGCGACGCCGAGGCGATCGCGCTGCACGAGCAGTCGCTCGCGATCTTCGCCGAACTCGCCGCACAGGCGCTCGACGACGCCTCGGCGCAGCGCGGACACGCCGTGGCGTGCTCGATGCTCGCTCAGGCGCGACTGGCAGCCTCCAAGCGAGCCTCGACATCGGGCGAAGAGCGCACGCGCCTGCTCGATCGGGCCCGCGACGGCTTCGCGCAAGCGCTAGCGATCGTCGAGCAACTCGCGGCCTCCGGACGCCTCGCGCCCAGCGACGCCGGCGTCGCGGACTACTTGCGCCGCCAGCTCGATGCGTGCGCGCCCTGAGCCGCACCGTGCCAGCACAGGACGTTCACGCAAGCTGCCCGAGCGCGGCAGCTCGCTGAGGCTTGCGTGAACGTCCTGCACTGGCGCGGTGCTGCGATCCTGGCTCGGTCAGTGCTTCGCGCTGGCTTCCACCGCGTCGGTGTACCCGCGTTCGGCGAACTCGCACTGGCGTACCGCGCCGGCGAGCTCCGCGCGCGCAACGGACTCGCGCGTCACGTGCTCGTTGACCTTCGTTTCGTAGCTGCGCAGGTCGATGTTGCGCGAGGCGGCATGGTCGGACTGCGAGAAGGCGCGCGCCTTCTCCAGATCCAGCTTCGCCGCGGCAAGCTCCTGGGAGCGCTCGGCGAGTTCCACGGCCCGTTCGGCGCGAGTCACGTTGAACTCGCGCCAGCGGACGAGCTGCTCCTGGTGCAGAACCTTCGTTCGGGCTTCCTCGAGCGCCTTGCGCGCGCTTTCCAGTTCGTCCGTGGTGTTGGTCTCGGCGATGGCGACGACGGCTTCGGCGCGCTCGACGCGCACCTTGACGAGCTGCAAGTCCGTCTCCGCCAGGTCCTGCTCGGCCTCGGCGCGCACGACGCCCTGGCGGGCGACGGCCAGATCGTCCGTGCGCTGGCTCAGAGTCGCGCGGGACTCGTCGATCATCGACCGTTGCGCGGGCGTGAGCTTCGCCATCATCGCGTCGTCGTCGCCCGGTTGACGCGACGGGGAGGAACAAGCGCCCAGGGTCAGGGCCGCCAGGAAGGTGAGAGAGAGTGTGCGGTTCATCGGAGCTGCCTCGTGTTTGCGGTGGAGTTGAACCTGAACTTCTAGACGAGGCGCGCGGAATCCGCAGGTCGACAGAGTTGCCGAGCTGGCGCGTCGAAAGCAGGTACGCCCCACGCCGCCAGCGGAACCTGGGTCGCGTTCGACGCGCCGGCGGCGCGGCTGTTCGGCGAGCCCGCCGCTGTCGCTACACGATGCCGCGCCGGATCGCTTCGATGACCGCTTCCGACTTCGAGTGCACGTGCAACTTCGCGTAGATGCTGCGGATGTGGAAGCGCACGGTGTCGACGCTCATCCCGAGCGCGAGGGCGGCCGTCTTGTAGCTGTGGCCTCGGCCGAGCGCGCGCAGAACGTCGAGCTCGCGCGGAGACAGATCGTGCTCCCTCGGCGCGCTCGGGAAGCGACGGAACATGGCGACGACGCGGCGCGCGATGTCGGGAGCCATCGGCGCGCCGCCCTCCAGGAGCTCGTGCAGCGCTTGGCGCAAGGCGTCGGGCCGCGTGTCCTTCAGCAAGTAGCCGGAGGCGCCGGCGCAGATGGCCTCGAACACGTGGCCGTCGTCGCCGAACACCGAGAGCACGAGCACGAGCGCCTCGCCGTGCCGTGAACGATAGCGGCGCACTCCTTCGATGCCCGAGATGCCGGGCAAGCCGATGTCGGTGAGCAAGACGTCGGGCGGATCGCGCTCGAGCGACGGCAGCGCCTCTTCCATCGAGGCGAAGGCGCCGACGACGCTCAGCGTCGGATCCATCTCGACCTCCGCCGCGAGGCCCTCGCGCGTGCGGCGGTGGTCCTCCACGATCACGATCCTGCGGACGGAGGTCATGGCTTCGCACGAAGGGGGGCGTGGAGCACGACCGTGGTTCCACGCCCGACGGCCGATTCGAGCGCGAATTCGCCGCCCAGCTCGCGCGCTCGGCGCGCGAGATTTCCGAGGCCGTTCCCGACCGGCGGCGCCGATGCTTCGAACCCGACGCCGTCGTCGCGCACGGCGAGGCGCAGCCGCCCCGCCCGGGCCTCGAGCTCGATCTCCACGTTCTGCGCTCGCGCATGGCGTGCGACGTTCGTGAGGGCTTCCTTGAAGAACAGGAACAGGTTGCGCTTGCGGTCGGGGGTGACGGCGACGTCGACGAGCTTCGCCTCGTCGGGGACGTTCATGACGACGGCCGCGTCGCTGGCGGCGAGAACGTCGTTCGCGAAGCGCCGCATGCGCGCCGCCACGTCGGCGAGCGTGTCGTGGCGCGGGTCGATCGCCCACACGATGTCGCTCATCGACGCCCGCGTGCCGCGCGCGACTTCCGCGATCTCGAGCAGTGCGGCGCTGGCCTGGGCGCTCGCGGAACGGCGTGCGAGCTCGAGCGAGATCGCGATCTGCGCAAGTCCGGCCCCGATGTCGTCGTGCAGGTCGCTCGCGATCTGCGTGCGCACCCGCTCGACGGCCAGCTCGCGCCGCAGCTTCGCCCTGTGGAGCGCGAAGCCGATTCCGAGCGCGAACGCGACGGCCAAAGCGACGAACCACCCGCGCGCCCAGAGCGGCGGCGTGACCGTGATCGCGATGTAGGTCGGCTCGGCGGGTTCGCTCGCATTGGGGTCGACGCTGCGCAGCGCGAGTCGGTACGCGCCGGCCGCGAGTCCGCCGAAGCGCACGGTGCGTTCCGCGCGCGCCTCGCTCCATTCGCTTTCCAGCGGCTCGAGACGCGCTTGGTAGCGCAGCCTGTGGCCGCGAACCGGATCGACCGCTGCGAACTCGAAGGCCAGCCGGCTGTCGCGCGCGGCGACCTCGATCGGCGGCGGATGGAACGTGCCGCCGGATGCGAGGCCCAGTTCGGCGCCCGCGACGGAGCACTTCATCAGTCGAGCCCGCGGAGGCGCTCGCCAGGAACGCAGCGGTTCGGGGCGGATGCGCGAGACGCCGTTCGCCGCCGCGACCCACAGATCGCCGCTGGGATCGAAGCCGAGGTCGTTGATCCACTCGCCCTCGAGGCCGTCGGCCACGCCGATCGTCTCGAGCGACCCCGCGCGCGTCGAATAGCGCTGCAAGCCGCGACCCGTGCCGAAGTACACGTTTCCGCTCTCGTCCTCGGCGAGCGCGAAGATCGCGTCGCTCACCAGTCCGTGAGCCGTGGTCAGTCGCTCGAACACCGGCCGCTCGGCTTCGGGAGCGCGCGAGTACGCCAGACCGTCGAAGCGCGTGCCGATCCACATCCACCCGCGCGAGTCCGCGAGCAGCACGCGCGGCCGCGGCTCTCCCCTTGCGGCGGGCCACAGCTCGATCTCCGCGACGCTCGTGCCCTTTGCGCGCCACAGCGCGAGACCGTCGCTCAGCCATGCGCTCCCATCGGACCGCCAGGCGATGCATTTGACGGGTCCGGCCGGCGCCGCGAACCGCAGCGCGCGCAGGCTCGGTCCCGCGCAACCGACGTGGAGCCCGCCGTCCGAACTCGCGAGGACCGCGCGTCCATCCGGGTCGACGCCGATCACGAACGTGCCGCCGTGCGGCAGCTGGCGCGCCTCTTCGACGATCCGCGCGCGTTCGAGGTCGAGTCGCCCTCCGGGGATGTGGCGCACACCGTCGCTCGCGCCGATCCACCACTCCCCGGCGGCGTCACGAACGATGTTGCGTTGGATGCGATCGAACGGCGGGCGATCGGAGCCGGGGAGGAGCGCGGAACCACGGCGCCCGATCTCGAACAGGCCCGAGACCTCCGTGGCGACGAAGGTCGAGTTCGCGTCGGTCGCGACGAGCTTCGCGGCGTGCCCGTCGCCGAGTCCGCTCCGGCGCGTGTAGTGCGCCGCCCCCGCGTCGGGCAGCAGCGCGACGCCGCCCTGATGCGTGCCGATCCACACGCCGCCTTCGGGCTCGCGCTCCAGCGCGCGGATCCATTCGTCGGGCAAGCCGGCGGTCGTGGTGTAGAGCTGCGCCTCGCCGCCGGCGAGCTTGACCAGCCCGGTGCTCGTGGCGACCCACAAGCGGCCCGCATCGTCCTCGCGCACGTCGTACAGCGAAGTGTTCGCCCCGGCCGCGAGTTCGATGGGGCGGAGACAGAGAGCCGCGCCCGCGTCGGACCACTCGAGCACGTGGAGCGAGCGCTCGTAGGCCACGAACACCCCACCCGCGCGCCTGGAAGCGACGGCGCGCAGTTCGCCGAGGCCGCGCTCGGGCGCGAACGTCGTCCGCTGGAGCTCGCGACCCTCCGACCGCACCAACTCGCTCTGGCCGACGAGCAGCATCGCGCCGTCGTCTCCGACGAGCAGTCGCCCGGACCAGCGCTCGCCGAGCTCGTCGACCGGCTCGAAGCGCAGCGGGTGCGCGTCCGCGCGCTCCGCAGTGAACACGCCGCGCTCGGTGACGACCCACATGCGGCCATCCTTGTCGAACGCGATCTCGAACACTTGGCGCGCGGGCATGCCCGGCGCCTCGGCCTCGCGCAGCACGGCCGTGCCCCGCTCCGCGATTCGTGCGAGGCCTCCCCCGTGCGTGCCCAGCCACAGCTTGCGATCGGGCCCCTCCGCGATGCACCAGACGAGCGGATTGGGCAGCCCTTCGCGGGTCCCGAAGTTGGTGAAGCGAACGCCGTCGAAGCGGCTCACACCCTCCCACGTCGCGAACCACACGAAGCCGTTCGAGTCCCGCAGGATGTCGTTGACGCGCGGATGGATCAGTCCGTCCCGCACGTTCCACATGCGCAGCGGCAGTTCTTGCGCGCAGGCAGGGCCGACACCGGCAAGCGCGAGCAGGGCGGTGCGCGCGAACATGGAGAGAAGTCTGTTCGCACGCAGCCGGGACGGCAAGTTCACCAGGAACCGCGCGCTACCTCGCCTTGCTCCCCGCGCCCTCGACGAGCACGACATCGAACGCGCCTTCGCGTTCGATGTAGAACACGCACGGTTCGGGGCCTTCGACCGACGTGATGTGCGCGACGTCGGCGCCGAGGGAGAAGAACGATCCCGGCCCGAGCTTCTTCACGGGCGCGCCTTCGACCGCCAGGCCGAGCGCGCCGGAGATCACGACGCCGCGGTCCCCGTTCGAGTGGTGGTGAGGCGGCGATTTCAGGCCGGCCGGATAGCGGTAGAAGGCGCGGTGCGCTTCCTTGGTCGGATCGCCGACGACGAGCGCCTGCTGAGCGCCTTCGATGCCGGGCAAGGCGATCCACTTGAGCTCGTTCGCCGCGATCAGCGTCTTGCCGCCGATCTTGGTCGGATCCGGCTTGCGATCGCGTTCCTTCTCCTGCGAGTAGGCAAACAGCGGGACGGCGGCGAGCGCGGCAAGTGCGATGCAGTTCAGCTTGAAGGTCATGGTCTCTCTCGCGTTCTCGAGCGGTTCGTCGGGCCCCGGGCGACATGCCCGAAGCTCTCGAACCGAACGAGGGCGAGCTTGCCCCTCGAGCGCCGCCGCGAACAGCCGCACAAACATGCGGGTCCCGCCGCGGTCAAGCGCTCACGGCGCGACCTGGAACTGCACCGCGTTCGTGAGTCCGATGCCGAAGTTGTCCTGCGGATCGCGATAGTAGAACTGCGCCGCGACGAGCGCGCCCGGCGCGAGGGCGGGATCGATGCCCGAGCGGATGCGCGCGTTCATGTCGTAGAGCAGCGCGCCGCTGCAGTCGGCGGCGCCGGTGAGTCCGCCCGTGCTCTGGGCCCCGGTGCGCCGCACCGGCGGTTGGCAGCAGAGCGTTCCGCCCTGCAGCGGCGCCGAGTTCACGCCGTAGCCGTAGAACATCAGGCCCGACTTCTGGTTGAGCAAGTCGCTCGCGCCGATCCAGAACGGCTGGACGTTCGTCGCGCTGGGAGTCCCGCTCGAGCCGATCGCCGGCTCGCACAAGAGGCTGTTGATCTTCGTCGTGCAGAACACCTGCGGCGGCGGCGCGCCCGTTCCGCCGAGCGCCACGATGCGCACGTCGTCGATCGCCGCCTCGGTGACCGAGTTGTTGGCGCTGTCGGCGACCGAGAAGCGCACGCGAACCGCCGCACCCGGCGTGAACGACGCGAGGATGTCCAACTTCGACTCGCGCCACGAGCTGCCCGAGAGCGAGTGCGTGCGCACGACGTTCCAGCTCGCGCCACCGTTGTTCGAGAGCTCGACCACCAGCTCGTCGTCGTTGGTCGAGCTGTAGATCCAGTACGAGTAGCGCAGCTCCGCCACTTGCCCCGTGAGGTCGAAGGACGGCGACACGAGCCGCGTCGGCCCGCCGTCGACGTCCGAGAGCTCCGGCAGCGCGAAGATCGCGCCCTGCTCGGTGAACATGCAGCGGAAGCCGACGCCCGCGGGGTTGTCGTCCTCGGGTTGCGCCCAGTTGTTGAACTGCCGCGTTCCGTTCGGATCGCCGCGCGTCCAGGCGCCCGCGGCGAGGTTCTCGTTCTCGACGCTCCAGCCCAGGCCGAGCTCGAAGCTGTCGTCGAACAGGTTCTGCGTCGGGCCCACGTTGAAGAACAGCGGATCGAGCGCGCCGCCCGTCGGAAACCGCGCGAGCGCGCCCTGGGTCGTGGTCGCCTCGATGTAGTAGCGCACGCGCGCCGAACCCCCCGCGTCGGGAATCGACGCGCGGTAGGTCGTGCCGCCGACGAGCGCCATCGGAACGCTCGCGTACCCGCCCGAGTGCGTGCCGTGGAACAAGAGCACGCTGCTCAGTGCGCCGCCGCTGCCCGTCGCGAGCACATCCGCGTCGATCGCGTAGGGCCCCGCGGGCGCGCCCAGGTCCGGCAGCGCGCTCACGGCGGAGATCACGATCGGCGGCAGCGCGACGCCGGGGAAGCCCTGCTCGCGGAACGCGCCATCGATCGCCGTGAAGTGCGGCGTGCCGTTCGAGAGGAAGCCGTCGTCGTCGTCGAGCGTGAGCCACTGGCTCTCGATCACCGAGCGGATCTGCGTCTGGTTGTAGGCGTTCATCCAGGCGAGGAAGAGCGCGTCCGCGGTCGCGTCGCCGGCGGCGTCGCCGAGCGCCGTGCCGAGGTTGCGGCGCACCTTCCAGGCCGCGCCCATCCACACCTCGCCGTTCGCGTGCACGCCGCCGTGGCAGCCCGGATTCGCGTCGCCGCAGAACTGCCGCAGGTTGAGCCCGTTGCGGATATGGCAGCCGTTGCCGCAGAAATTGCGCCCGACGATCGGGTCGTCGTACAGGTAGGTCGCGAAGGTGTCGGCGTTGCCCTCGCCCATGCCGTCGCCGCCGTTGCCGGTGCCGTAGCGCACGTTGAGCCAGTGCCCGTCCTCGTGCGCGATCACCGACGAGTACGCCGTGTTGACGCAGCCGCCGGCCTGGATGAAGAACGTGATCGACGCGCCGTTGAAGAACGCGTTGCACGACGAGTTCACGTTGACGAACGCCTGGTGGATGTAATCCGCCGTCGCGTCGAGAGGATTGACCGAGCGAATCCAGTCGCGCATCAAGTTGATGTTCACCGCGACATTGGCTTGCGACGTGACGTGCTCGCTCGGAGCGGGGTTGAGCAGCAGCACGTTGCCCGCCGCGCTCGCCACGTTGAAGTCGAGCGCGTGCTCGGAACCCGCCTCGTTGTCGATCGAGTTGAACTGCCCGTCGTAGCTGACCGACACGACCGCGGGCGCGTCGACGCCCGGGAGCGTGAAAGCGCCGCTCGCGTCCGTATTCACGCTCACGCCGTTGCACGACACCGTCGTGTACGCGAGGTCCTGCACCGTCGCCGGATTCGCGCCCGTATCCGGCGCCGTGCCGGGCGTGGCGCGCGTGCGCACGACGCCGCTGATGTCCGCGTAGTGGATCGCGTTCTCGCGCAGCGCGAGGTCGCCGCTGCGTGCGTCGAGGTAGTAGACGAAGCCGGCGGGTTCGCTGTCCGCGGTCTCCCAGTGCGTCTCCACGCGCCACGCGAGCACGCCCTCGCGCACCTCTCCGCGCTCGAGCTGCGCGATGACGAGCTGCGGCACGTCGACGTAGTTCGGCGCCAGCCGCACGTCGCGCGCGAAGGCTTCGATCGCGAGTTCGCGCGCCTGCTCCAGCGGCAGCACCGGGCCGACTTCGAGCTCGCCGAGCTGCGGCAGCGCCCGCGTCTGGATCGAGAGCATCCGTCCGCGCGCGTCGAAGAGCACGTTCACGAAACCGGCTTCGACCGGCACGCCGTCGACCACCTGGCGGAAGCGCACGGTCCATTTGTCGCTCGCCCCGACTTGCCCGAGCGGGAGGAACAGCGCGCGGTCGTCGCGCAGGTGCTCGAGCTCGACGCCGTGCAACTCCGCCGTCTCCGCCAGCGCCTGGCGGGCGCGTGCGAACCACTCGGCGTCGCTCCGCGGCTGCGGACCGAGCTCGACGGCGCCGCCGTGCAAGAGCTCGACGTGCCCCGTTCCACCGTCGAAATGCGCGTTCCAATGGGCGCCGTGGTGGGCGCGGAACCGCTCGAGCGCGGCGCCGACATCCTGCGTCACCGCGCGGGCGGCTGCGGGAGAGGAAAGGAGTGCGGCGGCCGCGACGAGGAGGGCCACAGACAAAGAACGCGTGGGCATGGAGACAGACGAGGACGGCGAAGCAGGCGGAGAGACGGCGCTGGGGTGGCGCGGATTTCGGGGGCGGAGGTTCGGCGACGGGGCTGCTCAGCGGTGGAGCTGGGTGAGCCCAAAGGGGACGGATCGTCGCGGCCCGCGCGGTAGGACATCGCAACTCGCTCGGCGGTTCCCTTCGATCCGCGGAGCTGACACAGCGCACACAATCGGCGCCGCGCGGCTACAGAAGGCGCTCGATCGCCTTCACCAGCTCGGCCGGATCGGGCAAGCGGCCCTTTCCGTCCACGCCGCAGGCCATGTGGCCCGCACCGGGCTCGACCAGCGTCCAGCCGTCGCCGCGCAGGCTGGCGAGGTGCCGTTGCACCGGCGCGCTCGCGAGCATGTGCGGATTCATCGCCGGACTCGCGAGCTTCGGTCGCCCCGCCGGGAGCGCCAGCGCCACCGTCGTCACCAGATCGTCCGCGAGCCCGAGCGCGAGCCGCGCCAGCAGGCCGGCGCTGCACGGGGCCACGACCAGCGCTTCGGCCCAGGTCGCGAGGTCGATGTGGTCCATCGCGCCACGCCGCTCGGCGGAGAACTCGTCGACCGCGGCCGGCTCGCCGGTGACCGCCTCGAAAAGCTGCGGGTTCACGAGCTTCGCCGCGCGCGGGGTGAGCACCGCGCGGACCGAATGCCCCGCCTGCGTCAGCTTGCTGGCCAGGTCCACGGCCTTGTACACCGCGACCGACGCCCCGGCCCCCAGAACGATGCGCGACATGCGCCGGACGGTAGGTGGCCCGCGGGCGGCGCGCAAGCTGGGACGGATCGGGCTCGCCCCCCCACCGCGCGGGCCCGGAAGAAGATTCCGACGCGGATGTTCAAGGCTGAACAGCAGGACGGGCGATCCATCCCCACCGCGACGCCCACCTCGCCCACGCGCTGCGCCGCCCCGCGCCATCCATCCCGCCTCCCGCCCCACCATGTTGCCCGGCACGACCGTCGGCCCGCCCCCGGGCCCTTCGCCAGGCTTCCTGCCCCGCTTCGAGCGCTCCCCGCGCTGGAGCGCGGCGCTCGCCGCGGCGCTCCTGTTCCTGTGCGCGCTGGTGAGCATGGGGACGCTCAACCGGGTCGCGCGCCGCGCCGCGGACGAGGCCCTCGCGCGCGAGCTCACGGTGTTGGCGCAGATCGCGACGCTCGAGCTCGACCCGCGCGCGCACGCCGAGCTGCTCCGCGCGGAACAGCACAACGGCAGCGACTACCAACGCGTCGTCGCGCCGCTGCGAAGGCTGCTCGGCGCCGCCAGCTCGGTGCGCTTCATCTACACCACGCGCAAGCTCGGCGACCAGGTCGTGTTCGGCGTCGACGCCTCGCTTCCGATCGATCAGGACGGCGACGGCCTCGTCGATCAAGCGGCCCTCGGGGCGCCGTACCACGACGCGCCCGAGGCGCTGCACCGCGCCTTCGACACGGCCTCGCTCCAGGTCGCGACGACGCCCTACTCCGATCCCTGGGGCGAGTTCGTCGCCGCCTTCATGCCCGTTTTCGACGACCGCGGCCGCCTCGAGTGCGTGCTGGCCGTCGAGTACGACGCGCGCATGCACGCAGCGCGGCTCGCGAGCATGCAGCTCGCCGCGCTGTGCGGCTCGAGCATCGCCGCCCTGGTGAGCGCGTTGCTCGGAGTCGCGGTCTACGTCGTGCAGCGCGAACGCAAGCGCGTGCGCGACGAGCTCGACCTCGCGCTTCGGCGCGCGGAGAGCGCGAGCCTCGCCAAGAGCGAGTTCCTCGCCAACATGAGCCACGAGATCCGCACGCCGATGACCTCGATCCTCGGCTACTCGGAGATCCTGCGCGACGACTGCGGGCCCACACAATGCTCGCCCCAGCAGATCGAGGCGCTCGACGTGATCTCGCGCAACGGCAAGCACCTACTCGCGGTCATCAACGACATCCTCGACATCTCCAAGCTCGAGACCGGGCGCATGGAGCTCGCGCACGTGCCGATGGCGCCCGCGCAGCTCTTGCAGGACATCGTGACGTCCCTGCGGCCGCGCGCGCTCGAGCGCGGACTCGCCTTCGAGACACGCATCGACGAGAAGCTTCCTCCGCGCGTGCTCAGCGACCCGCTGCGGGTGCGCCAGATCGTCGTCAACCTGCTCGGCAACGCGATCCGGTTCACCGAGCGCGGCGCGGTGGCGCTCGACGCGCGCTTCGACCGCGAGAACGCGCGCGTCGAGATCGAGGTGCGCGACACGGGCATCGGCATGAACGCCGAACAGCTCGAGCGCGTGTTCCAGGCCTTCGAACAAGCCGACGGCAGCATGTCGCGGCGCTACGGCGGCACGGGCCTCGGCTTGCCGATCAGCCGACGGCTGGCGGAGCTGCTCGGAGGCAGCTTGACGGCGAGCTCGCAACTCGGCGCGGGCAGTTGCTTCACGCTCCGGTTGCCCGCCGTGGAGTGCGAGCCCGCTCCGCCGCTGCCTTCGCGCGCCGCGAACAACACGGGCCCGGCGCTCGCGCCCTTGGACGCCGAGGCGCTCGCCGGCCGGCGCGTGCTGCTCGTCGAGGACTCGGCCGTGAACCGCCGCATGATCGCACGCATGCTCGAACGCGCGGGCGCGCGGGTCACGCAGGTCGAGAACGGGCGCGAAGCGGTCGAAGCGCTCTCGATCGGCGGCGCCTTCGAGGGAGCGCCGATCGAGCCGCCGCCCTTCGACGTGGTGCTCATGGACATGCAGATGCCGGTGCTCGACGGCTACAGCGCGGTGCGTTTGCTCCGCAACCGCGGCGCTAGCGCTTCGATCATCGCGCTCACCGCCCACGCGCTCGCCACCGACCGCGCCGCGTGCATCGACGCGGGCTGCGACGAATACACCACCAAACCCATCGACCAGCGCGACCTCGTCGCCGTGTGCCTGCGCGCCGTCGAGCGCAACTGCGCGCTGCGCCGCGAGCCGACCTGAGCGCTCGGGCTGCTAGGAAGCGGTCGTCGAGGCGGGCGCGCGGATGACGCGCACGGTGCGGACGCGGCGCGCCGAGGCGTCGGCGATCTCGAGCGTCGTGCCGTCCTGCGCGACGAAACTCTCGCCCTTCTGCGGGATGTGGTCGTGTGCGAGCTGCACGCACAGCCCGCCGAGCGTGGTGATGTGCTCGGGTTCCTGGAGTTGGAGCTGCAGCTCGCGGTTCGCGTCGCGGATCGCGAGCGGCGCCGCGACGAGGGCCGATCCGTCGGGCTGGCGCAAGATCGACTCGTGCTCCAAGCCGGAGTGTTCGCTCGTGATCTCCCCCACGAGCTCCTCGAGCAGGTCCTCGAGGGTGATCAGGCCGGCCGTTCCGCCGTGCTCGTCGACGACCACCGCGAGGTGCAGGCGCCGCTTGCGCATGTCCTCGAGCAGCGTCGGCGCCGGCTGCGACTGCGGCACGTACACCGTCGGACGGATCAGCTCGGCGATCACCAGCGGCTGCCCGCTGCTCACGCGCGGGAGGATGTCGCGCCACGACACGTAGCCGACGACGTTGTCGAGCGAGCCGTCGTAGACGGGATAGCGCTGGTGCACGGCGGCGAGCACGCGCTCGGAGAGCTCGCCGTCGCTCGCATTCTTGGACAGCCCGACGATCAGGCTGCGGTGCACCATCACGTCGCCCGCGGTGAGCTCGGCGAACTCGAGGGCGCGCGAGGCGATCGCGCCGGCGTGCGGCGGCATCGCGCCGTGCTCCTTGGCTTCGCCGACGATCGAGCGCAGCTCGTCGAGCGAGATGCGGCTCTCCATGAAGGTCGTCCGATCGCCGAACACGCGCAGCACGAGGTTGGCAGCCGAGGTGAGCACCCAGACCGGCGCCGTCAACGCCCAGGAGAGCGCAAGCAGCGGACGCACGACGATCAGCGCGTAACGCTCCGACGCGCGCAGGGCGAGCGACTTCGGCACCAACTCCCCGAGCAGCAGCGAGAGGAACGAAATGATCGTGACGACCAGCACGAGCGCGATCTCTTCGGCGTACTCGGCCAGCCAGGGGACCTCCGCGACGAGCGGCGCGAGGTCGGCGGCGAAAGCAGCCCCGCCGAAGGCCGCCGCCGCGGCGCCGACGACGGTGATGACGACTTGGATCGTCGAGAGGAAGCGCTCGGGGTTGCCGCGCAGCTCGATCAGCGACTTCGCCGAGCCGCTGCCCGCGTCGGCGAGCTCGCGCAGACGGCTCGTCCGAATGGCGACGATCGCGATCTCCGCGCCGGCGAAGACGCCGTTCACGAGGATCAGACCGACGATGAGCAGGAACTCCGTCCAGGGCGACATGGGGCGGCAAGGATAGCCCCAGGGATAGCCCGAGGCGCACGGCGACGCGCCCGCGTCGCCCGCACGCGTCGCCGGCTCACGCGCTCACGCGCTTGAGCAGCTCCTCGACGAGCTGGCGCGTCTCGCCACTGCCCTTCACCATCGACTCGCGCAGCTTCAGCGCGACTTGCGCGCGCAATTGGGGGTTGTTGCGAACCCGCGCGCGGAATTCGCTGGCGCCGGCGTCGGCCATGCGCGCGAGACGCCGGCTGGCGCCGCGCGCGAACAGAAAGACGACCACGATCGAGCCGACAAGTAAGATCTGGGGACTCCGCTGCGCGATCGCGAGCACCGCGGAGACGCACCAGCCGATGACGAAGGGCGCGCAGGACTTCTTCCCACCCTCGGCGCGCGCGGCGCGGAGCACGGCCGCCAGCTCGCGGTCGAGATCGAGGTCGGCTGCACCCGCGGCGGCGATCGGCGCCGCGGCCGCTTCGCGCGCGAGATGCTCGAGCGCCTGCTGCACGGGGGACATCGGCCAGTCCTTGACGTCGCCCGCGAGTTCGGCCACGGGCGCCGTCGCAGGCTCGGCCGCGGGTTCGAGCTTGCGCTCGACTTCCGCGGGACGCGAGGCGCCCGCGACGGGCGCCCGCCGCGGAGGTTGCGACTTCGGTGTCGATGCGAGCTTCGACTTTGGCGTCGACGCAAACTGCGGCGGAGGCGGCGGCGCCTCGGTGCGCGGCGGCAAGTCGAACACTTCGGGGGCCGGGGCGCCGGAAGTCTCGGCCACGAGCCGCTCGTAGCGCTCGTGCAGCTTGAGGAACCAGCGCCGATCGAAGCGCGACAGCAAGATGTCGCTCACCAGAGCTTCGAAGCGCCCGCCCTCGCCGCGCGTGAAGCCCAGATCGTCCGCGGTCGCGCCGATGAGCTGGCGACGCACGATGATCTCCGCCAGCTCGGGCAGCGGCTGGTTACGCCACGAGAGCAGCGGCTGCGGCGCCTCGAAGCGCTCCACGCGCTTGAAACCACTCTCCTCGAGCGCCTGAACCAGGTGTCGAGCGGAGGTCATCGACGTGGGAACTCGTCGCGAACGGCTCATCGCGAGGGAGTGTAGACCACCGAGGACCGCGAAGCGCCCCGCACTGGCGTCGATCGGCGTGCGCGTCCATACTGACGTTGCGAAGTCGGTGGCTCGGGCGGGGCCGTTGCGATTTCTCCAGCTCGGACACCCCCTTCGGTGCGCGGCCACAGCGCACCTGACGGCCATGTCGCTTCGACTCGGCTTGCTCGCGTTCGTCTTCGGCTGCGGCTTCGGTTCCTCGACGCACGCGCAGTGCTCCGACTGGCGCGAAGGCTTCGGCGCCTTCGGTCTCGCGCCCAACCCGCTCGAGAATCCGCTCGTCGACGCGCAGATCTCCTTCGACGACGGCAGCGGGCCCGCGCTCTACGTCGGGGGAAACTTCGCGGGCGCGGGCGGCGTCGCCGCGAAGGGCATCGCGCGCTGGAACGGCGCGCAGTGGGAGTCGCTCGGCGCTCTGGCCTTCACCCACGCGACGACGCAAGCGCCGTTCGTGACGGCCTTTGGCGTGCACGACGACGGCGGCGGCCCCGCGCTGTACGCCGCGGGACGCTTCCACTCCATCGGCGGCGTCACGGCTCGAAACATCGCCAAGTGGGACGGCGTCGCGTGGAGCGCGCTCGGTCCCGGCATCGCACGCCTGCCGCGCGCGCTGCTCTCGTTCGACGACGGCAGCGGCGCGAAGCTCTTCGTCGGCGGCGGCTCGGGCTCGGACGGGGCGGGCTTCTCGAGCTCCCTCGCGGCCTGGAACGGCGCGGCGTGGGCCGACTTCGCGCCCACCGGTTCGTGGGGCGCCGTCCACGCGCTCGCGGTGTTCGACGACGGCGCCGGCCCGGCGTTGTTCGCCGGCGGCGAGGGCTTCTTCGCGAACAACCTTCCCGTGAGCTCCCTCCAGAAACTCACCGGCGCGAGTTGGTCGAGCGTCGGCAGCGGCGTGCTGCAACCCAACGGGTCCCAGGGTGCGATCCACGCGCTCGAAGTCTTCGACGACGGAACGGGCCCCGCGCTCTTCCTCGGCGGGAACTTCGTGTCGGCGGACGGCGTGCCCGCGCAGGGCGTCGCGCGCTGGAACGGTGCGAGTGCGGCCGCGCTCGGCGCCGGGGTGTCGGGTGTGGTGCAGGATCTCGAGAGCTTCGACGACGGCAGCGGGCCGGCGCTGTTCATCGGCGGCGGGATCGCGACCGCGGGCGGCGTGAACGTCGAAGGCGTCGGACGGTGGCGCACTGGCGCGTGGTCCGCGCTCGGCAATCCCCCGGGAGTCCAGGGCAGCATCGTCAACTCGCTGCACGGGTTCGACGACGGCAGCGGCGCAGGTCCTTCGCTTTACGTCGGTGGACGCTTCACGATCGCCGGCGGCGTGCGCGCCGACAACGTCGCGCGCTGGAGTTCGAGCGGCGGTTGGTCGAGCCTGGGCGTGGCGCAGGGTTTCGACGGCCGCGTCAACGCCATCGGGGCCTTCGCTTCGGGCGGCGGCGTCGAGATCTTCGCCGCCGGGTGGTTCAAGCGCGCTGGCGCGACCGCGGCGAACGGCTTCGCGAAGTGGAACGGCGCGACCTGGAACGCGATCCCGATCGACGGGACGATCCTCGGCTTCCACAGCTTCGACGACGGCAGCGGCGAGAAGCTGTACGCGTGCGGCGATTTCGAATCGCTCGGCGGCGTGCCGGCCAGCGCGGTCGCCAGTTGGGACGGCGCTCAGTGGGCGCCGTTGGGCAGCGGCATGGACGACGGACAAGGCGTTCACGAGTTCGCGACCTTCGACGACGGCGCGGGCGAGGCGCTGTGGGCCGCCGGCAACTTCACGGCCATCGGCGGCGTGGCAGCGAAACGCGTCGCGCGCTGGGACGGCGCTTCGTGGTGGAGCCCGGCGACCGGTCCGGGGAACATCGTGCACGCGCTCGCGGTGCACGACGACGGGCAAGGCGGCGGCGAACAGCTCTACGTCGGCGGCGGATTCCAAAAGGTCGGCGGCGTGTTCATGTTCGGCGTCGCGCGCTGGGACGGCGTGAACTGGAGCCCGGTCGGGGTCGGTTTCGACCCCACCGTGCTCGACCTCGCGGTGTTCGACGACGGCGCGGGCCCGAAGCTCTACGCCGCGGGCAGCTTCAGCTTGTCGCCGCCGGCGACGACGATGAATCGAATCGCGCGCTGGGACGGAGTGTCGTGGGCGCCGGTGGGCGGAGGAGTCACGTCGGCGAACGGCTCGATCTCCGTGCTCGAAGTGTTCGACGACGGCAGCGGCGCCAAACTCTTCGCGGGCGGCGGCTTTGCCGAGGTCGGCGGCGCGTCGATCGCCAACCTCGCCAAGTGGAACGGCTCGGCGTGGAGCGCGGCCGGCGGCGGCGTGAACGCGAACGTGTTTGCGCTGAAGTCGCTCGCGACCTCCGCGGGTCTCCCGCCTTCGCTCTTCGTCGGCGGTTCGTTCACCACGGCCGGGGCGAAGGTCAGCGCGCGCTTCGCGGTGCTCGAGCGCAGCTGTCCGTGTCCGCCGCAGTCGTATTGCAGCGCCGGTGCGAGCTCGAACGGCTGCGTCGCGACGCTGAGTTCGAGCGGCGCGCCCAGCGCCTCGTACGCGACGCCGTTCGTCGTCACCGCGAACGGCGTCGACGCGCAGAGATCGGGCCTGGTCTTCTACGGCGTGAACGGTCGCGGCGCGGCGCCCTGGGGCGCCACTTCGAGCTTCGTGTGCGTCAAGGCGCCGCTGCAGCGCACCGGCCAGCTCGACTCCGGCGGAACCGCCGGAGCATGCGACGGCGCGCTGACGTTCGACTGGAACGCCTTCCACGCGGCGCAACCCGGCGCGCTCGGCCAACCTTTCCAAGCGGGCGAACGGGTGTGGATCCAGGGCTGGTACCGCGACCCGCCGAGCTCGAAGACCACCGCGCTCACCGACGCGCTCGAAGCGCGCATCTGTCCGTAGCGCGGTGGATTCCGATCCGCGCGCCGGCGCCGGCCCGATTCAGTCGAGCCCGATCAGCGCGCGGATCTCGCCGAGCGCGCGCTGGAGGTCGTCGTTGATCACGACGTGGTCGTACTTCACGCGCTCGCGGTACTCGTCCTCGGCCTTCTTGAGGCGCCGCTCGACCACCTCCGGTGAGTCGGTGCGGCGCCCGACGAGGCGCTTGCGCAGGGTCTCGAAGTCGGGCGGCGCGACGAAGATGTAGAGGCCGGGCTCGCCGAGCGCCTTGAGCTGGTTGGCGCCCTGCACGTCGATCTCGAGCAGGTAGGTCTCGCCGCGCGCGAGCGCATCTTCCATCGGCTTGCGCAGCGTGCCGTACATGTTGCCGTGCACTTCGGCGTGCTCGATGAACGCGCCCTGTCGCACGAGGTCGCGGAACTGCTCGGGCGTGATGAAGAAGTAGTCCGTGCCGTCGACCTCGCCCACGCGCGGCTTGCGCGTCGTCGCCGAGACCGAGAAGCGCACGCGCGGATCCTCGAGCAGCATCTTGCACAGCGTGCTCTTGCCGGCGCCCGACGGGCCGCTCATCACCACCATCTGTCCGCGCTGCGCCGCCACGCGCTACTCCACGTTCTGCACCTGCTCGCGCAGGCGCTCGATCGACGTCTTGAGCTCCACCACGGCGTGCGCCACCGGCGCGTCGTTGCACTTCGACCCGATCGTGTTCGCCTCGCGCAGGAATTCCTGCACCAGGAAGTCGAGCTGGCGGCCGACGGCGCCGGGCCGCGCGCACAGCGCGTCGAGTTGCGCGAGATGGCTCTCGAGGCGCGTGAGCTCCTCGGTCACGTCGAGCCGGTCGGCGAGCAGCGCGACTTCGCGCGCGAGGTCGTTCGGCGCGACGACCGACTTCTCGCCGATCAAGTCCGCCACGCGCTTGCGCAGGTTCGCCTGGTGCGTCTGCACGACCACCGGCATGCGCTTTTGGATCACCGCGACGATGCGCCGGATCTCGGCGCCGTGCTTGGCGAGGTCGCGCGCGAGCGCCCTGCCCTCGCGTTCGCGCATCTCCGCGAGGCTGTCGAGCGCCGCCGCGACGACCTCGAGCAGCAACTTGCGGCCGCGCTGCATCGCTTTCGTGTCGGGCTCGGAGCTGAACACGCCCGGCAGGCTCGCGATCTGCTCGAGCCGGATGTTCGGCTCGAGACCGAGCTCGCGCGCGAGCTTGACGAGCTTCGCCTTGTAGCGCTTGGCCACTTCGACATCGAGCTCCGCCGCCGACATGCGCGCCGCGCCGTGCGAGGTCACGTTGAGCGTCACCGACCCGCGCTCGAGCCGCGTGCGCACGAGCGCTTCGACTTCCGGCTCGAGCAGCGCGAGCTCGCTCGGCAGCCGCAGCTTGAGCTGCAGGAACTTGTGGTTGACCGAGCGCACTTCGGCGCGCAGCGCGAGCGCGTTTCCGTCGTCCTTGCTCTTCGTCGGCGCGGCGCTGCGGGAAGCGGCGCCCAGCCCGGTCATCGAACGCATCGCGCGAGCTCTCAGGCGCTCTTCACGGCGCCCGGACGGCTGCCCGGCTTGATCGCGGGACCGGCGTCGGCCGACTTGCACAGCGGGCACTCGTCCGCGGTCCACGACTTCGCGTCGACATCGGCGAGCCGCCAGAAGGGAAGCCCCTCGGACGCGAACGGGTTTTCGAGCCCCGAGCGGTTGACGATCGAGGCCACGCCGATCGGTTGCGCACCGAGCTCCTGCAACACGGCGAACACCTCGCGCACGCTCTTGCCGGTCGTGAGCACGTCCTCGACCACGAGCACGCGCGCGCCGGGTTGCAGTTGGAACCCGCGGCGCAGCGCGAAACGCTCGTTCACGCGCTCGACGAAGTACGAGTTGAGGTCGAGCGCGCGCGCCATCTCGTGCGCCCAGATCACCGCGCCGAGCGCGGGCCCGACCACGATGTCCGCCGACACGTCGATCGACAGCGCGAGCGCGCGCGCGAGCTGCTCCGCCTTGCGCGGGTCGGCGAGCAGCAGCGCGCACTGGAAGTAGCGGTCGCTGTGGCGGCCCGACGAGAGCTGGAAGTGCCCCTCCAGCATCGCGCCGGTGCGGCGGAACAGGTCGAGGACTTGCTCTTGGTTCATCGCGACACCCGCCCCGGGTCAGTTGCCCGAAGGCGCGGCGGGCGGAGCGCTGTCCGCGGGCGCGCTGAGCGCCGGCGCGGCGTCGCCGTCGTCGAGCAGACCGCCGTCGCTCGCATTGCGGTTGAGCACGTGGATCACGAGCGCGGTGCCGAGGAAGATCCCCGCGGTCCAGGCCGTGAAGGTGTTGATGCCCTTCGAGCCGACCCCGAACGTCTCGCGACCGTGCGAGCCGAGCGCTTCGCCGAAGCCGCCACCGCGCCCCTCTTGGAGCAGCACGACCACGATCAGGACGATCGCGGCGATCACGAACAGGATGTAGCAGAGGATGGTGAGGAGCGTCATGGCGTGAGAGCGAACGGGAGGGAAGGCGGGCGGAGCGCGCGCGCCGAGCGCGTTAGTTGTAGCGAACGATGGCCAGGAACGAGTCGGCCTTGAGCGAGGCGCCGCCGACGAGGGCCCCGTCGACGTCGGGAACGGCCATCAAAGTGGCCGCATTGTCGGCCTTGACGCTGCCGCCGTATTGGATGCGGACCGAGTCGGCGCCGCGCTCGTCGTACAGGCCGCTCAGCACGCCGCGCAGGTAGCGGTGCGCTTCGCCGGCCTGCGCCGGGGTCGCGTTGCGGCCCGTGCCGATGGCCCAGACGGGCTCGTAGGCGACGGTCAAGCGCTCGAGCCCGATCGCGTCGACGCCGACCAGGCCCTTCGAGAGCTGGCGACCGATGACTTGCTCGGTGCGGCCGCCGTCGCGCTCGTCGAGCGTCTCGCCGACGCACAGGATCACGTTGAGGCCCGCCGACAGCGCGCGCGCGACCTTGCGGTTGCACAGCTCGTCGCCCTCGCCGAACAGGTGCCGGCGCTCGGAGTGCCCGACGAGCACGTGCGTCACCCCGACGTCGCGCAGCATTTCGGCCGACACCTCGCCCGTGAAGGCCCCGTTCTTCTCGTCGCACAGGTTCTGCGCGCCGACGATCAGGTTCGAGCCCGCCGCCGCGCGCACGATCTCGTCGAGGTAGACGAAGGGCGGGAACACCGCCACGTCTCGGTCGCGAAGCCCCGCGACGCCGTCGCGAAGCGCTCGCACGAGTTCGACCCCGGCCTTGCGGTCGAGGTTCATCTTCCAGTTGCCGGCCAGGAACGGCTTGCGCTTCAAGTGGCGATCTCCGTGCGTTGCGTGGCGCCGCACACCGTCTTGCCGTCGAGCCGCGCGAGGGCGCGCGTGTCGGCCGCGATGGAGGCGAATTCCTCGAAGGAAATGGCTTGGTGGCCGTCGCAGTGCGCTTCGGCCGGCCAGGGGTTCACGTCGCACATCACCCCGTCGGCGCCGGCGGCGATGCCGGCGCGAGCGAGCGCGCGAACGATGTCGGGGCGGCCGGCGGCGTGCGACGGATCGACGATCACCGGCAGGTGCGACTGGCGCTTGAGCACCGCGACGGCGCCGACGTCGAATACGTTGCGCGTCGACGGATCGAAGCCGCGGATGCCGCGCTCGCACAGGATCACCTGTCCGTTGCCGCCCGCGAGCACGTACTCGGCCGCGAGCAGGAATTCGCGCAACGTGGCCGCGAAACCGCGCTTGAGGAGCACCGCTCGACGCGTGCGGCCGAGCTCGGTCAGCAGCGCCTGGTTCGACATGTTGCGCGAGCCGACCTGCAGCACGTCGGCGACCTCGGCCACGGCCGCGACGTCGCGCGGGTCGAGCACCTCGGTCACGACGGCGAGCCCGGTCTCGGCCTTCGCCCGCGCGAGCATCTCGATGCCGCGCTCGCGCGTGCCCTGAAACGAGTAGGGCGACGTGCGCGGCTTGTACGCGCCGCCGCGCAGCACCGCCGCGCCGCGTTCGAGCACTCCGCGCGCGATCTCGATCAGGCGCGCGTCGTCTTCGACCGCGCACGGACCGGCGATCAGCGACACGAACCCGCCGCCGAAGCGCGCATCGCCGACCGCGACGACCGTGTCGGCTTGGCCGGGCGCGCGCTGGTGGCGTTCGCGCGCGTCGCCGGCGTCGAGGATCGACGCGACTCCCGAGAGGTCCTCGAAGCGCGCGACGTGGTCGGGAGCGCCGCGGCCGTCGAGTTGCAGCAGCTCCTGACCGCCGTCGAGGAAGCGCTCGCGGTACCCGAGGCGTTTCGCCAAGCCTAGAACGGCGTCCAGCTCGGGTCGGCTCAGATTTCGGCGCAGGCGCAGCAGCATGGAGCGGGGCCGGACCGATGGGACTGCCCGACTCGGCGCGGGTAAAGGCGGAAGAGTATAGAGGCTGGGGCCTGGAGCCTCAACGCGGCCCGAAGTACGGTGCGCGCGCGCGCCCAAGTGCTCCCGCGCGACCCTTCGAGGCCCGCATCCAGCAGCCGCACGCAGGGGCCGCACCCAGTAGCCGTGCCAGGGCGCCCGACGCACCTCGCGAGCGCATGCGAAACGCCCCGACCCTCTTCACCGCCGCGGTCTTCGTCGCCGTCGGCGTCGGCTACTGCCGCGCGCGGCAAGCCGAGTCCGTGCGCTTGCTGCCGGCCTTTGCGCCGCCGCCAGGAGCGCAACTCGGGCCCCTCGACGCCCCCATCGGCGAATTCGCGCTCGCCGGCCAGGTCGTCGACATCGACTCCAACCCGGCCGCCGGCGTGAGCGTGTTCGTGCGCTCGAACGACGTGCCGCTGTGGGCCGAGACCGATGCCGACGGCCGCTTTCGGTTGCTCGGCCTCGTCGGGGGCCCCCACGAGATCGCGCTCGTGAAGTGGGGCCACCCCCCGCGGGTCGCGCGCGTCGACGAGCCGCGCGAGGACCTCGTGCTCACCCTCGCGCCGCCCAAGCCGCCTCCCCCACCGCTGCCGCAGATCGCGACCGCCGCCCTGGCTGGGCGCGTTGCCCACCCCTTAGGGGGCAATTACGCCGACGAAGAAGGCTACGAGCTGCAGTTCGAGCCGCGCGGCGACCTGACCGACTTCGGCGCCGCGGTCCTGCGCCGCGTGAGCACCGACGCGCGCGGCTTCTTCGCGCTCGAGGACCTCGCGCACGGCGACTACTTCGTCCACGTGTTGCCGAGCTGGGCCGCCGGCGGGAGCTGGCCCGACCTCGTGTCGCTGGCCGACGCGCAGTTCGCGCACGCGCCGGACGGCGGCGACTTCGCCGTGTTCGGCCTCGAGGCCGGCGCCCTCGAAGCCACGGTGGTCGACCCCGATGGCCAGCCGATCGACGGCGCCTACGCGATCCTCGCCGACGCCGAGGACGCCTCGCGCGTGTGGCCGCCGCGCGTGAGCGACGCCTTCGGGCTGCTGCGCTTCAGCGACCTGCCGCCGGGGCGCTACCGCTTGTCGCTGCGCGCCGGCGAAAGCCCTATCGAGGAGCTCGTCGTCGAGGTCCACGGTTCCGCGGTCGAGCGGCCGACCTTGCCGCCGCTCGCGGTTCGCAAGCGCTGAGCGGCTGCGCTTCGCGTTCGAGCTCGCGGCGCGCGTTCGGGCTCGCGGCGCGGGGCCTTACGCGGCGTGGGCGAGTTCCGGCACGCGCGGCGCCGACGGCAAGAGCCGCGCGGCTTCCGCGGGACAGCTCTCGAACAGCGCGCGCGCCGCACGGTGGATCGAGCGACGCGGGTTGCGACGCCAAGCGCGGTACTGACCGACGAGCCACAGGCAGCACCACAGTTGCCGCGGACGTGCGACGCCGAGCTCGGCGGCGACGCGGGCGTGGCGCGCGGCGAACTCGGCGTAGCGCGACGGCGCGGACGGGTCGCGAGGCGCGAGGCGTTCGAGCTCGGACTCGCTCCACGCATCGAGCACCGGAAAGCGGTCGACGTCGACGAAGTAGTGCGCGAAGCGAGAAGCGAAGGTCAACGCGCCTTTGTGCTCGCGCGCGGAGCGTCGAGTGACGAGTGCGAGCCGGTCGACGAGCTCGAGCTCGACGCTGCGCGCATCGACGCCGGCGAGCAGCGCTTCGGTCTGCGCCGCCCAGCGCTCCGCTCCGAACGCGCGGCCGCCGTCGAGCGTCTGCAGCGCCACGAGCTTGAGCAGCACCGAATCGCCGTCGCTGCGCGGGAAGTACCCCTGCAACGCGAACAGCGAGCGCTCGGCGCGCACCAGGTCGGTCGAACGACACCACAAGCGCACCGCGGCGCGGACCTCCTCGATCCCCGGCGATGTTCCCACGACAGACTGCATGACCGCTTCCTCCTGGGGCGCTCATCGGCGCGCGCCGCCCGCCCGGCTTGAGCCGCTCCCGCGAATCTGCACGCTCGAACCGGCGGCCCAGAAGCGACTTGCAGGTCGCGGCGCCCAGCCCGCGGCGGTCGAGCCGCCAATTGCAGCGTCCCGACCGACCGGGTCGTCACGGCGCACGGAGGCCGGGACGTGACCGGGAACGCGCTGAAACCGGCCGGAGCGGCCGACGGAGCGGCGTCGGGGTCTCCGCTTCGCTTCGCATCCTCCCCGGTCACGGCCGGGGGCCGCTCGGCGTCAGCGAGCTCGCCGCGTGGCGCCGCCGCCGCCGTTCAGCTGCTCCAGAGCGTGATCTGCTGCTGCGAGGAGCAGCGCTCGCCCTCGATGGCGGCGAGCATCTCGCGGGTCACGTCGCCGGTCGGGTACTCGCCGGTGAAGCACGCGTTGCAGAACTTCTCGAGCTTGGGGTTCCCCGCGCGCGCGGCGTCGTTCATCGCTTCGCGCTCGAGGTACATCACGAAGTCCGCGCCGATGGCCCCGGCCACTTCCGCCGCGGTGCGTCCGGTGGCGATGAACTCGGTCTTGGTCGCCATGTCGATGCCGTAGGGGCACGGCGAGACCAGCGGCGGGCTCGTGATCGCCATGTAGACCTTGCGAGCGCCCGCGTCGCGCGCCATCTGCACGATGCGCTTGGAGGTGTTGCCGCGCACGATCGAGTCGTCGACGAGCACCACGTCCTTGCCCTCGAACTCGAGCGGGATCGTGTTGAGCTTGCGGCGCACCGAACTCGTGCGCGCGCCCTGGCTCGGCATGATGAACGTGCGGCCGATGTAGCGGTTCTTCACCAGGCCTTCGCGGTACGGAAGACCCATCGCTTCGGCGAAGGATGCGGCCGCGTCGCGCGAGCTGTCGGGGATCGGGATCACGACCTGGGGCTGCGGCGCGCCCTCGCGCTTCCACTGCTCCGCGAGCGAAATGCCGAAGCGGCGCCGCGTGCGGTACACGGAGACGTCGTCGAGCATCGAGTCGGGGCGCGCGAAGTAGACCCACTCGAAGATGCACGGGCGGTGCGGCTTGTCGCCGAGCTTGCGCTGGTGGACCTTGCGGTCGGGGGAGACGTACACGCACTCGCCGGCGCCGATGTCGAGCGTGCGCTCGTAGCCGTTGACGTCGAGCACGACCGACTCGCTCGCGCAGGCGTAGCTGAGACCCTTCTCCGTGGCCTTCTGGCCGAAGATGATCGGCTTGATGCCGAACGGATCGCGGAAGCAGACCATCCCGCCGTCGGCGAGCACCGCGACGACCGAGTACGCGCCCTTGACCTTCTCGTGCACGACCTTCACGGCCGCGAACACATCCTCGGGCTCGATCTTCTGCGTGGACTTCACGCGGTCGGCGAGCGCGCGCGCGAACACGTAGAGGATCACTTCGACGTCGCACGACGAGCCCAGGCGCACGCCCTTGACCTTCAGCCGCTCCTTGAGCTCGAGGAAGTTCGTGACGTTTCCGTTGTGCGCCATGGCGATCCCCATCGGAAACACCATGTGGAACGGCTGCACGTCCTCGTCCGAACCGACGCCCACCGTGGGGTAGCGCACGTGGCCCACGCCGATGTGACCGCGCAGACGCGCCATGTTGCGCTCGTTGAAGACGTCGCGGACGAGCCCGAGGCCCTTCTTGACGTGGAACTTGTCGGTGAACGTCGTGATGCCGGCCGCGTCTTGACCGCGGTGCTGCACGGCGAGAAGGCCTTCGTAGATCTCGACGGCGACGTCGACGCCTTCAGGGCCGTAAATGCCGATGAATCCGCACATGCGGTGATTTGCTGAGAGGGAGCGCGGGGATGTGGGGCGGCGGCGCGCGCCACGGGGCTCGCGCCTGAGGGATCATTCTAGACTTCTCGCGGCTCCGATTCTTTCGTGCGCTGCCGGCGGCCGCGCCGCGGGCTCGAACCGCGTCAGGACATCGTGAGGGGCGTCGTGAGGTGGGTTCGACCGCGCGCGCGCGTTGCCGTTCGCTCGGCGCGGAGGCACGATCTGCGCCATGGCGAACGCCCCCAAGAAGTCCGACGCCTCCAGTCGCGGCCTGACCAAGCTGCAGAAGATCCTGCTCGGCGCGCTCGCGGTGCTGTTCCTCGGCTCGGCGACCGCGCGCGCGGTGCTGCTCGCGCAGCGCGATCCGCCGACGAAGAGCTCGAGCTCGACGCTCGAGCCCGCGAGCTACCTCGCCTCGACGAAGACCGACAGTTCCGCGCCCGAAACGAGCCACGGCGCACTCGAGACAGCGCTTCCCTACGTCACCGAGGGCAGTCTGTTCGCGCTGATCGGCTTCGCGCTCGGCTACACGACGCGGAAGATCTTCAAGCTCGGCTTGATCGTGCTCGCGGTGTTCTTCGTGGCGCTGCAGGCGCTCAACTACGCGAAGGTCGCAACCGTGGACTGGGGCGGGCTCGTCGATTGGCTGAATCGGGCGGTGCTCAATCTCAAAGAGAACGAGACGGTGACGCAGTTCCTCACCAAGCGCGTCCCGACCACCGGCGCCCTGCTCGCGGGCGTGTTTTTCGGCTTCAAACGCGGTTGAGGTCGCTTCGAAGCGCTCGCCGTGGCGCCCGCGGCGCGTGGGCTATACTCTCCGCCCAGCCGAGGGGCGATTCGTGTCCGATTCAGGCAGCATTTCCATGCACGCGCTCCAGCGCGTGGACAGCGCCCTCGGCGGCGTAGCCTGCGCGCTTTTGCAGCCCTTGCGCTGCCTGCCGACGCGCGCGAGCGAGCATCCGTCGCGCAAAGTGCTCGCGATCAAGTTCTGGGGCCTCGGCAGCCTGCAGTTGCTCACGCCCGCGATCGCGAGCCTGCGGCGCAAGCACCCTTTCGCCGAGATCACCTTCCTCACGCTCGAGTCCAACCGCGAGTTCGCCGAGCGCCTCGGCGTGTTCGACCGCGTGCTGGCGCTCGACGTGCGCGGCGTCGGCTGGGCGCGGCTGGCGCTGCGCATCCGGCGCCTCCTCGTGGAGCTGCGCGGCTACGGCTACGACGTCGTCTACGACTTCGAGTTCTTCACGCGCTTCTCGTCGATCGTGTCGCTCTTCACCGGCGCGCCGCGGCGCCACGGGTTCGAGAGCGAGAAGGTCTGGCGCGGCTCGTTCCACACCGAGCGCTTCCAGTTCAACCGCTACTGGCACGTCGCGCGCAACTTCCGCGTGCTCGCGGGCGGCGAGAACGGCCACAACGTCACCGCGCACGACACCAAGCCGCTGCGCTTCGACGAGCGCGACGAAGCGCGCGCGTGGGAGGCGCTCGAGCGCGCCGGCGTGCCGCCGGAGTCGAGTTTCGCGGTGCTCAACCCGAACGCGGGCGAGCTGTCCCTCGAACGCCGCTGGCCGCCCTCGATGTTCATCGAGCTGGGCCAGCGCTTCGCCTCGCAGCAGGACTGGTCGATCGTGCTGATCGGCTCGAAGGCCGAGCACGACTACACCGAGGCGATCCGCGCGCGCATCGGCACGGCGCGCATCGCGAACCTCGCGGGCAAGCTCTCGACGCCCGAGCTGGCCGCGGTGTTCGCGCAGGCGGCCGTCGTCGTGACGAACGACTCCGGGCCGATGCACATCGCGGCGGCGATGGGCGCGCCCACGCTCGGCCTGTTCGGGCCGGAGACGCCGGTGATGTACGGGCCCATCGGGTTGCGCGCGCGCGCGCTCTACCGTCCGCCTCCGTGCAGTCCGTGCATCAACGTGCACAACAACAAGGTCTCGAGCTGCATCTACGGCGAGGCGCAGTGCCTCGTCGGGCTGAGCGTCGCCGAAGTCCACGAGGCGGCGCTCGCGCTGGCCGAGGACCGCGGTTTCGAGCTCGACCGAGCTCCGCGGCGCCACCCGCGCACGGATTCCAAGGGCGACCGCCGCAGCGATCCGACCGACCCGCACCGGGGCTGAAGCGGGACTTCGGCGCGATGCGCGTCCTGCTGCTCAACCCTCCGGGTGCGCGGATCTACATCCGCGACTACTTCTGTTCGAAGACCACCAAATCGAACTATCTGTTCCACCCGATCGATCTGGTGATGCTGTCGGGAACCGTCGCGGCGCAGCACGAAGTCGCGGTGCTCGACGCGATCGCGGAGCGCCTGCCCGTCGAAGCGGCGAACGCGCGCATCGACGCGTTCGCGCCCGAGGCGATCGTCAGCCTCGTCGGGTCGGTGTCGTGGCGCGAGGACCGCGCATTCCTCGCGGCGCAGGCGGCGCGCGGGCGGCGCGTGATCGCGATCGGCGACGTGCTGCACGAGAAGGCGGAGGCGAGGCTCGCGGAGGAACCCTGGCTCGAGGCGGCGCTCGGCAACTTCGTCGGCGCGGACGTGCTGGAGATCCTCGAGCGGCGCTACGAGGCCGTGCTCGACTCGGTGGTGCGGCGCGAGGACGGCTCGATCGAAGTGCGCAGCACGGGCGGCAAGCTCCGCGGCGACTACGCGCTTCCGCGCCCGCGCCACGAGCTGTTCCCCGCGCGCGGCTACCACTTCTCGTTCGCGCGCAGCGAACCCTTCGCCACGCTCCTCACCGACTGGGGCTGCCCGTTTCCGTGCACGTTCTGCGTGATGTCGACGCTCGGCTACGCGTCGCGGCCGATCCCCGACGTGCTCGAGGAGGTCGACGAGCTGCGCGCGCGCGGCGTGCGCGAGCTGTTCGTGATGGACCAGACCTTCGGCGTGCGCAAGGCGCGCGGGCTCGAGTTGTGCGAGGAGTGGGCGAAGCGCGGCGACCTGTCGTGGACCACCTATGCGCGGCCCGATCACGCCGACGACGAGCTGTTCGCGGCCATGAAGCGCGCGGGCTGCCACACGGTGATGATGGGCGTCGAGAGCGCGGATCCCAAGGTGCTCGCGGGCTACGAGAAGCGCTACGACGTCGGCGACGTGCGCGAGGGCTTCGCGCGCGCGAAGCGGCACGGCTTGAGAACGGTCGGCACGTTCATCATCGGCTTGCCGGAGGAGACCGAGGATTCGATCCGGCGCTCGCTGGACCTCGCACTCGAGCTCGAGCTCGACTTCATGAGCCTCAACATGGCCGTGCCGCGCTTCGGCACGCCGTTCCGCCGGCGCGCGGTCGAGCTCGGGCTCGTCGACGAGAACGACCTCGTGATGGACCAGGGCGGCGCCGACGCGAAGCTGCCCACGCAAGCGCTCGACCGCGGCACGATGCTCGCGCTCAAGAAGCGCATGGTGCGCCGCTTCTACCTGCGGCCGAGCTACCTGTGGCGGCGCGTGAAGAGCGCATCGAGCCTCTACGAGCTGCGCGCGCAGGCCCGCGAAGGTCTCGCGCTGCTCTTCCGCAACGTCTGAACGCCGCGGCGCGCCGTCAAGCTCGCTCGGCGAGGCGGCGCCAGAAGGTCTCGAGCGCTTCGGAGTAGCCGGGCGCGTGTTCGAGCTCGAGCGACTGCTCGCGCGTCACCCAGCGCAACTCGAGGTGCTCGTCGCTGAGCACGACTTCGCCGCGCGCGTTCGGACATTCGAAACCCACGAGGAACGCGGGGTGCGGACGGTGCGCTTCGATCTTTCGCACCCAGGTCGTCACCGGCGCCGCGATGTCGCACTCGAAGTGCGGGCCGAGCTCCTCGCGCAGCTCGCGGCGCAGGATGCTCGCGTGCGGCTCGGTTTCCTCGCCCACGTCGATGCGTCCGCCCGGCAGCTCCCACAGCTTCGGACCGAAGGCCTCGCGCACCATGAGCAGCCGGCCGTCGCGCACGATGAAGGCCTTCACCGCGACGTGGAACAGTTGGATGGGCTTGCGCACCGGCGGAATCTACCGCAAAGGGAGCGGGCAGGCTGGGGAGGGAATCCCAGCCTGCCCGCGCGCGCGTTAGCGCCGGAGTGCGCCCACGCGGACCCGAATCACGGCGCCCAGATCACCTTCAACGCGTTGGTGAGGTTGAAGGTCGCCGCGCTGCAGTAATTCGCCGAGTCGCGGTACCACGCCTGGTAGTAGCGCGTGTCGCCGGCCCCGAGCGTTTGCAGGAAGTCCGAGATCGGAATCTCGCCGGACTGCGGATAGGCCGAGCCTCCGCCGGAGATCGCCTTGAGCGGCAAGCGCAGCGTGAGGCCGGAGACACAGCGCAATCCGTCGCCGAAGGGAACCGCCGACGAGGCGCTGGTGCCTTGGAAGAACAGACACGAGCCGTTCAGCGGCAGACCGAGCGCGTTGAGGCGGAAGGTGTCCGCGCTGACGCTCGCGTTCCCCGACCCGGCGAGCAGGCCGCCGTTCGCGTTCGCCGAGTTGCGGCAGCCGCGCCCCGCGGCGCCGGTGTTGTTGCACGGACACGCCGGGCCCGTGCCGTCGCCGGCGCAGAAGCTCTCGACGAGCCCGCCTCCGCAGCCGTTCCAGAGCCCGCCCTGCACGTCGTAGCCGTTGTTGATCGAGAGGTACACCCACGTCCCGAAGTAGCGCTTGGTCGCGCCGCCCGAGGCCGCCATCGACGCGAGCGCGATCTCGCCCTCGACCGTCGGCGAACCGGCGAAGTTCAGGCGCAGCTCGCACGGATACAGAGCGTTGTTCGAGAGGAAGTAGCTGCTCATCCACACGTCCGGAACCGTGTTCGAGCCGCCCGGTGCGTCGCGCTCGTCGAAGCCGACGAGGAACTGCTGGCCGTCGGACTCCGCCGCGGGGTTGTTCTGGTTGCGGTACCACACCGACTGCGGGAACTGCCCCACGAGGTTGAGCTGCGTGACGAGCGAGTTCTTGCGCAGCACGCGGGCGAGGATGTCGGTGTCCGTGCCGTAGTTGCGCTCGTAGACCACCATGTACGGCCGTTGGGCCGACGGGAACTCCGGGTCGAGCATCGTCGAGACCGTCGGATTCGACTCGTCCCAGGTCGACGCCTCCATGGCGAACATCGGCGTCTGGATCGAGCCGCCCCACGAGACTTGCGCGCCGTAGATGTCGCGGTCCGTGCTCGAGTAGCGGTGCTGCCACACCACCGACCAAGCCGCGGTTCCGTCGCCGTTGTCGACGCCGAGGCCGTTCGAGATGCGCGGGAGCTCGTGCCAGCCGCCGCCGTTCTCGAGCGCCACGAATCCGCCCTGGGCCACGCCGGTCTGGCTGACCATGCCGAACTCGATGTCGACGTTGGTCGCGCTGACGGACCGCTGCCACACGACGCAGAAGAAGCTCGAGCCCAGGTATGGATCGCCGCCGACGTCGGGGAAGTTTCGGTACGCGCCGTCCGCCGGGCTGATCTGGAACTGCAGGCCCGTCACGAGGTTCACCGGGTCGAGCGTGCGCCCGCGAATGTCCGCGACACCGCCCGAGGGCACGACGGCGGCGACGACGAGGAACAGGTTGCTCGCGCCGTTGTTCGCGACCGCCGGAGTGGTCCACAGGAGCGACGTGAAGTCGATCGTGTAGGTCGATTCCGCGAACCCCGCGCCGGTCACGAGCCGCGCGTAGACGTCGTAGTCGGTCGCGGACCAAACGTCGGCCCAGCTCACGCACCAGCGATCGGACGAGACGTCGTACGAGACGTCGCACAGGAACTCGTCGCGCGCCGTGCCTCCCACGGTGAAGAAGGTCACGAAGGGGTCGATCACGAGCGGCAGCACGGCGTTCGCGACGAAATCCGCGGGCACGCGCAGCTCGATCGCGCCGTCGACGAGCACGCTGTCGAGCTCGACGCGCGCGCCGCTCGCGTCGAGCGCGAAGGCCTGGCCGTAGTCGATGCGGCCGAGATCGTTCTCGAAGCGCAGGGTCGCGCCGAGATCCGATGCGGCGAGCTCCGTGCGCGCGTCCATGCGCAGCACGAGCTCACCGGCGCCCGGAAACGTCGCGAACACGAAGCGTTGCTCGAGCTTGTCGAGCTCGACGGCGTACTCCTCGGTGAACGCGCCGCGCTCGAGCCGCACGAGGTCGTTCTTGCGCGAGACCGTGCTCACGTCGACATCGAGCGGTTCGCCGGCGAGCGTGGCCGAGCGCACCGCGAGGTCGAGCGGAAAGTTCCGCGGCGCCTGCGAGCCGAAGTTCGGGATCACCGTCGCTCCGGCGGCGCTGAAACTCGCCTTGTAGCTGGCGCCGCGCACCCACAGCGCGCCGTCGCCGGGTTCGTCGAACAGCACGCGCTCGAACGGCGCGCCGGCGATCTGCTGCGGGGAGAAATCGGGCGTCGTCGCCGGGTCTGCGGGCGGCGCGGCGTGGCGCTCGGCGTCCGGAAAGGGCGCGCGCTGGAGCTGGGCGCTCGCGGGGGCGGAGAGGAGTGCGAGCGGGCACGTCGCGACGACGAGCGCGCACGCGGACTTCGAAAGCGAGAGGATCGGGATCATGGTCGGAGGAGTTCCTTGAAATCGGGCGCGAGGAGATGCGCCCACGGAAGCCCTCCAGGAGTCGGACCGCGCTTCGCGCCTGAAAAAGCCGAGAACCTCGCTACCGCGGGCAGGCGCTTCGCTCTGTGATCGAGAGGGGCGCCTTGGCACGGGGGCTTGCGTGGCGAGCGAGATCCAAAGAACAATCCAGCGCGTGAGCGGGCGAGAAACGAGCTGGACCTTGATCGACTCCGCGCGGGGCGGCGATCGCCCGGCCCGCGAGCGCTTCGCGCGCGAGTACGAACCCGTCGTGCGCGCGTACTTCCGTGCGCGCTGGCCCCGCGGCCGCCTCGCGAGCGAAGTCGACGACGCCGTGCAGGAAGTGTGGATCGACTGCTTGCGCGACCGCGGCGCCCTCGAGCGCGCCGATCCCGAGCGCCCGTTCCGTCCGTTCCTCGCGGGGGTGGCGCGCACGGTCGCGCTGCGCTTCGAGCAGCGCCGCGGCCGCGACGAGGCGACGCCGGTCGAAGACGAGAACCGCGAGGCCCGCGAGACGCGGCTCAGCGTGGCCTTCGACCGCGCCTTCGCGCAGCAGGTGATGCGCGAGGCGAGCGAACTCCAACGCACGCAGGCGGCGGCGGCCGGCGGCGTGAAGCTGCGGCGCGTCGAGTTGCTCGAGCTGCGCTTCCAGCACGGATTGACGATCCCGCAGATCGCGGAGCGGTGGGGCGAGGACGCGGCGCGGCTCCACCACCTCTACGCCGATGCGCGCGACGACTTCCGCGACGCTTTGCGCGAAGTCGTCCGGCGCCGCAACGGCGGAGGCGGCGGCGAGGCGGCGCTCGAGCGCGAGTGCGACTGGATGCTCGAGGTCCTGCGCACGTCGAAGGGCTGAGTCCTTCGTTCGACCCTCGAGAAGCGGTTCAACGCTCGAGCAGGGCGCGCGCCTCGTCGATCCACGGCCGGAGCGGCGGGTTGTGAGCGTGCAAGGACTCGAGCGCCGGCTCGGCGCGGAGCAGGGCTTCGTGCGCGGCCGCAACGTCTCCGCTTCGCGCGTAACACAGGCCCGAGAGGAACTCGCGCAAGGGTTTCTCGCCGCTCAACTCCACGGCGCGCTCGAGCGCGCCTCGGGCGCCGCTGAGATCGCCGGTCGCGATCAGTGCGATGGCGAACATCTCGTGGCCGAGGTCGAAGGTCGGATAGACCTCGGTCAGGCGCCTCGCCGGCGCGAGCGCGCGCGCGAGCCCGCCGGGCTGGATGTCCGCTTGAAAGACGAGCAGCGACGCGAGCACTCCGAGCAACCGGCGGTCGTCCGGCACGAGCCGCAGGCCGGCTTCGAGCACGTCGACGGACTCGTACGGGCGTCCCGCGGCCTGGTACACGAGTCCGAGGTAGAGGTGAGCCTCCACGTGCTCGGGAGCGAGCTCGAGGGTGCGCTTGTACTCCGCGATCGCTTCGTCGTTCCGGCCGAGTTGCGCGAGGCTGTAGCCGCGCCAGAAATGCCCCTTGGCCATCTTCGGATCCAGCTCGAGCGCCCGATCGAGCGACAGCAACGCGTCGTCGTAGCGCCCCGAGCGCGCCAAGGCGACGCCGAGGTTCGCGTGGCCGTCGGCGAATCCGGGCGCGAGCTCCACCGCGCGCTCGAGCTGCTCGCGCTCTTCGGCGCTGCGCCCTAGCGCACCGAGCGCCAGACCGTAGTCGACACGCGTCGGCGCCGAGTCCGGGTCGAGCGCGAGCGCGTGCTCGAACACCGCGGTCGCTTCCTCGAAGCGCGTCAGGCGGTTGAGCGCGTTGCCGACGTGCTGCTGCAAGTGCGCGTCGTCCGGCGCCAACTCGCCGGAGCGACGGAACATCGCCAGCGCCTCCTCGGTCCGGCCGAGTTCGATCAGCGTCTGCGCGAAATCGTGCCACACGGCGACGCGGTCGGGCCGCAGCGCAAGCGCCGCCTGGTAGTGCCCGAGGGCTTCGGAGCTGCGCGATGGGCGCACGACGCGCAGCGCGCGCGCGAGCTCCATGGCGAGCTTGTAGTCCTGCGGGAACTCGCGGCGCGCCGCGGCGAGCAGCGGCAGCGCGAGCTCGAAGTCGGCGGCCTGCACGAGCGCGTGACCGAGCAGCCACGCCGTGGGCGCCGAGGACTCGCGCACAGCGAACTGCGCGGCGATCTCGCGCAGCGCCTCGCTGTCGCCGGCCGTGAGCGCATCGCGAAGACGCTGGCGAAGCGGGTCGGGATCGAGCGTCCGCGCGAGTTCGGACAGACGCGCGGCCCCTTCGGGTCGTTCCGCACGGCGCCGCACGCTCGCCCATTCGTCGAGCGCAGCGGCGAGCTCGATTCCCACGCCGCGCGCGCCGAGCTCCGCCGTCGACGCCGCGACATCGCGGCCATCCACGTTCAGTCCATGCGCCGCGAACGCTTCGGCGTAGGCGCTGTCGAGCCGCGCCCAGTCGGTCGGATAGACCTCGTCTCCCTCGGGCTGGCGCACCTCTTCGAGCGCGGCGAACAGCTCGCGGTTCGAGCGCGCGCGCTCCTCGCGCTCGCGTTCGACGCGCGCATCGGCCTGCACTTGCGCGAGCACCGACTCGACCTGCGCCGACAGCGCCGCGAGCTCGACCTGGCCGTCCACGCGCGCGCGAGCGCGCTGCGCAGCCGCTCCGGCCCGGCTCCAGTCGCCTTCGGCGCGCGCGATGCCGACCTCGGACAAGTCGGCGCTCACGCTGCGCTCGAGCTCCTGGAGCTTGCGGCTGCGCGTCTCGCGCCATCCGATCCACAGGGCCGCCGCCGCGAGCGCCACGACGACGCCGAAGGCGCTGAGCTGCGCCGTCGAACGCGCACGCACCCGCGCCTCCGCCGCGCGCAACTCCGCCGCGCGCGCGCGCTCGGCCAGCGAGGCCAGGTGCTCCTGCACACGTTCGTTCACCTCCTCCGCGCTGCGCGGGCGCTGCGCGGGATCCGGCGCGAGGCACGCGCGGCAAAGTTCGAGCAGCTCCGCGTCCGCGTCGCACTTCGCCAGACGCTCGCGCGCGTCGTCGAGCTCGGCGTTCGAGGCCTGCACCAGCGTGCGCTGCGCATCGCCTCGCCGCGCCGGCTCGTCGCGGTGCAGCAGCTCTCCGCGGTACGGCGGATCGCCGGTCAGGATCTCGCACAGGGTCGCGCCGAGCGCGAACACATCGGTCCGTTCGTCGACGCGCCCGACCTCGCCGCGCGCCTGCTCCGGCGCCATGTACGCCGGCGTGCCCATCACCGCGCCCGCGATCGAATCGCCAAGCGAACTCACCGCGGAGCTCGGGTCGCGCACGCTGCGCACCGTCTGGACGACGGACGATTCCGGTCGGTCCGCGCGCAACCGCGCCTCGCGCTCCTCGCCGCCCTCGCTGAGCACCTTCGCGAGCCCCCAGTCGATTACCTGCACCTCGCCGAAGGCGCCGATGAGCACGTTCGCGGGCTTCAGGTCGCGGTGCACGACGCCGCGCGAGTGCGCGTAGGCCAGCGTCTGGCACACGCTCGCGAAAACGTCGAGCAGCTTGCGCCGATCCGCCGGATCGCGGTCGGCGATCACGGCCGCGAGCGTGCGGCCCTTGACCAGCTTCATCGCGAAGTACGGCCGCTGATCCGCCATCACGCCGAGCTCGTAAACCGGCACGATGCCCGGGTGCTGCAACTGCCCGCCGATCTGCGCCTCCTCGACGAAGCGCCGCACGATCTCCGGGCGCGCCGCGAGGTCTTCGCGCAGCACCTTGAGCGCCACGTCGCGCCCCAGGTCGAGGTCGCGACCCTTCAGCAGCACGCCCATGCCGCCGCGCGCGATCTCGCCCTGCAACTGGTAGCTCGCGCGCCCCGCGACGGTCGGCCCGCAGGCATCGGGATCGCCGCCCGACAGCTCGCTCCCGGGAGTGGGCGCGTCGCGCCCGCGATCCCTCAGGTCCACGCGCGGCAACGAGGTCCGCGCGGCGCGCTCGAGGGCGTGGAGCACCGTCGCGCGCTGCGCTCCGAATCCGGCCGCCAGCCCCGCGTCCAAGGGATCGTCGCCTGCGGAGAACTCGCTCATGGCCTCATCTTGTCATCCGCGGCCGCGCGCGGTCTTCGCGCCACAATTTCGCGAAACTTCCCGCCCGAGCGCGGCGCTCACGCTGCTCAAATGCCCGGCGCCCGCACTTCGACGCCGCCATGGACCGCCGCCTGCTCAACAAGCTCAAGTTCCACCTCGCCAAGGTGCTCGAGCGCCCGAGCGACGAAGACTGGCAGCGCATCGTCGCAACCCTCGACGAACTAGGGACCCAGAGCCCCAACGCGCAGACGGTCGCGGTCCACAAGCGCCTCGCGAAGGACGAAAGCCTGTTGCGCGCCTGGACCCTTCCCGGCGATGTCCAGGTGCTGCTGCGCGAGCTCGAACAGGCGGCGAAACGCGAGCCCGAAGCCGCGGCGCCGACCCAGAGCCTCGAAGAGCGCGTCGCCGCCGCCTTGAACGGCCGCACGCTGCTGCTCATCGGCGGCGACCGGCGGCGCGACGCGGAAGCGCGGCTGAGCGCGGCCTTCCGAGCGCCGATCCTGTGGCCCGTGACGCGCGAGGACGCGCCCGATCTCTATTCGCTCGAGCCCTTGATCTCGCGCCCCGAGGTCGCGGTGGTCGTGCTCCTGATCCGCTTCATCCGCCACGCGCTCAACGACGTCGGCGATTTGTGCGAGCGCCACGACAAGCCGCTCGCGCGCGTGACCGCCGGCTACAACGCCGCGCAGATCGCGAGCGCCATCCACGAGCAGTGCGGCCGCCGGCTCGGGCTCTGAAGCGGACGGATCGTGTTCTCAGGGCGGCGTCTGCACCACCGCGTGCGCGCCGCCGCTCGGATCGGAGAACCCGCGCCGGCCGAGCAGCAGGTCCAGCAGAGGCGAGGTCATGAAGGTCGTCGCGAGCGCCATGAACACCATCATGGTGAACACCGTCGGAGTGATCACGCCGAGGTCGAGCCCGAGATTGAGCACGATGAGCTCCATCAGTCCGCGCGTGTTCATCAGGATCCCGAGCGCCGCGGAGTGGCGCCAGCCCATGCCCGCGAAGCGCGCCGCGACGAAGGAGCCTCCGAACTTGCCGATCGTCGCCACCGCGAGGATCGCGAGGCAGTACATCCAGTCGCGCGTCTCTCCGAGCAGATCGATGCTCGTGCGCATGCCGGTGAAGGCGAAGAAGCTCGGCAGGAACAGCACGAGCACGACGTCTTCGAGCTTCGCACGGATCTGATCGGGCAAGCGGCCGTCGTGCGGCAGGATCGCGCCGAGCAGGAAGGCGCCGAACAGGGCGTGGATGCCGATCGCTTCGGTGGCGACGGCGGAGACCAGCAGGCTCACGAACACGATGGCGAGCGCCGTGTGCGAAAGCGGGCCCTCGCGCTCCTGCTCGCGCGCCACGAACCAGCGCAGGAGCAGCGGACGCACGACGAACAACATCGCGAGCACGTACAGCACGACGTACAGCACGGTCCACGCGGCGCCGGTGATCTGCGCGGTCGCGATGCCCGCGACGATGGCGAGCAGGGTCCAGGCGCTCACGTCGTCGACAGCGGCGCAGGCGAGCGCGGTCACACCCAGGCGCGTGCGCTGCGCGCGGCGGTCGCGCAGGATGCGCGCGAGCACCGGGAAGGCGGTGACGGACAGCGAAACACCGAGAAACAGCGAGAACGACGTGAAGCTGACCGCGGCGGTCGAATAGAGCGGATACAGCCACAGCGCGAGCGCGGCGCCGAGCAGGAAGGGCGCGAAGATGCTCGCGTGCGAGACGGCGATCGTCGAGTGCGCGCTGCCGCGCAGCATGCGCGGGTCGAGCTCGAGCCCGACGAGGAACATGAACAGCACGACGCCGACTTTGCTGAGGACGCCGAGAAACGGCGCGACGTTCGAGGGCAACAGGAATTCGTAGGCGTCGGGCGAGAGCCAGCCGAGCACCGAAGGTCCGAGCATCAAGCCGGCCAGGATCTCGCCGATCACCGGCGGCTGGCGCAGGAAGCGGTGCACGAGGCCGCCGACGACGCGCGCGAGCGCCGTGATCGCCGCGAGCGCGAGCAGCACGTGCGCGAGCTCGCCCGAGGAAGTGCCGTAGACCGTGGATTCGGACTCGACGAGCAGCGGCGCGCTCAACTGCTCTCCGAGGCTGCGGATCCACATGTAGACCGCGGCCGCGGTCGCCGTCATCGCGAGATAGACGGCCAACGTGCGCCGTCGGCGCGTGAACGGCACGAGAGATTCGGCTTCCGGCGGCATCGAGTACGGGGGCGCGCCCGCGCCAGCAGCGCGACGTCGGCCGGAGCAGTCTATCCCGCGGGTCGCGCGCATCTCGCGCTTCGACGCCGCCTGCCGCGCACAGCCCTCGCGCGCGCCGATCGGCTCCGCGCGCTGGCCCGCCAGTATCCCGAGACGCTGTCTCGGGGCAGGGTCCCAAGGTTCGCGGCGCCGAGGCTTCGTTCGGTCGCACGGGCGCCTAGACTGCAAGGTCTCGAACGATGAACCTCACCGCGCGCCGTCTGCGACTCGTCGAACAGTTTCGGCTGGGCGACACCCAGCGCGCGCTTGCGTGGGCCGGGCTCGTGGGCTTCTTCGGCGCGCTGACTTCGGTGCTGTTCCGCCAGCTCGCGCAAGGCGCTCAACAGCTCATGTGGGGCACGGGCGGAGACCTCGCGTACTTCGCCGACCAGTTCCACTGGGCGCAGAAGCTCGCCATCCCCGCGCTCGGCGGGCTCGCGGCGGGACTCGTGATCCGCTACGGCTCGCGCCTGACGCAAGGGCATCCGTCCATGGACTTCATGGAGGCGGTGTCGCTCGGCGACGGCACGATCCGCGTGCGCCCGAGCCTCGTGAAGAGCAGTGCGTCGCTCCTCAGCGTCGCGAGCGGCGGCTCGATCGGCCGCGAGGGCGCGATGGCGCAACTCAGCTCGATGCTCGCGTCGTGGTTCGGGCGCTGGCGCAAGCTGCCCAAGCCGCGCCTTCAATTGCTCGTCGCCTGCGGCGCGGCGGCCGGCATCGCGTCGGCCTACAACGCGCCGCTCGCGGGAGCGATGTTCGTCGCCGAGATCGTGCTCGGAACGATCGCCATCGAGAGCCTCGGACCGCTCGTGTTCGCCTCCGTCGTGTCGACCGTCACGACGCGCGAGATCCTCGGCCAGGCGCCGCTCTTCGAAACGCCCGCCTTCGTCCTCGTCAGCCCGTTCGAGCTCGGCCCCTACTTGCTGCTCGGCGTCCTGCTCGGCGCCGCCGCGCCGTGGTTCATCCGCACGCTGCGCGGCGCGGAGGCGTTGTTCATGCGCGCGCTGCCTTCCGCGCCGTCGCGCCTGTGCGCAGGCGGCGCGATCGTCGGACTGCTGTCGCTCGTGCGCCCCGAGGTGTGGGGCAACGGCAACTCGCAGATCGGGGCGATCCTCGTCGGAAACGACGCGCTCGGGCTCATCGTCACGGTGCTGGTCTTCAAGCTCGCCGCGACGGTCGCATGCGTCGGGTCCGGCGCGGTCGGCGGCGTGTTCACGCCGACGCTGTTCCTCGGCGCGTCCTTCGGCGCGCTGTTCGGAACGCTCGTGAAACTCGCCTTCGCCGACCTCAGCGCGCAGCCCAGCGCCTACGCGCTGGTCGGCATGGGCGCGTTCCTCGCGGGCGCCACGCACGCGCCGCTCATGGCGATCCTGATGCTCTTCGAGATGACGCTGGACTACGGCATCGTGCTCCCGCTGATGCTCGCGTGCGTCACGGCGCACTACACCGCTTACGCCATCTCGCCGAACTCGCTCTACACGGAGAAGCTGCGCCGCGAGAAGGAAGCGCAGCCGGTCCGGGACGCGCTCGAAGCCACGATCCACAGCCTGATCCGACCGAACCCGGTGACGGTTTTTCCGGCCTCGAACTTCGAAGAACTCGTCGAGAAGTTCGTCGAACACCGCCACAACTACCTCTACGTGGTCGACGCGCAGTCGCGCCTCTTGGGCGCGGTCGCCCTGCACGACATCAAGCCGCACCTGCACCGGCCGGAACTCGCGCGCCTGATCATCGCCTCCGAGCTCATGATCTCCGACTTCCCCTGCGTGCCCGTCGACGCGCCGCTCGGCGTGGCGCTCGAACGCATGCTCGCGCACGACGGCGAGCGCCTTCCGGTGGTCGACAGCGAACGCAGCCGCGTGCTCGTCGGCGCGCTCTCCAAGCGCGATGTCCTGCTCACGCTCAGCCTGCGCCACAGCGGCTGAGGTGCGTCGATGACCCGCAATTCACGCGTCTTGGTGTTCGTCGCCGGTCTCGCCGCCGCACTCGCGACGTGGCTTTGGTGGAGCGACCGTGAAGCGGCGCCTGAAGCGACGGCTGTGGCCGAGGAGGCGCCGGCGGCGAGCGCGGTCCCGAGGGACGTGCCGGAACTCGCGTTGCCGGAGCCGGAAAGGGCGCAAATCCCCGAGGAAAGCGAGCGCCAGGCCGCGCCGGCGGTTCCCGCGGTTTCGCAACCCAAGCGCAAGCTGTGGCTGTCGGGAAGCGTGCTCAGGCTTTCGGGAATCGTGTCCAATGCGAGCATCGCCGTCGTCGCTGCGCCGCCCGACGCTCCCTGGCGCCAGCCCGAACTGGCGGCGCCCGCCACGGTGCGCGCGGTCAACGTCACGCGCACGACCGACGCCTCGTCGCGCAACTTCGCCTTCGGCGTCGCCGGGACGAGCAACCAGTTCGGCGGTTTCCGCATCGACATCTCGCGGCTCGACAAATCGGAGGCGCGCGACTCGCTGCGCGTGCTGTGGATTCGAGTCTCGGTCGAAGGTTCCGAGCCGAGCGACTTCGACATGGCGCTGCGGCCCGCGGACGTTCAGCGCGCCGACGGAAAGGACATCGAGCTCCGCGTCGAGCTCTCCCTCGACGCCGAGTGCGACGTGTACGCCAAGGCGCGGCTCGCCGACAAAGGCGAGGAGACGGTGCAACTCGTCGCGCTCCAACAAACGGCGACGGTCGACGGTCCGCGTCACACCGGCCACAGCTTCGAAACGACGCTCGACGGCCGACGGGGCCTGCGCCTTGCCTGCGGAAGCGAGTACCTGTTGGTCGCCTACGCGCCGGGCTACCGCCCTCGAGCGCAGCGCTTCGTCGCGGTCCACGGGCTCGACCTCGGCGAGTTCGTGCTCGAGCGCGGCGCGGCGCTCGCCGGCCACGTGCTTCTCGACGGCGAAGGAGTGAACGGGCTGATCCGCGCCCAACTCGCGGACGACGCGGACACGCTCCACGTCGGCGCCGTTCGCTTTCGCTGGCGCGACGAGCAGCTCGAATGGGCGGACGTCACGACCTCGACCGACTCCGACGGCGCGTTCCGCATCGACGGTCTCGCGCCCGAGCCGCACCGCGTCTCCCTCCACACCGTGCGCGGCGGCTTCACCACTCCAAGCGCGATCGCCGAGGTGCGCGCGCCCGCCGCCGGTTTGCTGCTCACGGTCGGCGCCGCGCGTGTCGAGATCCGCGTCTTCGACCAGGCTGCGCCCGTGGCTGGATTTCTGATGCAGGTGCACGAGCGCAGCCCACAAGGCGGCGGCGCCGGCGGCGCGGTGCGCACCGACGCGAACGGCAGCGCCTTCGTCTGGGTCCAGCCGGATCGCACGACGCTGCTCAGCTTCGAAACGCCGGCGAAACCGGACCTTCCGTCCCAGCGCCGCGAGCTGAAGCTCGAGTTTCCCGGCGTCGGCCAGCGAAGCGTTCTGCGCATCGACCTGTGACGCGGTGGGTTCGATGAGCGCCGGAGCGCGATCGAGCGGGGCTCGCGCCGCCCGCTAGGATCATCGAGTCGCTGGAACTCGATGCCTCGCAACTCGCTTCGCACGCTCTTGACCGCCGTCGTCGCCGGCATGCTCGTCGCGACGATCGCGTGGATCGCGGGCCTCGAGACCCCCGGCGCGAGCGCTTCGAACGCGAAGGCAGTCGCTTCATCGACGCTCGCTCCGACTGCGACGCTCCAAGTCGAACTTCCCACATCGCCGGCGCCCGAGCTCACCGCGCTCTCGAACGAACCGGAACGCCGCGCCGCGCCCGAAAACAAGTCCGAGACCAAGTCGAAGCGCGCGCTCGCGCCGCCCCGCAAAGTGTTGCTTCGCGCTTGGGTGAGCCTGCACGGGAATGCAGTTCCCGACGCGACACTCAACGTCGTCGCAGCTCCAGCCGGCACGCCGTGGCGTCCGCCGGAGCAAGACGCGTTCTTCGTGGCCGACGGGAGCGGCCCCTTCGACCGCAACTTCAGCTTCTCCGTCTCGGGCCACACGGATTCTTGGGGCCGCGCGGACCTCGACATCTCGGAGTTCTTCGATGTCGAACCGACCCACGAACCGCGCGTTCTGTGGGTCATGGTCACGGATTCGACGCCTCCCGCCAAACACTTCGACGTGATGCTGCCTCCCGAGGAACGCGGCGCGCGCCCCTCGGCGGAGAGAGCGATCGACTGCGGATTCGATCTTTCGGGCGGATGCAGCGTGCGCGCGGCCGCGCGGTGCGCCGACGGGACCACCCCGGTCGAGCTTCTCGCGCTCGAGCTTCGCGAGAACTCGGCAACGAAGCACGGCGCTGCGCTGCGACACGAGCCGCGCCTCGAGTTCCGGCTCGAACGCGGCGTCGAACACGTGATGGTCGCGTTCGCGCCTGGATATCGACCGCAAGCGCGGCGCTTCGTCGCCGAACACGGACTCGACGTCGGCGAGTTCGTGCTCGAGCGCGGCGCAGCGCTCTCGGGACGCCTGTTTTTGCGCGGAGAACCGATCGAAGGCCGCGTCCTCCTCAAACTCTCAGCGCAGCCGAACGGGTTTCGTGTCGACGGCAACTTCGCCTGGCGCGGCGACCAGTTCGAATGGGCCGAGCGGCGCGTTTCCACTGACGGCGATGGCCGCTTCCGCATCGAGGGTCTAGCCGCGGAGGAGTACGAGCTGACGTTCGAACTCTTGCGCGGCGCGCTCGCAAGCAAGGCCGGAAGCGTGCAAGTGCGCGCGCCCGCTGAGGGGCTCGAGTTCGAGGTCCGCACCGACAACGCTCGAATCGAGCTGCAAGTGCGCCGCGGCGGCGCGCCGGCGCCCGACTTCGAGCTCCAATTCCGCGAGCGCAGCCACGACGGCGCCTCCGCGGGCGGCGCGCTGCGCACCGATGAGAACGGCGTCGCCGTTTTGTGGATCCAGCCCGATCGCGCAACGAGCGTCAGCTACGACGCGCGTCCGAATCCGCAGGACCCGCCGCAGCGCCGCGAACTCACGCTCGACTTCCCCGGCGGCGGCCAGCGGAGGGTCGTGCGCATCGACCTGTAGCCCGCGCGGCGCCGCGAGCTACCCAACGAGCTCAGCGTGATCTCAACCCACCGCAACCCAGCCTTGGCGGCGCTCGCGCTCGCTGCCGCGTCGATCGCGGGGTTGTGGTGGTTGCTGCGGGATCCGCGCGAACCCGCGCAACCCGTCGCGGCGCCGACGGTGCGAACCGCACTGTCGGAGCTTGAAACGGATCCTCTCGAACCCGTCGACACGCGGCGCGCGGAGCCCGTCGCCCCCGTTGCTTCGAACCATCCGGCCGACGCCGCGCAGCGCTCGTTCCGCGTGACCTTGAAGGGCGTCGTGCGCGACAACGGCGCCGCGGCCGCGGGAGTCCGGGTGACTGCGATGCGCGTCGCGCAGACGTCCGGCGCAGTTTCCGGCCGCACCGACTCCCAAGGCCGCTTCGCTCTCGATGTTTCCACCTTCTTCGACCGCGACACCGGCGAGATGCCGAGCGAGCTGTGGGTGAAAGCCTCGCGCAGCGGCGCCGTGGCGCAGCAGGTTTCCGTCGAGACCAAGGCCGCGACGTGGGCGCCGACCTTGCGCGAGCACCGCGAGATCGAGGTCGAGCTCGCGCTCCGCTTCAAATCCGAGTGGACCGGAGTCGCGCGCGTCGCCGATGGTTCGCGGACCGCCGTGCAGGTCGCCGCGTTCGCCCTAGACGCCGATGGCTTGCCACAGAAGCAGCCTGTCGGAAGCGCCAGTTGCGACAGGGAAAGCGGTGCGTTCCGCATCAAGGTCGCGCACGGCGACGCGAGCGTCGTCGTGGCCTACGCGCCGGGTTATCGGCCGCGGAGCGCGCGCGCTGCGCCGCACCGCAGCGGCGACCTGGGTGTCCTCGTGCTCGACCGCGGTGCGACGATCGCCGGGCGCGCGACTCTCGTGGGCGAGCCGATCGAAGCGCACCTCAGCGCGGCGCGCGCCGGAGAAACGAGCCTCACGCGCACCTGCTGCGTGGGAAGCCGCTGGCTGACTTGGACGGGCGAGAGCTTCGAGTGGACCGCGCTGAGCACCACGACCGACGTCGAGGGTCGGTTCCGCCTCGACGGCCTCGACTCGGAGCGCTACACGCTCTCCGTGGGCAGCGTGCGCGGCGCTTGGAGCGGCCAGTTGCCGCCCGTCACCGTGCGCCCGCCGGCTCTCGGCGTGGAACTGGGCGCGCCGATGGCGCGGATCGAGCTCGAGATCTACAGGGCGGGCTCGCGCGCCGCGAACGAGGAGATCGACGTTCGCGAGAGCTGCGCCGACGGCGGAATGCGCCACGGTTCCCTCTGCGCGGATGCGCACGGCTTCGCGGCGTTTTGGGTCAACCCCGACCATCCGACCGTGCTCTCGTTCCCGGGCGCGCGGGGTTCACTGCACTCCGCAACGACGCGGGTCCACCGCAATCGCAATTCAACGAGGCTCGAACTGCCGCGGGTCGCTCCGAAGAACCCCGAACCGCCGCAAGTGACGATCGAGAACCCCGTCGCGGGTCAAACGACGAAACAGCGCATCGATCTGTGACCCGCGCGTCCCTCCGCGACTGCGATGAAAAAGCGGAGCGTCCCCCGCATGCTCGGGAGACGCTCCGCGGGTCGGGTTCGCCGCTCGCGAGCTACGGCGCGATTTCGAAGCTCACCGCATCGGTCAGCCCGATGTCGTTCGGCGCCGCCAGGCCGCGGTCGCGCTGGTAGTACTGCGCGTAGATCGTCAGACCCGCGCTCAGCCCGCGCTGCGCCATGTAGAAGCTGCTGAAGTGGAACGAGTAGCTTCCCGTGCAATCGAGCGCGGGTTGCGCGCTCCCGCCCGACGGCATCGGCCCGGTGCGGATGCGCGGCGCCGCGAGGCACAGCGTGCCGCCGCGGAACGGAACCGACGCAGGCGCGAGCGACCAGATCAGTTGCCCGCTCGCGGAATTGACCAGCTCGCTGCCCGTGAGCCAACCCGATCCGGGACCCGCGGCGGACGGCTGACCGCTGAGCGAGATCGACGGCGTGCAACCGGCGCTGTTCAGCTTGCCCGTGCAGTAGCGCTGCGTCGCGGCGATCGCCGGCGCTTCGAGATCGACGACGAACACGCCCTGGAGCATGCCTTGCGCATCGAACGCGAGGTCGGGCGACGTGGACGTCGCGACGACGAAGCGCCCGTCCGGCGACAGCGACACACCGAGCGTGAAGCCCGCGGCCGCGGCGGCGCCGTGCGCGCGCGAGAGCAACGTGAGCTGGCCCGTGAGCGTGTCGAGCTCGTACACGTCCTCGCTGTCGTTGGTATCGCCTTGGGCCGGCACGTTTCCGCCCAGCGTGAGGACGACCGAGCTTCCGTCGTTCGAGGGCTCGGTCGCGGCGAGCACCGACTCCATGAGCTCCGCCGGAACCTGCGCCGAGACGCAGCGCGTCGCACCGGTGACGCGATCGTGCAGGTACAGGTCGGGATCGGGCGAAGGATCGAGCGGATCGAGGTTCGTCGCCGTCGTCAGGAAGCTCACGAAGCGGCCGTCGCCCGAGATCTCGTGCTGAGAGTAGACGCCGTTCCCGATGGCGCCGCCCGTGCTTCGCGACACGAGGTGCGAGGTCTGCGTCGCGCGGTCGTGAACGAACACGCCCAACGTCCCGGCGGGCGCGTTCGGCGTGAGCTCGCCCGCGAACCCCGAGTAGACGACGTAGCGCCCGTCGCGCGTGATCGATCCGCGCGCGCCCGTTCCCGCGTCGCCCGCCGTCGCGGTCGCGCTCACGCACTCGGTCACGCCGAGCAGCCGGTCGCGCACGAACATCTGGTCGGCGATGCCGTCGCCGACGCCCGCCACCAGATTCGTCGCGCGGCTCCCGAAGGCCACGAATCGATTGTCGGCGGAGATCGAAACCGGAACGCCGAGCGCGCTGTTGCTGTTGCCGCCGCCGACGCCGCCGTGCGCCACCGACACCAGCTCGGTCTCCGCCGTCAAGCGGTCGTGCAGGTAGAGGTTGGAGAGCCCGGGCGCGACGCCGAGGGCGAGCGTGGCGCCCGGCGACGCGAACAGCACCATGCGGCCATCCGGCGAAACGGTCGGGTACAAGCCGCAGTCGGCGTTGCCGGCGCCGCCGCTGGAGTTCACGCTCGCCTTGAGCACGGCGCCGGTCCGACGGTCGCGCAAGAACACGTCGACTCGGCCGTTGTTGTCGCCGGGGAGCCAGTCCTCGATCGAGCTGAACGCGAGCCAGCGGCCGTCGTCCGACACGCTCCCGTGTGGGTTGCGAGCCGTGTTCGGGACGCCTCGAGGATCGAGCGTGTCGAGGGTCACGATCTGCGCGGACGCCGAACCCGCGAGAACGAGCACGAGTCCACGGAGTCCAACCCGGCGGATCCGAGCGTCGCGGGTCGAGAGTCGATGCGGAGAGAGTCGGTGAAACATAGAGAGATGAACCTTGGCCTTTCGGCGGGTTTCCTGAGAGCGCGCCCCGCCCGGGCCCGCTCGGGCGGCCCGCAAAGCAAGCGCTGTGCCCGCGGGCCAGGGTCGCGAGTCTGGACGATCCCCACTCGAACGCAGCGACCGGTTGAGCGCTATCGCTCGCCGGGAGTCTCGCCGGCGCTCAGCTCGGTCGCCTGCCGCCGCTGCCTGCTGCGCCGCGGGCCGCTCAGAACGTCTCGCCGTCGTCGTCGGCCGTCCGTGTGCGCTTGCCGCTGCACACGCCACGCTTGGATTCGAGCACGAAACGCGCGAGTTCGACGACCTCGGGCACGGGCGACTGGAACAGCTCTTCGGCGACTTGGCGCACGCTCTCACCCGAGCGGAAGAGATGCCACAGCGCGTGGCGGAGTGCGGCGCGCTGGTTCGAATCGAAGCCCGCGCGGCGCAGACCGACGGTGTTCGGCGCGCGCCAGCGAACCGGGTACGAACCCGACACGATCGAGAACGGCGGCACGTCCTTGGTCGCCATGCACGCGCCGCCGACGAGCGCGAGGCGGCCGACGCGGCAGAACTGGTGCACCGCGGCGGTGCCCGAGATGAACGCGCGCTCGCCGATTTGCGCGTGGCCTCCGAGCATCGCGCCGTTGACCAGGATCGCGTTGCGCTCGACGCGGCAGTTGTGGCCGACGTGCGCGCCCGCCATGAGCATCACTTCGTCGCCGATCGAAGTCAGCGTGCCCGCGCCCGTGCCGCGGTGCACCGTGACGTGCTCGTGGATGCGGCAGCGCGCGCCGATCGACACGCGCGACGGCTCGTCCTTGTACTTGAGGTCCTGCGGTTCGCCGCCGAGCACGCTCCCGGTGCGCACGCTCGTGCCCGCGCCGATCTCGACGCAGCCGAACACGTGAACCTGCGGCCCGAGCGTGCACCCGTCGCCGAGGCGCGCGCCGGCTTCGACGACGCAGTAGGGGCCGATCTCGACGTTGACGCCGAGTTCGGCGCCCGCGTCGACGACCGCGGTGGGGTGGATCTTGGACGAGAGGGCGGTGCTCATGGAGGCTCGCCAGCATAGTGCGCGCGGCGCGAGCGCGGTGAAAGCCGTGTCTACGCCGGCGGCGCGGCGCGCGAATCGAGCGAGCCGTCCAGCAACTCGTCGAACAGGCGGGCCACGTTCTCGGCGGCGGCGCGCGGATCGCGGGCGTCGATGCGCGCGACGTGCTTGCGGCCGAGTTCGGAGTGCCGGTAGAGCGGGTCGTAGTAGCGCTCGAGCAAGACCTGAACGAGCTCGCGCTCGCGGCCGCTGTTCAGCAGGTCGGTGAGCGAACCGACGAAGCCGCCGCGGCGCAGGCGCTCGCCCAGGAACTCGAGCTGCGGCGCGAGCTGCTCGCGGCTGCGCGGGTCGGCGAGGTAGTCGTCGAGCAGCACCTCGACGCGGCGCTCCATCGGCGCCACGAGCTCGACGTTCGCGCCGCCGTGGATCGCGCTCCACACGCTGCTCGGCACGATCACGTCCCCCACCTTGCGGCTCTCGCCCTCGACGACGAGCGCGCGGCGCCCCAAGTGTTCGAGCCGCAGCGCGAGCCGCGTTTCGAAGTGCTTCTGCGTCACCGGAGCGAGCCCGACCATGCCGAGCACGGAGCTGCGGTGCTGCGCGAGGTCCTCGAGGTCGAGCGTCGATCCCGGGCGCAGGCGCTCGAGCTCGCGCAGCACGAGCGTCTTGCCGACGCCGGTGAGGCCGCGCAACACGAGGGTGGGCGGCGCGGTCCACGCGGCGATGCGCTCGGTCAGGATCCGCCGCCAGCCCTTGTAGCCGCCTTCGACGAGCGCGAGGGCGTCGAAGCCGAGCCGCGCGAGCAGCGCCGCCGTCGCACGCGACCGCAGTCCGCCGCGCTGGCAGTACATCACGAGCGCGCCGGCCGACGGCTCGACGCGCCGCGGCGCGAGCGCGGACTGCAGACCCGCGATCCCGCCGCGCGTGAGCTCGTCGACGGCGGCCTCCAGGTCGGCCTGCGGCGCCGCGCGCCCGGCGTGCTCGGAGAGCGCGCGCACGAACGGCCCGACTTGCTCGCGAATGACGCAGCGTCCGGCTTCGAAGGCCGCGTCCGGCGAAACCTGGCGGTACAGCGCGCCGACGACCGCGCGCTGCGCGTCGTCGAACAGCGGCACGTTCACCGCGCCCGGCCAGTGGTCCCGTTCGAACTCGACGGGCGCGCGCAGGTCGACCACGCGAACGTCGCCGCGCGCCACGAAGGTCGCAGCTTCGAGCGTCGGCGCTTCGAAACCGCTCACGACCTGCGCTCCGTCGCCGCGCTGCAAGGCGCGCGACCTACTTGCGCCCGCCGGAGGTGCGGATCTCGATCGTCGCGTACGCCGCCTCGATCATCGATTCGAGCGTCGGCCATGTGCCCGCGCTCGCGGAGGTCGTCACGGCCACGACGCGCGCGTTCCGCACGAACATCAGCGCCGAGAACTCGAGCGCCTGCGCGCCGAGTTCGCCGCGGTAGCGCAGGTGCACGGCCTGGCGCCCGTCGACCACGCGCTTTTCCGCGGCGACCAGCTCGAGGTTCGTCTGCTGCGTGATCACCCGCGTCTGGCGCTCGAGCAGCTCGTCGATGCTCTCGTCGATCGAGCTGTCGACCTCGGCGACGCTGATGTTGTCGCGGTATTTGTCCACCTGCGGCGCGAGCACGTGCGGAACGCCGTTGAACAGCTCGAGCGTCCACGACTCGGGCACGCGCATGCTGAAGTCGAGCTGCGGGATGCTCCACAGCGAACCCTCGAGCCGCGGCGCGTTGTTGAGGCGCGAGGCGAGAACGGCCTCGGCCTGCTCGGTGCTCACGCGGTCTTCCTCGGACGGCTGCAGCCGCGGCGGCGCGGCGGCGAGTTCCTCGACGAGCGTCGTCGCGAAAGCCACCGAGTCCGAGCGCACCCAGTCGCACGTCAGCGCGCGCGCGATCAACTGGCCCGAGGCCTTGAGGCGCCAGTTCTCGGCGAACTGCCGCACGTCCTCGGGACGGTCGAAGTACAGCCGCCAGACGTGCGCGGTCGCGCCGCCGGGTCCGCGCAGGATCTGCATGCGGTCCCCGTCCCAGCCCACGGCCGCGAGGCGCGCGCGTTCGAGCTCGACGCCCGCTTCGACGAGCACCGCGAGGAGGCCGAGCTCGCCGAGCTCGTCGTCGTACTCGACGCCGGTCACGCCCGCCTTCTCGCTCCACGTCGGGAAGCTCACGGGGCGCGGACGGTCGCGGTGGAGCTTCTCGGGGTGCAGCAATTGTTCGGTCGAAGCCGGCAGCTCGTCCCAGCCGCTCTGCGCGTTGTCGAAGCCGCCGACCAGCGCGCGCTGGAGCATGTACGCCCGGCCGGATTCGCGGAGCAACCGCGGCAGCGGATCGAGCGACGGCGCGGGTTTCGCGTCGTCGGCCGGACGCTGGCCGCGCGCATCGAGCACCGTGTTCGCCACGAACTCCGCTTCGCCAGCGCGCAGCGCGCGCTGCACCGCGGCCGCGTCCGCGGTGACGCGCTCTTCGGGCTTGGCGCCGATGGCGGGCGCGAGCGGCGTCAGTTTCTCGCGCCGCGCGAGGACCAATTGGCGCAGCAGCTCGTGCTCGAACGACGCCTTCGCGAACGCGCGCTCGCTGTCGAACACGAGGGAGTTCGAGGCGCGGTCGAAGCGCACCGGCGTCGCAGCGGCGAGTTCCTTTGCGGTGCGCTCGCGCAGCTCCGCCTCCGAAGCCGAGGACGCGAGACCGAAGGCGTCGCGCAAGCTGCGACGAGCGTCGAACCAGTTCGTGCGGACCTGCGTGTCGAGCTCGGCGGCGCAGAGCGCGACGAACTCCTTCGAGGAGACCGCGCGCACGGCGGGCAGCGGGTCGAGGGTCAGGCCGAGCCTGGCGAGCTCCGCCTGAGCGCTGCGCACCGAAGCCTGGGCGGCGTCGAGCGCGAGGGGCGCGGAGGCCTGCGAAACGGCGGGCGCGGCGGCGTGCGGCCGCGGTGCGGAGGCCGCGAGCGCCGTGAGAACACCAAGGAGAAGAGACGGATTCACGCGAGAGAATCTACCGCGCCGCGCCAGCGCCCGTGCGCGCACCAGGGAAAGGCTTTCGTGGTCGATTCGGCTCGGATACGGCGCTCGCGGGCTGCAGCGGCGGATTTTCCCACGTGAATACTTGACTAGTCATGTAGTTGGAGTACGATGGGGCCATGACGACGCGGACGAACAGCCCCACGCAGCGAGCCATCCGGCAGGAGAAGCCCTTCGGCTCCCTGGGCCAAGAGGCCGTGATCGCGTTGTGGATCGCCGCGGACCACGTGCGCCGGCCGTTCGAGACCCTTCTCGCGCAGCACGGCGAGCTGACGCTGCAGCAGTACAACGTGCTCCGCATCCTCCGCGGCGCGGGCGAGCGCGGCTTGCCGACGCTCGACATCGCGGAGCGCATGATCGAGCGCACGCCGGGGATCACGCGGCTCGTCGACCGGCTCGAGAAGAAGGGCCTGGTCGAGCGCCAGCGCTCCACCGAGGACCGCCGGCAAGTGGTCGTGCGCCTCACGCGCGCCGGCCGCGACACGCTGGCCCCGATCGACCGCGCGATCGACAAGCTCGACGCCGAGGTGCTCGGCAAGCTCACTCAGACCGAGCTCAAGCAGCTTCTGAAACTGCTCGAGCGCGTTTTCTCCTGACCGCGGCGCCTCCGAACCCAGAGCGCGTCCTACAGAGACTCCAACCCACCCTTCGAGGGCTTAATCATGACTAGTCAATCTTTGCCTGCTCAACTTTCCAGTTCGTCCACCCTCGCGCAGCGCGTTCGCGACCTCGCCTTGGGGACCCGCGCCGACGCCGCCGCGCCGCTCCTGCGGCTCGGCCTCGCGGCCGTGATGTTCCCGCACGGCGCGCAGAAGGCGCTCGGATGGTTCGGAGGCTACGGCTACGACGGCACGATGGGCTTCCTGACCCAGACCGTGGGCCTCCCCGCGCCGATCGCGATGCTCGTCATCGCCCTGGAGTTCTTCGGTCCGCTGCTGCTCTTCGTCGGCCTGGCCGTTCGGCCGGTCGCGCTGGGCTTCGTCGCGATCATGATCGGCGCCATCGCCACGGTGCACGGCCCGCACGGCTTCTTCATGAACTGGAGCGGCGCGCAGGCGGGCGAAGGCTACGAGTACCACCTGCTTGTGATCGCGATGAGCCTCGCGCTCGTGATCCGCGGCGCGGGGAGCGCGTCGGTCGACAAGCTGCTCTCGCGCTGAACAGCGATGTACCGAGCCGACTACGGTGACGCCGTCGCGCTGGCCGGTTAGCGGACTCGGTACGTCTTACTGGATGACGCACAGGTCGTGCGGCTGGCCGCCCAGGTCGATGAATCCCGACAGCG
>CALFYL010000303.1 GCA_937952135.1 uncultured Planctomycetia bacterium
GCTACTCGGCACCTTGGCGACCCCGAACTTCGTCGTGCGCAACCTGCCTCTGCACTTGCCCGAGGTACGAGCGAGCCTGGAGAACGAACGTCCTACCGTCGCTCAAGCGCGCGATGCAGCCGAAGCAGTGTCGACTTCGCTCGCGCGCAGCACCGGTTCGCGGCGTTCTTTCGAGTCACGCGTCCATGCCTTCGTCAGCTACCTGTGCAACACGCTCGCGACGTCCGACGAGCGCGATGCGGCACTCAAGGATCTCCTGGTTGCCGACCGGCGGGTCGTCCGTCATGCAACGGGCGAGGTCGAACCCGAAACACGCCGCCGCCTCCTGCTCGGCTTCAACAGTCCCCTTCTTCCCGAGATTCTGGTCGCCAGCGAAGTGATGTCCGAAGGCGTCGATCTTCACATCGACTGCCGGCACGTCATCCACCACGACCTCTCGTGGAACCCCAGCACGCTCGAGCAACGCACCGGCCGGGTCGACAGGCTCCGCTGCCTCGCCGAACACGAAGGCGAGCCGATCCACGTCTACCTCCCCTACCTCGAAGGCACCGCGGACGAGAAGATGTACCGCGTCGTCTCCGACCGCGCCCGCTGGTTCCAGGTCGTCATGGGCGAGCAGTACGAAGTCGACGAACACGCCACGGACGCGCTGGCCGCGCGGGTCCCATTCCCGTCGAGCGCCGCGGCTGCGTTGGCGTTTGAGTTGGCGGTTGTCACGTAGCCACAGGCGTTCGAGCCACTCGTACCGCCGGCTCGACCCGTTCTCGGCGAGTCATAGCCCTTTACTCTGCTCCAGCCGAGCCCATGTCGATGGAGTAAGCAACGCTCCGGAGCAGATCCATGCAGAAATGCGCTCGAGAGCGGCGTCGTTCACTTGCCGCAGGCTGCCACGCCCCGCGCGGTACTGGATGTAGCTTTGTCCCGCCTCGTGGCTCTTTTGCGAGACCTCGCAACACGGAACGCCTAGCTTCAGCAGTCCACTCTGGATCAACTTCGCTCGATCCCTCGAAGTATCGTCGAAGCGAAGCAGTGCCGATACTGGCGGCACCTGAATCGATCGTTGCCAGGCGGTCACCCATTCGGCCATGCCTTTGATCCAGCGCGGATCCTCCGACCTTTCCCCCCACACGGGAATGATGTATCGTACGCCGAATCCAGCGATTGCCCGAACGCGGCTCAGGCAATTTTCAAGCCCGAGTAGCTGAGACGAGAGCTTCTCACGACAAACTAGAAGACTCACATACTGGTGCGAACTGGTGGCACTGCGTCGGATCGACCGAAAGACATCGCCAAGCACGGCCGCGCGGGGAAGATCTGGAAACAACGAAGGGTAGTTCAGCTGGTGACGCGCAAGCCTGCTTACGTAATCGCTTGAGTCAAGCTTCGTATTCTCGGGTATCAAGAACTCATAGTCGAGTCCGTCTTGGGGTACATCCGTGCCTAGCACTTCCGTTGTGATTTCCCATTGGACGGGGGCCTGCCGAAGCACGCGCTCAAACGGCGCGTATCGATCCAGTGCCGCCGGAGCCTGCTGACCATCTCGATGCAGCAGCGCGTGGTGAAGTAGCGCCGCAGAAAGTGCGTCAGCCCGATCGAGGAGATGCGAAGCGTGCAGAAGTAGGTCGATGTTCATGGCGTTACTGGCGTCTGCCTTTGGGCCGTCTGATTCCAATACAGTTTATGGAGTAGCCGGACGTTGGTGCAATCGAGACGTTGGGATCGGGAGGCTTGGCCGAGTCCTCGCGCTTCGAACGGGTTGCTCATGTCCTGGAAGCCGCGTTCGAACGAAAATGCGTCGGTCTGCCTTCACCTGCGCCCGAGAACGCGCGTTCGCGGCCAACCTGACAACTACGGTCACTCCGTTAGAACTCGCAGTGGTCTTGCCACGATTCGCTGGAGTGCACTTGTGCCTGCGTACCGAGCCTTGAGCAGGCGCGCAACAAGCCCCGGAGGCAAGCAGATGGAGAACTTCAGACCTTCGGCCACTTCCTTTAGGGCGCCGGGATGGAACTGCGGCGGCTTCACCGTGAGCGAGCGAATCGTGGCCTCAATTGCGTGCGTTGCCGCGATGCCCTCGATTCGGATGAAAAGATTGGATGCTTGCGCCTTGGTTGGGACAGCGGCCTCGATAGCCGCCGCAAGCTGAAGGTTTACGACCAGCCCACCGAAGGTCCACCACTCGAACGCCCCCTTGCCTTGCGGAAGGAGGCACGTCGACTCGCCGTCGACGAACCAATGCTCGCGCCGCGCCTCCGCCATCGCGGTGACTGCGCGACGTGACCAGCGCGATGAGTCTCCGTCGTGCGCGAGAACACGCTCCATGGCTTGGCAGAGTTCGAAGGAGCGCGGCGGCGCAGCTCCCTTCCAGCGCGACTTCGCTGGGCCCGCACCGGGAGTGACTTGCACGACTCCACGCGGCCAGTCGATGTCGCGCACTTCCCAGGTACGCCCGCCCAACAGCAGCGCGCGCCGCTCGTCCGTCCCCTTCTCGCCGCCAGCGAACGTGAGCCGGTGCACAGACCCGATCTGCTGGCGACCGTGGCGAACTTCGAACAGCTCTTCGGTGGCGAAAACTGAGAGCAGGTCCATGAAGTTCTGGCGGCCGTATGCTTCCTCACCACGCCGCCCGAACCAGAGCACGCCGTCTTCCTCATGGAGCAACTCCGCGGCGACCATGTGGTTGAGCAACGCCTCGCCGTCTTGAACGCTGAGGGCTGACGCTGCGAGGAAAGGCTCGAGGCCGATTGACCAGTCCGCCCGCGTCACGCCTTCACGCTGAAGCGCCTGCGCCATGATCTGCTGCGCGAGGATGTGAAGCGGCTGCCCAGGTGGATCGACAGGCTCGACGAACCCTTTCTCCCAAAGCTCCACAATTGCCGCCGCCTCGACGAGCGACTCATTCCAGGTCGCAAGAAACAGGCAGTTCGGCTTCGTACCCGACCGCCGTCCGGTGCGGCCCATGCGCTGCAGAAAGCTCGCGACGGTCCTCGGTGCATCGATCTGTATTACGTAGTCGAGATCGCCGACGTCGATGCCAAGCTCAAGCGTACTGGTCGCCACGATCACGCAGTCACGCCCTTCCGCGAATGCCTGCTCTGCGGCTTGCCGGCTTTCCTTGCTGAGACTGGAGTGCGATACGAAGGCTTGAACGCCGTGTTCCGTCACGCACCGAGCCAGCTCCTCCGACGCGGCACGACTGTCGCAAAACGCAAGGCGCTTGTACCCACGGTGCAGCTGAGCCATCACCTGGGCGGCGTTGGCTAGCGTCCCGACGTAGTCGATCTGGACATCGGCTTCGCGTGCACTCGCTCCACCAGGGTTGACGATCACACCCGGCGGCCGACCGGATGAGAGCCAGCCAATGATCCGCTCGGGATTCCCGATCGTCGCTGAGAGTCCGATGCGTTGGATCCTGCGCCCAGCCAGCAGCTGCAGTCGTGAGAGCACCGCGAGCAGATGCCAGCCGCGGTCGTCTCCTGCGAACGCGTGCACTTCGTCGACGATCGCAACCCGCACGTCGGGGAACAGCGCGCCCGGTGAACTGCGTCGAGACACGAGCTGCGCTTCCAACGACTCGGGCGTCGTCAGCAGAATGTCAGGCGGGTTCTCGCGGATCTGTCGGCGCGCGCCCTGGCCCACGTCCCCGTGCCAGAGTTCACACCGCCGCCCAACGAGCGAGGCGTACTGGTGGAGCCTCTCCTGGAGGTTGTTCAGCAACGCCTTGATCGGGCATACATACAGCACGCTCAGCCCGTGCCAGTCCTCCGTCAGCATGCGCGACAGAATGGGGAGAATTGCAGCCTCGGTCTTCCCTCCCGCCGTCGGGGCGATGAGGAGCACGTCTGATCCAGCGAGAATCGGGTCTACAGCGTTCTGCTGCAGCGGTCGCAGCGAGCTCCACCCGAGCGAGTTGACGATGTGGAACTGAACCGACGAGTGCAGGCGCTCGAAGCTCACGGCAAGTCGATCTCTACGTCATCCACGGACTCGCGAGCGACCGCAGCCGACTCGACTCGAGTCAGCTCCTCGTTCTTCACGGTCAGCTTGTAGTGGGCGCGTGGATCAAACTCCTCGAACTGATCGATGCGATCCAGCACGTCTCCGATCAGCTTGCGAAGGAACAGGCGCGGCGCAACGCCGACCTTGCCGCCGAGATGACCGGTGACGGCGCGCGCAAGGTCTTCGACGTAGCGGTCGTCAGCCATCGCCCGGATCCGTGATTCGGTTGCGCGTCCTTCGGCGAACAGATCGCGCACTCGCCTCCCGAGCTCGACAAGCGACGCCAACTCGAATCCGGGCAGCCGAACCTGCGGCGCCCGTGGGTTGTCGAACCGAGCCTCTGCCGAGAAGTCCGTCGAAAGGCGCTGCGCAAGCGGCGCGAGCCGCTGCATGCCTTGCGGGCCGTCATAGAAGCTGGGCGTGCCGGTGATGGCGAGGTACAGACCGGGGAAGCGCCCCGAGTCAACTTCGTCCACGAGTTGCCGGAGCGCGTTCAAGCTTTTGTCGCGTACGTCGCCGCGAACACGCTGCAGGGTCTCAACCTCGTCGAGGACCAGCACGAGCCCGGACTGTCCACAGTCGCGGATGACGGTCAGCAGGCCCTGAACGCACGACAGCGCTCCGAAATGGTCGATATCCCCCTTGATGCCGGCTGCGCGCTTGGCCGCAGCGGAGACGTTCGGTTGCCCGGCGACCCACGCAAGCAGTGCGTCGGCGCTGTCGCGATCGTTGGCAATCAGCGCCCGCCGGTAACCGCGAAGCGCCGCAGCGAACGAGGGCGACTGCCGTGAAACCGCCGCCAGCCGCGTCTCCAACAGCTCCTCGATGCGAGCTTCGGACGACGACGCGCCCTCGGTCGCCACGTCGCTTTCAAGTGTGTGGAACCACTGGTCAACGATCGATCGGAACGCACCGCTCTGCTGGTCGGTGGTCGAAAGGCGCTCGATCACGCGTCGGTACACCGTCTCCAATCGATGCAAAGGCGTTTCGGTCTCTGAGACTTGAACCTCGCTCGTGACGAATCCCGCGCGCTTCGCACGTTCCTGCATCCACCGGGCGCAGAACGTTTTGCCACTGCCGTACTCGCCGCGGATCGCCTTGAAGCAAGCGCCGCCCCCAGCGACCTTCGAGAGCTCCTCGTCGAACGCGACCTCGAACCGGCCGAGGCCGATGGCGAGCGCATCCAGGCTGCGCTGCGGGACCGTGCCTCGTCGAAGCGCGTCGACGAGTTCGTTGCGGCGTTGGGGGCTGATGCTCATCGAGGCGCTCTTGGGAGCTGGAACTGCTCGGCCAGCAGATCGTAGTTGAGCCGTACGGTCTGTCCTCCGTCAGTAACGTCAAGCACGTCATACCCGTCGACGTTCAGTACGCGTCGAGCAACGGTGAGGCGGCCGGTGAGCTGCACGGCGCTCACGGTGAGCTTTGCGCCCAAACCCGCGAACGTGAGCGTTCCACGATTCGAATCGAGGGCCTGAAGCAGGGACCGCATGTCGTCGTCCCGCGGCGGCGTGCGCCCGGCGAACTTGAGTTGCGCTGCATAGGTCGGAGATGCAAGGAGCTGATCGATCCACTCGGCTCCACGCGCCTTGTCCTCGACGGCGGTGAACAGGTCTGGCTTACGTGGCGTAGCGTCCGGCTTGGCGGCGCGCGTGATTGGCTTGAAGGCTTCGCTGTGGATCTGCCACCAGCCCGGCGGATCGACGGTCTCGACAGCCCAGCCAGGAACATCGACTCCCGCAGGGAACAACACTGCAAGCGGAACGACGACCTCCTGTGGCGTCGCCCCTCCGTGGTATCCGCCGCGCTTCGGCGCGTAGCGCACGAGCTCGCTCGTCGGAAGTACGCAGGGCCCACCCGGCTTCGGAAGTACGACCCGCGCGCCTTCGACACGAACCTCGTCTCCGTCGAGCGCCCCGTCGTCGTCGCGCCAGCGCTCGTGCTCGCGCATCTTCCGCGGCTCCGATGAGCCCGACTCAACTACGTGGCCGTGGTCGCTCGTCAAGACGATGACGCGTCCTGTTTCGCGCGCGTGGTGGACGAGCCTCTCGAGTACGGGCACGCCCTTGAGGCTCCAGTCCGCCCGAATCTGCGACCCCTTCGAGAGCAGGTCGTCGACAGCGTTCACCACAACGGCGATCACGCGCGCCTCGCTGTCGAGCGCCTGCTCGATCGAGCTATCGAGGTCAGGAACGAGCCCGGGCGTCAGGTCCGCCTTATGGAAGAGCATCTGGGCCTTGGTCGCTTTGCGACGCCATCCGTGCGCTGCGGCTTTGCGCTCGAACCCAGCGACCTCCTCTGCCTGTTCGCCCGAGCTGAGAGATCCGCAGAGAAGCGAGCACCGTGAGGCCTCGGTCACCGACGGAAGCGCGCTCAGCACGACGGGCAAGCCCGGCTCCCCAGCTGGGGCGTGCCGGCGCCACGAGCCCGTTGACTCGATGGACTCCGTGACCTGCTGCGCGATGGCGACGCTCATTCCATCCATCACGAGCAACATGACCTGCTGCTCCTTCGCAAGCGGCGCCACGACCCGGTCGAGAACGTCTTCGATCCCCAGAAGCCGTTGCATCGACACGCCGCTTGTCGTCGCCTCCGCCAGCGACTGGGCGAACGCCTTGGTGTCCATCTCCCGCGCATCGAGGACGTTCACAAGGAGCTTGCGGAACGCGCTCGCTGCACTTCCTTGAGCCTCACCATCGAGGAGGAAGTGCCGCGCACGATCAACCCACGCACCCTCGTCTCGATATCGAACGGCGAGCGCCTCGAGTGTCGCGAGCGTAGTCCTTTCACGAGCTACGAGCCACCGCGCAAGTCGGAAGGACATCTCCGCGCGGAGGACACGGGTATCGACTCCGACTTCGGCGCCAGTCCTCCTGTGCGCGCCGAGTGCTTGCAGCGCGCAGCGAAGCACCTCCTCGCGATCTGGCTTCGCGGACTCCAGGTATCGAACCAGTGTGGCGCCAAACGAGTCCAGGCGCTGCTCGAAGCCAGCCGCGAGCCAATCGCTGTACTCAGCCAGTTCGGGACAGAGAAGAGCGACGCGAAGCAGTTCCTCAGCGCGAGACTTGATCACCTCCGAGCCGATTCCGACCGATTGCGTTCGTCGCAGCGCCTCGATCGCCGCGCTACCCAGCTCGCGCATTTCGACTTGATTCAGAGGCCTGTTGCCCGAGAAGAACTTCTCGGCGCGCACCGCAGCCGCCGCAGCCCTCTCGTCGCGCTGCTCCATTGCACGTCCAAGCGCGTCAAGCACCAAGCCGATCGGAACAACGTCCGCTGCGTTGCCGTTCTCGATCGCCTCGAAAACTCGGCCGGTTGCGGCGCCGCCCACCTCCACGCACCACGCCTTGAAGGCCGCTCGCTGCTCAGCGGGCCAGGCGCGCCACCGTTCGACATCCGCGGCCTTCGCGCTCCATTCAATGAGAGCTGTGAGGTCCGGTCTCGCCCCGGGGATCGCGAGGTCCTGCACCAACACGTCCCACGCGGAGTCGAGGTCCAGAACACCGGCCGCAAGCGGCTTGAGTCGGTCGGAGCTGACCTCCAACAACGCCTCGGCCATCCAGCTCATGTCCGCGAGCCGCGGATCCAAGGTCGACACCTGGAACGCGTCTTTGACCGCGGTCCACGGGTGAATGGACTCCAGCCGGCGCAACGCAAGCTTGGCGACGAACTCAGAGCCAAGTTGGGCCTGCTCAAGCTGCGTGACCAGCACGAGCCAGTGGCCAGCGCTCGCGTCAAGGAGCGCCGTCCGCGCGGCCAAGGGCGAGTCCACTTGAACCACGCGACATGTGTTGCCCTCGACCACGATCTCGTTGGGCCCGGCCCACGGCTCGCGCGAGCGGATGCCGAACCATGGTCGCGCTTGAGGCGCCTTGCGCCGCATCGCTGCAACTCGCTTCTGGAGGCTGGCAACGCTCAACGTCACGCGCCGCCCTCCTTGCGGTACAGCTTCCAGTCCAGCTCGACCTCGAGCGCCTGGTCAGAGTCGAGCTTGCTCTTGAGCGCATCGAGTTCCTTCGCAGCGGCGCTGGCGGTCACACGCGTGAGCTTGCGGTGCTCGACCTGCTTCCAGCCAGGCTGCGTAGGCTGCGGTGCGTCCTGGGTGGCCTGCACAAATAGACGCGTCGCCTCGAGCTCGATCCGGCGCAGCTCCGCTGCGATTGGTCGCGCGTATTCGTCCTGGGCGAACGCCAGAGCCAGATCCCCTTCGAGCTTCTTGGCTTCGGCGCGTCGGGCCTCCGGCGCGTTCTTGAGGCCATCGATCGGCTCCCAGTTCGTGCTCTCGATCGCTTCGAGCACGGCCTTGGCCTTCGCGTGGGCCGAGCCGAGCGCATCCGCGGTGATCGGGTTCGCAATGGGAGCCCTTGCGATGCGAGCGACCAACTCCACGTCGTCAGTCGCCGCAACGAGCTGATCTAGCCAACCCGCGAGCGCCTTCATCGTCGCCAATCGGGCCGAAGTCGCCTTCACCGCAGCCGGCGTCCGCAGTTCGAGCGCCTGCATCAAGCGGACCGCGTCTTCACGACCACCCCGTGCGATGTCGCGGACTCGCGCCGCCAAGCTCGCCACGTTCGAGCCGGAGCGCCCCGGGGACGCACCCAATCCGAACGCCTTGTTGGCGATCTCGACTGCGCGCGCCCAGGTATCCGCCGGCGGCAGTCGTTGCTCGCGGAGCTCAAAGTCCGGGCCTAGCCGTCCGATCTCGACCTCGCCTACGGGAGCGCCGTGTTGGAACAAGACGCGGTCGGTTTGCTCGGCGAACAGCAGGATCAACAGGTCCTCAACCGGTTCAGGCAGGCCGCGCGGGCTGGGCTGATCGATCCAGGTCCGCATGTTCGCGACGGTCCAATCCTTGTCCGCGCTCACCGCCTGCTGCCTCAGGAAGTGCTGCTTCCAGTCGTTGCCCAGCACGAACGGTCGGTCCAACCCCGTCATCTGGCCGAGATTCAGCGGGACGACGATGTTCAAAGTCTCCTTCCGACGCGAAGGTTCGACCGGAACGCGGTTCGCCGTGGCCGTGACCGCGTCCTTGCACAACGCCAAGACTCGCTTCAGGGCAGCCTTGCCGATCTCACCTTCGAACTTCGGGTGATCCGGGTAGCGGTGCGTCATCGCCTGATCGAGCAGACCTTCCATGGCGACGCGCAGCGTCGAGCCCACCGGAGGCTTCGGAGAGAAGGACGAGTCGAGCGACACGAACGGGTCCTCGATCGTGATCGCGATGTCGAGACCGTCTTGCCCCTGCGTCGAGACTCCGTAGGCCGCGAGAATCACCGAGCGCAGTCGGTTCTCCAACTGGACCTTGTGGCCTTCGAGCAGATTGCGGGCCGTGGCGTGGTCGGTCTCCGGCACGTGGCTCGCGTAGCGACGAAAGTTGTCGCCGCGCAGCGCGCCTTGAACGCGTATCAGCCGTCCAAGCTCGCGCACGGTCTGCTGGTTGAACACCCGGGGTCGCCAGACAAGCGTGTGCGACTTGCGGTTGGTTGCGAGGTAGTCGGTGATCCGCGCATGGTCCCGTTCCGTCGCACCGGCGTCGGCCGCGAGCGGTAGATCGAGCACGACCTTCCACGCGGCGCCGGAGTAGTCCAACGAGGCCGACCGCAACTCCGACACGTCCGCGAACAGCAGGTCCGCGGCCCGCTCCGTGCCACGCCACGTCCACGTGAACGAATGCTCATTGAGGACGGCTGCGGAAGCATCGACGCCCAGGTCCGAGAAGACCAGGTCGCGCAGCAGCCGCAGACGCTGTCCGTGGGTGTCCAACTCGCCGGCGTTGGCGAGAATGCCCTCCCAGTCGACGCCTTCGAGCTCGATGGAAAGCGTGGGGTCCGTTGCCGAGCCCTGCAGACGGATCTCAGGCGCTTCCCTGGTCCAGCGATTGAGCTTGGCGAGCACCGTCTGCGCCTCTTGCCCAGCGAACGGAGCCTTGATCGTCCCGTGATTCAAAGCGGCCACACGTTTGGCGTTGAGCTGCCTTAGCGACGGCACGTTCGAGACCAGCGACCCGAGAAGCAGCGTCTTGAGGATCCGCGCATCGTTGCAGAACTTCGTGCGCACGGGGTCGTTCCACTCGCGCCGCTCCAGATCGGCGGCCGACACGTTGTGCTCGCGCTCGAGCATCGGCTCTAGCTTCTCGCGCCACAGCTTCCGGGCGCGCTCGAACGAAACCTTGAACGTGTCGACGATGGCGTCGTTGCCCTGGGCGATCACGTCGAACAGGTCGCCGAGCGGAATGAACTCCCCGAGCGTCAGGTTGTCGCGCCGCTGCACCAACAGCTGCCGCATCGCCTTCAACGCAGTGCGATCGCGCTGCAGCATGCTGGACGCGTCGACGAGCACCTCGACCAGCGCCGGGCTGAACGGGTAGACCTTGCGAAACTCCGCGATCGTGCGGTCCTTGGTCGTGAGGATGTCGAGTGTCTCCTGCGCGATCTTGGTCGACGCGCTGAACTGCGCGTCGATCTGACTCGCGGCCGCTGCGTCCTTGGGCGCGAGCAGTCGCTTGCTGGCGATCGTCGGAAGGTCGCGATCCTCCAGAGTGATCTTCTGGAAGCGGCCCTCGTGGAAGCGCAGCTTGTCGACGTAGCCGAGTTGCTGGACTCCGGGCAGATTGTCACTGACCAGCTCGCGCAGGTCGCGCTGGCGCGCGATGAAGCTCACGACGGGGATGGCCCGGTTGGAAGCGCTCGTCTCGACCAGGTTCACGAGCTTGTCGATCTCGCGCCCCAGGAATTCCTGGTCGGTCGCGTGGCTGGCAAGCCACAGGATCAGCTCGTCGAGCAAGAAGATTACTGCGTCGTAGCCGAGCGACTTCGCGTGCGCGGTGAGGACCTCCAGCCCATGGTCGAGCTTCACGAAGTGCTTGCCCGAGTGCCCCATCAGGTTGCGGAACGCCTGCGCGATCGTGTCCAGCAGGGTGCTGACCAGGGCCGCGTGCTCGGGATCGTCATCGGACGCCAGACGAGCCGCGTCGTAGCGCGCGATCGTCCACGAGGCTCCGAGCGCGCCCCACTTCGCATCCGAACTCGAGTTCGAGTTCAGTTCGTCTAGGAACTTCGTGTCGCCCAAGGCCTTGCGCTGACGCTCCGCGTCCGCGAACAGGTCGGCAGCAACGAGCAACGCGGGAGTCGGCGCTTCAGGGTGCTCCTTGCGAACGAGCCGCAAGTAGCCGCCGAGCACGCCTTCGTCGATGCTCGAGGCGTTGAGCATGTGGACCGGCAGCAGCAAGAACTTGCGTCCCTGGATCCACGGCATGTGCTTGCGCACCGGTTCGGCGAGTTCCGGCATCGCGGTCGCGGCCGGGTGGCGCCGCAGCAGATGGTGCAGCACCGCCATGAAGTGGCTCTTGCCGCTTCCAAAGCTGCCGTGCAAGTACGCGGCGCGGCTCTGCGGCGCTTTGACCTGCCGCGCGGCTCCGTTCACCACGTCGATACCGAGCGCGCTCTGAATGAGCGCCAAGGCCTCGTCGAACTTCGGGACAAGATTGGGCGTGACGACGTAGTCGCGAAGGGTCGCGTCGGCGTGGCTCACCCCCTCCGTCAGGCGCAAGACGAAATCGTCGGCGGCCTGCGTGGTAGGGATCTCGATCAGGTCACGGATCAGCGTCATCCGGCGTCCTCTTCCAGGAGGGACTCTTGCGTGTCGGTGCTCGACTTCTTCTTGGACTTGCCGCGCTTCTTCTGCGGCGGGCGCCATGCGGCGAGTTCGTGGCGCTGAAGACCCAGACGCGCGCACTCACTCTCGAGGAACTGTTCGTAGAAGGGCGCGAGGTCCGGCTCGTCGGCGTGCCACTGCTTCACCCACGGCAGGATCTCGGCGATTCCGGCGAGCAGCGGTCGCAAGCGTTCGGGCTCCCAACCAGCGTCGCGCATCTTCATGTAGTGCGCACCGAGCGCGGCCGCCTGTTGTTTGTGGTCCCAGCCGGCCCAGCCAAACAGAAGCGTGCCGTCGTTGTCGGGACTCGCGAAGGGGTAGCTGATGAAGCGCTCCTTGGGCACATCGAGCTTGCCGCGGTTCGACCAGTACGAGCTCCTCTGGAAGTCGGCGCTCGTGTACTTCGGAGGCACCGGGATGTCGCCGATCTCGCGCTGCCTTCGTCGCTTGGCTTCCGCTTCGTCGATTCGTTCGGGGACACCCTTGGGCAACGCGACAAGTGCATCGATCTCGTCCTCCCTGCGCTGCAGCTCCCACGTGCGCTCCCAGTCGGAGCGCTTGCGCAGGCCGCTGTCCTTGTAGCGAAGCGCCGAAAGGTACGGCACGCATTCGGCCTCTAGCAGTTCGGCGAGCACGCGCTCGATCTCCGGCACGTTCCAGTCGAGGTAGCACGCTACGAGTGCTTGGACGTCGGCGCGCGCGGCGAGTTGCTCGGCGATGGTCCGAACCGAGATCGGTTCGGGGTGGTCCGCCTTCCAACCGGGCAGTTCTTCGACGAGGTCGAGCAATCGCTCGCGCACCGCGCGGCGCAGCACGAGGTCGAACGACTCGAGGTTCCAGCGGCGCTTGAACTCGGGTCGCTCGATCAGTCCGAGTTCCCGATTCGTTTCGATCGCGCGGATGCGGCGTTCAACGAGCTCTCGATACCAGCGGTGATGCCCGTTCCAGTGGCTCGGCGGTTCGGTGATGGGGCTGGAGCCGTGGCGCTTGAACCAGGCTTCCTCACCGGCGCACTTGTAGTTGCCGCGCGCCATCGCGATCTCGAACGCGCGTTCACCCAGCGCCAAAGTGGGAAGCGAGGCGTCCGAAGGAACGCATAGCGATTCGTCGACGAGTCCGAACGCCCTGTAGGCCTGCCAATCTAGTTCCTCCTGCAGTGCCACGAGCTCACCGATGCAGGTTGCGTGTGCGAGTCGCTGCGCGCTAGCGACCTCTCGTACGTTCGCGTCCCTGACCCATGAGCATTCTCGGATCCGGGCAAGTGCATCTGCGCAACGCTGCAAGCGGCGCGCGAGTTCCAGCGGTAGCTCCTGTGGGACGGGAAACTCAAGCAAGTTGGTCGCGTTGAACGCGTGGCGCTCCTCCCACGGCGTTGGTACGACCCGAGCGCCTTCATTGCCGACGTGATCCCCACCCTTCGGTTGACAGACCTGTCTGAGCCAGAAGCACGCGGTGGAGCTGTTGAGGAGGCCGAGGAGGGCGAGGTGGTCGTCCTCCGACGCGCCCGCCGGGAGCTTGATGATCGGCGCTGTCTGCTTGAAAACCCTGCCGCCTCGGTCCAGCACGAAGTGGTTGTGCGTCGCGATCTCCGCGTACGCGATCGATAGTCGCACTCGAGTGCGCTCGAGTGCGATCTGGTGCCACTCCCACCAAGGCCGCCTCTCGGCGAAATAGGTGCGCTTTGAGAACGTAGCTCTGTTTCCAAGCGGCGTACGGCACGCCCACATCCAACGGCGGAGCCCCGGCGCGGATGAGATCTGGACCAACTCTTCGCGGCTGTACGGGAACACGGCTTCTTGCGCGCAAGCAACCTGCCAGTCGCGTAGCTCGTCACCACTGCAGATCGGTGCAACCACGCTCGATTCCACGCCTCGTCGTGCAAACGCTCCGATCGGTGCGAGCATCACATCGTCAGCGTTAGTCATTCCAAGGACACCGATCAGTTCGACCACGTTCTGAAGCGTCTTAGGCACCGTCTCGTCCAGCGCGTCTTTCAGGTCCGATGCGCCACCACCGCCAATGCTCCAAGGGTGATGGTGGAATCCGTCGCGATCCTTGTCCTCCACGCTCACATAGTCGCTCTGGGACCCAGCTCGATCGACCTGATCGACGATCGCTCGCCACACGAGCCCATGTGCGGGGTCCGTTGGCGTCGTTGGTTCACCGCAGATCCCGAGCACAGCGCGAACCTTGTCGCTGACGGGCTGTTGGTTGCGCAGGAACAAGATCACCGTCGGCGTGCCGTGCCCGGGGATGTATGCGCCGCTCGTGTCGATCACGTGCGTGAGGTCCCACGTCGGCATGAATTCTTCGATGAGCTTCGAGCCGAACTCGCGCTTCATGAACGCGTTCGACGTGATCTGGCCGACGAACCCCGCCGCTCGAGCTCCGTCCCGTGGCAGAGCCAGTTCCACGAAGCGCTCGAGGAACGGAACGCCAAGCTGGTACTTGCCCTTGCAGCTCCCGTAGCGCTCGCGATAGACCTCGTTGAGCGCCTTGTCCTTCACCGTGATGTACGGCGGGTTGCCGACGACGGCGTGGTACTGCTGGCCCAGAACCTTCGCAACCTCCGCGGGCGCTTCGTGACGGTAGGTGTGGACGGCCACCTCCGCGAACTCGAGCTGGGTGCCTCGCAACTCCGCGTTGAAGCGCTTGCCATGCAGCAAGCTGTCGCCCACGACCACGTTCATGCGGAAGTCCGGCGCATCTGCCAGTCGACGCACGCCGCTCGCCTTGAGCGCCGCGATCAGGAGCCGGAAGCGACAGATCTCGACCGCGAATGGGTTGAGGTCGACGCCGTACAAGCTGTCCAGCACGCGCTGCACGAGCACACGCGTTTCCGTGCCGGGTTCAGCCTCTTGCCAACGATTCAGCAGCCGCTTGAAGCCACCGAGCAGGAAGTGGCCGCTGCCGACGGTGGGATCGATCATGCGGAAGCCGGCGAGACCGAACTCCGCGAGCGCCGGATCCAGCGTGCGGTCGAGGATGAACTCCTCGACGAACTCCGGCGTCTGAAGCAACGCGAAGCGCTTCTGCGCGTCTTCCGACAGATTCTGGTAGAGGTCGCCGAGAAAGCGCGTCGACCACTCGGGATCGACGAACTCGAAGCGCAAGCGCGGCTCGGCGGAAGCGTCGTCGAGTCTGCGGAAGAACTCGATCAGGAGCTTCGCGCCCGCGTCGCTGGGACCGAAGCGCCACAGGTGTGCGTTCGTCGCGCCCAGGATCGCACCGAGCGCCGGAAGCTTGGCGAAGTCGCGGAACGTGGCTTCGAGGTAGTCGCGCTCGTTGTGAGTCGCGTTGCGTTCGAAGTACTGGTCCTGCTCTTCGATCGCCCGTTGGCGGCGGTTGGTGGACGCGACGGGGCCTGAGATGCGCGGAACCGTGACGAGTTCATTGTCTTCCAGGAAGCGCACGAAGACACAGGCCAGCGTCCACGCAACGGCGATCTGCGTCACCACCTCGTCGCGCCACTGGTTGAACGTCTGGCCGGTGCGATGCGCTTCGAGGGCCGCCTTGTGCTCGACCTCGAGGGCCCGCCGGATCTCCGGCTCGGCCTCCGGACGCTCGCGCAGGTCGTCCTCCAGCTGCGGCAGCAGCGCATGGAGCGCCTCCGTCAGCGTCTGACCGTCTTGGTTCTTCTTGCCGCGCTTGGCCATCGTGGGTCGATCAGGAGTTCGTCGGGTTGGCGAGTTCGTCGTTGCGGAGCCAGCCGCGTGGGGCGCGTGCGTACTGATTGGCGCTGATGACCGGCACCGGCGTGCCGTCGAGCCTCGGCTGCTGCGTCTGGTCATCGGCGGGAATGGCGATGAACACGGCCCGCGGGTTGGCGGAGGCCGAGTGATCGCGCACAGCCGTCACGAAGCGATCAAGGCGCTGGTAGCGCGCCAAGAGGCCAAGGTCGGTGAGTAGCAGCGGGCCTTGGTGCGCTTCGAGGGTTTGCCGTACTTGCGCGAGCGACTCGTCGACGACGTGCAGGAGCCTGGACCAATCGCGTTGCTGGTTCGGGCCAGATCGGTCGGCTTCCAAGACCGTGGCCCAATCCACCCCGTACTTGCTGGTTCGCTCTCGCAGCGCGAGCACGAGCTCGCGATCAATGCTCGCATGGCGCAGCCCGTGCACCTCGGAGCTGACACGCTCCACAGTGCGTTCCACGCAGCCGGGCGGCACCATCAGCACGAGTAGAAGACGGTCCGCGACGGTGCGCGCGAGGCGGTCGCTGAAGTCGCGCGCCTGCAGCAGGTCCTGAGGCTGCGCCCTGGCCGACGGAGTGCGCACGCGCAAGCCCGAGAGCGTGCTCGAGCCCGTGACGATCGAACGGTCCTCGGGCGAGCGGACAAGGTAGGCGTCGTCGTCCTCACTCCACGTCGCGTCTACACCGGCAGCTGCGAGGAGCTTGTCCAGCTCTGGACGGCCCGGGAGCTTCTCGGCTGCGGGGTAGCGCTGGGCGACGCGGCTCAGGATGTCCTCGACTCGGATGGGACGCTTGCCGTCGCCTGCGCGGTCCGTGCCCATGCCGAGCACGGCCCCGAGCGAAAGTCGTAGAGCGCGATCGGCTGTCAGACCGCGCGGGTACAGCTCCAGGCGCTGGTTGAACGCGGCGCGCTTGGCGCAAGTTGCCGCGAGCCGGATGAGCACCGGGGAGGCCACCGGATCGACTTCCGCGGGGCGCGGAACGGCCGCGAGCGCTTCGTCGATTCGAGCGCGCCCAGGCAGCGGGTCCTGGTCGGCGAGAGCATCTGCTTCCTTGCCGAGCAGTTGCGCGTAGTCGAGGTGGGCGCTGCTGGAACTGACGAGCAGTCGGCCGTCGCGACGGACGATCTGCCAGCGCGGGTCGTTGGCGCTCTCGGCTTCGGCGGCGATTCGGACAAGGGCGCCGCTCGTGCGGATGCGGAGCGATTCATCGAAGTCGGAGCCGTGAGACGCGTTGATGGCAGCAGCGGCGTCATCAAGACTCGCGACACCGCCACAAGCAGCCAGGACGCCAGCAAGTTCGTTGCGGAGGGCCGCGATCTCTGTGTCATCGCGCCAGCGCTCGCGCAGCTTCTTGAGCAGCGTCGAGATCGCCGCTTGGTTCGCATGCGTGCGGCGAGAAATCTCGAGTTGGGTCGGCAAGTCGATGCCTGACTTCGGCGCGCTGGTGTCGATGCCGAGCCAGTGGTCGAGGATCGTGTCAGCCTTGGCCGCGCGCTTGCCCACGTACGCTCGCGCGATTCGAAGCAGGTCTTCGATCTTGCGGGTGGTCTTCGGCGCAGCGGCGGGCGGCGCGGCGGCTGCAGCTTGAGCAGCGACCTGGATCTGCACTTCCGGGTAGGCGCCGCGCAGGGCGTTGAGGACAAGGTCGAGTTCTTTGCGGGTCTTGCTGCCGACACCGGGAGCCCACATCACCTTGCGCGGCGGAAGTCGGAGAAGGTGTTCGACCGTCGCCGCGCCCAGTCGGTCGACGCAGTTGGAGGCGCGAGTCGAGAGCGGCAGCGAGGTCAGCGGCGTGTTCAAGCCAGCCAGCTTTGCAGCTTCGATGATCTCCTCGGCGGTGACGTCGCGTTCAGGCGCCGCTGTCGGATGCAAAGTCTCGTGCGAACCACCGAGAGCGCGCTCCCACGATTCTCGCATGGTCCGAGCGTCGGCGAAGCGGTCCTTTACGTCGCGGGCGAGTGCTTGCTTGAAGAAGCGCGTCAGCCCGCTCCGCACGTCGGCGGGGAAGAGATCGCTCTGTAGCTGCACCTCGCCAACCGAAAGCTGCGGGCTGGTGCGGCCATCGCCCCACTGCGGGACACTTCCTGTGGCCATCTCGTGCAGCGTCACTGCCGCCGAGTAACGCTCCGCGTGCAGGTCCCAGCGGCGGCGGTCACGCTCAGGCAGGAACGGGTCGCGATAGCGAGGCGTACCGGCTTGAAGGTCTTCAGCCGACGTGCCGGAGAGCGAGAAGTCGAACAGGACAATCCCCTGCTGCCTCTTGCCGAAGTCGCTCACGGCGATGTTGTCGGGCTTGATGTCCCGGTGAGTGACGCCCTGCTGCACGAGATACTCGAGCACGACCATCAGCTGCGTGCCGAAGCGCTCCAGCATTTCGAGCTGCAGCGGCCCTTCGCGTGTCAGCCGCTGGCGCAGCGTCTCGATGCTCGTCGGCTTGGCGAGGATTCCACGGCTTCCGAGCGTCTCTACTTCGTCGACGATACGGGTGATGTTCTCGTGCGAGAGCTTGCGGAGCGTCTCGGCTTCCCGGCGGATGCGATCGTTGTGCTCAGGCGTGCGCGCGAGTTTCAGGACGAACGTGTCGTCGTCGCGCTGAACCTCCAGCCCGATGGCGATCGATCCAGCACCGAGGCGGCGGAGGACGCGCAGACCGCCAGGAAGCTCGACACCCTTCTGGATGTCTTCGGCGCGAGTCGGTGTCGGCGGCGCGGGACGGGTGAGCTCATCCTCGACCTTGTCGAGGTCGGCGAGGAACTCGTCGACGGACTGGGTACGTCGGGTCGATTGCGGATGAGTGGCTCGGCGGACGAGTCCGTCCACGCTCGGCAGCACGCCGTTGGCGACCGCCCCGAGAGAGAGACCGTTCGAGTCCTTGAGCAGACGGATCAGCGCGCTGGCCGAGTCGGCTGGGGCCGCTTGGCCGAAGAGTCGGAACGCGATCGTGCCGAGCGAGAACACGTCGAGAACCGGGTGCGAGAGCGAGGGTTCGTCTCGCAGCTCAGGCGCGAGGTACGCCGCGGCCGCGCTCTCGACGTATGCGCTCGGATCGGAGGTGGTGTGAAAACTGCCGACGGAGTGGACCGTGTCGGCGTCGGTGGCGAGGCGTGCGCTGGTCTGCCAGTTGTAGACCTTGATGCGCGGGGCTGGGTCCGACGCGTCGAACACTACGACGGACTCGGGAGTTAGCGCTCGGTGGATCAGGTCCTGGCCGTGTGCGAAGCGAATGGCCTCGGCGATCTGGCGCAGGATGTCGATGCGTGTGTCGAGCGGCAGCGCCGCCCCCTGCCGGTCGAGGTAGTGATCGAGGCGCAGGGCGTTGGGGGCGTGTTCGAACAGGATCGCCGGGCCGAAGTCGGTCCGAGACGAGTGCAGCGCCTTCAGCACGCCCGGGTGGTCGAGGCGCTGGAGTACGCGGAACTCGCGTCCCGACGCCTCGTCGATGCGTTCGCGTGACAGGCCGCTGCCTGGCGGGGCGCAGTAGACGCGCACGCGGCGGACGACGTTCGAGTGGTCGACCGAATGCCCGACGCGATCGCGGTAGTAGCTGGACTCTTCGATCGTCTCGCCGAGCTCGAATCCCTCGACCTTGCGTCGCTCCGCGCGTGCCGCGATGCCGGCCTGCTCGAGGGCCTTCTTGACCAGCTCGCTCGTCGGTCGGTCGAACTTGCCACGCAACATCGGGTGCAGGTTCGCGCCCCGCCGCTGGGTGAGTGCTGCGATGACGCCCTCGCGAGCCTTGCGGGCGCCTGACTGCGCTCGGTCACGCAGGCAAACGCCGTTGGACGCCGGCGCCGCGAGGCGCGAGGTCTCGGCGTGGGAGAAGAACACCAGCGTGTCGATCCACGGCACCTCGCGCTTGGCGAACGCCTTCTGCGCCTTGAGGAGGCTCTTCAGCCGGTCGCACTTGAGCTTCAGTCGCCGCATCGGGTGCTCGGCGGTGCGCCGTGAACCGGGCGCTCCGTACGTGATCGTCGACTGATCTCCGTCGAGCACGCCCTCCCATGCCTTGATCTCGATCAGGAACAGCCCCGCCTTGCCGAACACCAGTAGGTCGATCTCGTTCTCCGACCCGTCGAGCGCCGCGAACTGAAGCCGCGCCCAGGCGCGCCACGGATCGTGGTCCGGCAGGTTCTGGCGCACGAACTCCAGCGCCTCCCGCTCGTGCGGGTACGGGCTCAGCCCGGCCTCGCGCCAGCGGTCGTCGGACATGGTCATGCCAGAACTCCGGGCATGTCGCGGCTCGCGGAAAAGGCAATGGCAACTTGCGGCATGGGAACTCGAAACGACCGGCCGTCGGGCGGCTGCCGATGCGAGCGGCGCAGGATACGAGCCGACCGGGGCGTCCGTCTCCCACCTGGGCATGATGTTCGCAGGGTGCTGGAGGAACGCTCCAAACCAAACGCAGATGGGTAGCTGACGACTGCACTGACTCGGGGGTCACCCGTGGCCGAGGTTTCGAGATCCAGAGCGCATCACGCGCGCCACAAGATTTGTTGTGGTCGAAGCGCCCTTCTTGTACCTTCCCTTGGTGAGGGCGGTGTTGCTGGCGTGGGTTGGCGTGACCGACTTGAAGGGCCCTGAGAGGTCAGCATCGTCCGACGTTGGCCCAATCGCCCAGGCGGTTGCGGCACGGTCGTTCGACGAACTGGTCCTGCTCGAGTTCTTCGACAAGCCCGAGCATCAGTCGCTCCTCCCCGGCTACGTCGAATGGCTGGGGAGACGCAGCGCGGCCCGGATCGTCGAGCGGCGCGAGACGCTACGCGGGCCAACCGACTTCGGTGGCATCTACGAGGCGGCTCGACGAGCTTGCCGAGAGGTGCGCGCGCAGCACAGGGACGCGTCCCTCACGTTTCACCTCAGTCCCGGTTCGCCGCCGATGGCCGCCGTCTGGATGCTCCTCGCCAAGACGATCTTCCCGGCGGAGCTTATCGAGTCTTCTCGCGAACAAGGAGTCAAGACCGCCGAGGTGCCCTTCGACATCGCGGCCGAATTCCTGCCGGATTTCCTGCGCGAGCCGGACGAGCGACTTCGATCGCAGAGCACCGCGGACTCCCCGCCGGCCGCAGAGTTCGGGGCGATCACCCACCGAAGCCGCGTGATGGCGCGACTCCTTCATCGCGCGCGACGCGTGGCTCTCCGCAACGTCCCGGTGCTGATCGAGGGAGATTCGGGTACAGGCAAGGAGCTGCTCGCGAAGGCGATCCACCAAGCGAGCCCGCGCAAGGGCAAGCCGTTCATTGCGGTGAACTGCGGAGCGATTCCGCCAACCCTAGTGGAGTCCGAGTTCTTCGGCGTTGAGAAGGGAGCGGCAACCGGCGTAGGGGCGCGCGCGGGTTTCTTCGAGGCGGCCGACGGTGGCACGTTGTTCCTGGATGAGCTGGGCGAGCTACCCTTGAGGGAGCAAGTCAAGTTCCTCAGGGTCCTGCAGGAGAGCGAAGTCACGCGCATCGGAGCCAGGGCACCGAAGCGGATCGACGTCCGCATCGTGGCCGCCACTAACCGCACCATCAGCGAGGAGGTGGCCGCCGGCCGCTTCCGTGAGGATCTCTTCTACCGCGTGGCGGTCGCCGTCCTCAAGTTGCCGCCGCTCCGAGAGCGCGCGGGGGACGTGGGCCTGCTCGTCGACGAGCTCTTGCACCGGGTGAACCAAGACGCCATCGGTGAGCCCGGCTATGGGCACAAGAAGCTCTCTGCAGGCGCAAGAAACCTTCTGCTGGCGCACCCATGGCCGGGAAACGTCCGCGAGCTGCTGCTGACGCTCAAGCGCGCCGCCCTCTGGAGCGAGAGCGAGACCATCACCGCAGAAGACGTGCGCGAGGCACTCCTAGATGTCCCCGCGAATCGGCGCGCCGACATCCTCGATCGCCCGCTGGGAACTGGTCTCAAGTTGCCCGAATTGATGGCAGAGGTGGCGCGTCACTATCTCCAGCGCGCCTTGGACGAAGCCGGCGGGAACAAGACCAAGGCGGCGGCCCTCGTTGGCCTGCCTAGCTACCAGACGCTGACGAATTGGCTCGAACGCTACGAAGTGGAGCGATGATCGCACGCGCGCTGCTATGGATTCGGTTTCGTGGCACGGCGTTCGCTTTGCCTGCAGCACGGAGGTGAACCATGGGATGGGCTAGCTACAACGAGGACATCGTCAGTCGTCGCAACGGAGTGACCCGTTCTTCTACGCGGATCGATCGGGCGAACGCAGTCCGAGCGAATTCCCCGCCTGCGCCGAACAACAACGGAGAACCGACCTTGAGCAAGTTGAAGGAGTTCACAGCGCCGAACGCGAGACCCCTGCCCGTGCTGCTTCTCGCTGACGTCAGCGGGAGCATGGGCGCCAACGGCAAGATCGACGCGCTCAACGACGCGGTGGAAGAGATGTTGGAGAGCTTCGGCGGTGAGGATGACAGCCGTGCGGAGATCCATGTCGCGGTGATCACGTTCGGCAAGGACGGCGCGAAGGTCCACCAGCCGCTCGCTCCTGCCGCCAAGGTGCAGTGGACCCGTATGACGGCGGCCGGTGGGACGCCGATGGGTGCCGCGTTCGATGTGGCGACCGGCATGATCGAGGACCGCGCGCAGATCCCGAGCCGCGCGTATCGCCCGACAATCATCCTCGTCTCGGATGGCCAGCCCACCGACGAGTGGAGAGCACCGCTGAAGCGGCTGCTTGGTTCGGAACGCGCCTCAAAGGCGACTCGATTCGCGATGGGTATCGGCGACGACGTCGACGAGGCGATGCTCTCCGCGTTCCGCGCGACGCCCGAGGCACGTGTCTACCGGGCTCACGAGGCTAGGCAGATCAAGCAGTTCTTCCGCTGGGTAACGATGAGCGTCACGCAGCGCTCGCGGAGCGCGAACCCTGACAGCGTGATCGCCGCGGAGCCGACCGATCTCGACGACTTCAACTTCTGAGCGCACCGAGGCCTTCGTGTCGAACCGCCCACCCGACGACTACTTCGGCGCCAGCATGGTCGGACCGCGCCATCGCGCCGAAGGCAAGCCCAATGAGGACAGCTGGCTCGGAGCGCGCGGAGCGTTCGGGACGCTGGTCGTCGTCAGTGATGGGATGGGATCTCGACGCGAGGCCCGTCGTGGCGCTCGGATGGCATGCCGGGCGGTGCTCGATGCAGTGCGCTCGTGGCACAAGGCAGGCGCCGGTGACCTGAATGAGCTCCTCGTCCGCATCGAGCCGGTCTGGTGCTCGCTCATCGCTCCGTCGACCGCTCGCGACTGTGCGGCGACGTGCCTGTTCGCCCTCGCTCACACTCACGGGCAGATTCACGTGGCGGCGATCGGCGACGGCCTCGCGCTCCTGCGAACGAGACGGGGGCTGGAGTGGATCGTGGGCCCGCGCTCGGGCGGCTTCGCCAACGAGACCGCCGCACTCGGCCACTTGGCGTCGTGGACGAGCCGTAGCTTCCCGCGCGCGGGCGGGGAGGTCGTCGTGCTCGCGACGGACGGGGTCGCTGACGACCTGCTGCCCGAGCGCATCGACGGCTTCGTGCAGTGGCTCATGGACGACTTCTCCGGGATGGCGCCCAGCCAGCGTTGGCGAGCGCTCCAGCGGGAGTTGAAGGACTGGCCCACGCCCCACCACACGGATGACAAGACCCTCGTCGTCCTCAGGCGGCGAGATGGGGTGCTCGCATGACGTCTGCTCCGCGCCAGGTCACGGACATAAACGGTGTGCGGTACTCGCTGCTTCGGCAGTTGGGGCGCGGAGGCCAGGGGGCCGTCTACGAGGTCGACGGAGGCAGGCTCGCTGCGAAGATCGTCTTCGACTCTTCCGCAGCTCGTCGTGAGCGCCTGCGCAACCAGCTCACGCAGGTGAAGCGGCTCTCCCTCGCCGATCTGGAGATCGCCCGGCCCATCGAGATGCTTCGCGAGCCGGTGCTGGGTTACGTGATGGAGTTGCTCACGGGGATGCAGCCGCTGAAGGCGCTTGGGGCTGTGCCCAAGGAGGAGAGCTCTCCCGCCGCGTGGTACCTCGCGGGCGGTGGTCTGCGGCGGCGACTCCAGCTCCTCGCTCGCAGTGCCGACACGCTCGCGGCTCTGCACGGCAAAGGGCTCGTCTACTCCGACCCGTCGCCCCACAACATCTTCGTCTCAGAGAGCCCCGCAGCGACGGAGGTCCGCTTCATCGACGCGGACAACATCCACTACGCTTCCGTCGCGGGCGTGCCCGCCGTCTACACCCCAGGTTACGGCGCGCCCGAGCTCGTGCGATGCACGAGCGGCGTCAACTCGCTCACGGACGCTCACGCCTTCAGCGTGCTCGCGTTCCAGACGCTGTCCCTCGCCCATCCGCTCATCGGCAACGCAGTGAACGACGGCCCTCCCGAGCGAGAGGAGGACGCTCTCGGCGGACGCCTGCCGTGGATCGACCACCCGACCGACGAGACCAATCGTGCGTCCTACGGAATCCCCCGGCCCAATGTGCTGTCGCGAAAGCTCCTCGACCTCGCCGAGCGCGCTTTCGGCGCCGGCCTGCGAGACGCGGCGAAGCGGCCTGGCGTCTCTGAGTGGGCCGAGTGCCTGCACGGCGCCGCCGACGCCACGTTGTCGTGCGCGTCGTGCAAGGGGACCTACTACCTCACGGAGAAGTTCTGCCCGTGGTGTGACGAGCCTCGGCCTGCGTTCGCCACCGCCGCCTTCAACCTGTGGGACCCCTCTCTCGGCGCGGGCGGCGAGCTACTGCAGAAGCCCGTAGGCGACCGGCGTCGTGCGGTGGTCGCTGCGGTCCTTGGACTTACCGACGGCGAGACCGTGTCGGTCACGCAACGCCTCGCGCACGGGCGCGACGGCGCCGCTGGTGCTCGGCCTGCAATTGAACTCCAGCTCTCGGGCACTCGGCTCTCGCTGCGAAGCGTCGACGGCGATCGTTACCGGCTCTCGTCCCCCAGCGGCGGCCGAGTCGCAGAGGTGACCGACCGCGTGAAGGAGATCCGGCTCGAGCCCGGCGTGGCCTCGTGGCGCCTCCACTTCGGCTCAACCGACAACCTGCACCGCGTCGTGAACTTCGAACTTCGACCGGGAGCCGCCCGATGAACATCACCGACCTGGCTTCGGGAGAGGTCTCGACCTTCGAGGTCAAGCCGAGCGCGGCAGCCGACTTCGACCTCGTCATCGAAGCTCGCGCGGAGGCGGCACTGCAGTTCTCCGATATTGCCGGCGAGTCGCTGTTGCGAATCGGCCCGACTGCGTGGATCGTCGTCGGCGCTGACAAGCGGGCAATCGCGGCGCTCCAGCGACTCCGGGATCGCAACCTCCCGCGCGTCGCCTGGGTCGCCGCCGTCCGCCCGAAGGGGAAGAAGAGCGAAGCGGTGCTCGTGCAGGTGCACGAGTTCCCCGCGCGCTACGACTGGCCCGACCCGGTCGACATCGGCGTCGACGACAAGCTCGTCGAGCAGGTGAGGCAAAAGCTCGCCCGAAGCGTCACGGCTGCCGAGGCCACCCAGTGGCTGAACGATCGGTTCATCCTCCAGGCCGACGATGGCACTGCGAGGGTATTCCTCTCGGGAAGCCCGACGCCGGAGACCGACCAGAGTGGCGCCTTCCGGCTTCACGGTCGAGGGTACGCGGTTGACGTTGCCAAGGGACGCGACGACAAGCTCCTCGCCACCCGAGTCGTGGAGGCAAGACGCGGTAGCACTCCCGACGAGCGCCGCCCTGTGGTCCTCGTGCTCGGGCGCATTCGGTTCTGCGATGCGACCATCGCGGGCGCATTTCGTGGCGCCGCGCGGACTCAGCTCGATCAGCTCGTCGAGCAAGCCGGCAGCTATCTCAGCGTTTGGAAGGAGTACAACAAGCTCGAACGCGAAAGCGTGCTGCGTCGCGCGCGAGCCCTCGGCTGGCTTCGGTACAGCAGGCGGCTGCTGCAGGGTGACGGGCGATGGCGCTTCTTCGTAGAGGACACGAAGCAGCTCGAAACCGCCCTCCAGGTGCTGCGCAACGCGGGGGACGTCGACCTCGAGGCCGCGCAGAACCCGCCGCCCGAGCTGCAGCAGGTGACTGACGACGCCGCGACGACGACCGACGCCGGCACCGCGAGCTCTGAGCGGTCGCGGATCTTCGTCGGCTCCTTCTCGGGCGCCGAGCCCCAGCGGCGCACGATCGATCTGCAGCCTCCGATCGACAGTGATGACCGTGAGCCGCCCGAGAGCGGCGTGTTGTTTCTGAGCGTGAGTGGCGATCGCAAGCGCCTCGAACGGCGCGAGCACGCGCAGTCGCTCGTCGCGTCTGCAGAGTGCCCAATGCCCCAGCTTGGTCTCCTGCTTGAGGGAAGCGCTGTCCCCGAGCGCCGCAGAAAGACGGAGGACGCACTCTCTGTCGCCGCACGCGCAGTGTTCGGTGGTGAGCCCACTGCGCGGCAGGTGGAGGCGCTGCGCGTTGCCCTCAACACGCCCGACATCGCCATGATTCAGGGACCGCCGGGAACTGGCAAGACGAAGACTATCGCTGCGCTTGAGGTTCGACTCGCCGAAATTTCCGAAAGTGACCTTGCGGGTAGGACCTTGCTGACGAGCTATCAACACGACGCGGTCGAGCACGCGGCGTCAAAGACGCTCGTCTTCGGCCTCCCGGCGATCAAAGTGGGGCGCAAGCGAGGGACGACCGATCAGAGCGACGGCTTCGATCGTTGGCGTCGAGAGAGAGCGGACGCTGTGCGCGCAGACCTGTCGAACCTCCCCGAACGCCCCGTGACAGAGGTCCTCCGCAAGGTAAGAACGCTCGCCGCCGCCTACGTCGCGTCGCCGCTCACGGCCGACGAGTCGCTGCGCGTCGCTCGCGAGGTGCAGGACCTCTGCAGCAGCTACGTCCCGCCCACCCTGAACGACCGGCTCGACGTGCTTCGTCAGGAGCTCTCGCGCTCCCCGCAGATCGACGATGCAGGGGGCGACGACCGCGCTCTTGCCCTCAAGGCAGTTCGCGCACTGCGCACCGACCCCATCGCGTTCGGCGATGATGGCCCTCGGAACGCCGACCGCGCACGCCTGCGGCTCCAGCGCATGGGTCTCTACGACGAGGGCAAGCACCGAGTCCTGAGCGAAGCGGCCGAGTGGACCAGCGAGGACGCGCCGGCGTTCCTCTCCGAGCTGAAGACGCTGCAGGATGGTCTGATCGATCTTCTTTCGGCCGAGAAGCCGGTCGGCGCTCCGATGGTTCACAGCGACCTCGAGAGCCTTCTCCCGGAGATCGTCGACGCGGTCTACGCCAAGGCTCGCGAGTCAGCGGGCGGCGAGGACGCGGTCCTCTACGAGTACCTCAACGACCTGGAGAACGACATCGACGCGGTCCGCGACGCGGTGCGGAGCTACACCGTCGTGCTCGCAGCCACCTGTCAGCAGTCGGTCGGCTTCCAGATGAGCCAGGCGAAGGGCGAAGACACCGTCTTCGCGAACGTGATCGTCGACGAGGCGGCGCGCGCCAACCCGCTCGACCTGTTCATCCCGATGTCACGCGCGGAGCGGCGCATCATCCTGGTCGGCGACCACCGCCAGCTTCCACACATCCTCGAGCCCGACATCGAGAGCCAGCTCGAGCAATCGGTCTCCGACGCGACGACGGCCGCGCTGCGTCGCAGCCTCTTCGAGCGCCTGTTCCAGGCGATGAAGGAGCGAGAGGCGAAGGACGGCATCAAGCGCACGGTCACGCTCGACAAGCAGTACCGGATGCACCCCGTGCTCGGGTCGTTCGTCAGCGACACGTTCTACGCTCCCTATGGCGAGGGCTTCGAGTCGCCCCGCCGCCCGGAGGAGTTCGTTCACGACCTGCCCGGATACGCCGGGCGCGTTGCCGCGTGGGTGGACTTGCCTCTCTCTCGCGGCCGCGAGCACGGTGGTCAAAGCAAACGGCGCGCTGTCGAGGCCGAGTGGATCGCGAAGGAGGTCGAGCGCCTCGCGACCGCGCGGCGAGATCTCAGCTTCGGCGTCATCTCGTTCTACTCGGCACAGGCCGACGAGGTGCTGCTCGCGATGGAGAAGCGTGGGATGTCCGAGCGGCTCGACGACGGCTCCTACCGCGTCAAGGATGCTTGGCGCGAGACGCGCAGCGAGGACGGGCGGCTCATCGAGCGATTGCGCGTCGGTACCGTCGACGCCTTCCAGGGCAAGGAGTTCGACGTCGTGCTCCTGTCGATGACGAGAGCGAACGACCTGCCCGTGTCGGATGAGCGCTCCCTCCGGCGGAAGTTCGGCCACCTGATGCTCGAGAACCGACTGTGCGTCGCGATGAGCCGGCAGCAGCGGCTTCTCGTCGTCGTCGGGGACTCGGCGATGCTGAGGGGCGAAGCGTCGGAGAAGGCGCTGCGCGGCCTCGTCGCTTTCCGTGAACTCTGTGGAGGGAAACATGGCCTTGCTGTTCAAGCGTGAGGCGCCGGTCCTCCACTTCGGGCCGCGTCTGCCCAAGGACCCCAGCACGAACCAACGGATGCGGTGGAGCGAGCGCCGCTTCGTCCTCTGGTCCGCGCTGATGTACCGCGTGGTGGCGCCCGAGGTGCGCGACCGCGAGCTCAACGTCCTCCAGAAGGCGGTGCTCGGGATGTGCCGTGCGGGTACGACCAACGTGCAACGCATCGGCGATCGACTCCACATTCACCCCGACCTCGCGGCGCTCATCTACCTGGAGCTGCAGGAGCGCGGGCTGCTCGGCAGCAACGGGCTACCGACAGAGAAGGGACGCGAACTCTTCGAGGAGCAGACCCTCGATGCGCGCCGGATGGTGACAGGCCACGTGTTCCAGGACCCGTGGTCCGGGGACCTCTGGCCGCGCTTCGTCGAGAAGCTCGACTACGTCGAGTTGCAGCAGAACCCCAACGGGTTCCCCGACCTCGTGCTCGGCTCCAAGGGTAAGCCCCGCAGGGAGCGAGCATTCATGGTGCTCCCCGGCGACCTCGCGCTCCCTCCGGCCCCGGGTGCTTCTGACATCGTTCGCGTCACCCGTCGGCATCGCTCGGCGCTTCGACGCTCGGAGTCCTACGAGAGCGCCGACGAGGACGACACGTTCGCGCACGCGGGCAGCGTCGTTCTCGAGCGCGTGTCGCTCGTGGATGATCGGCCCACTCCGGTGTTCGTCACGAGCTTCATGTTCCTGCCCGAGGCCGGTGACCTCGCGGGCGAGTGGCACGCGTGCGACCCCTTCGGGCTTGGCGTTAGCCCGACGCTGCGACGAGCGCTCGAACGCGAGATGCGGTCGTCATCGGTTCTCCGCTCGGTCCTCGAGGGCATGATCGGCCGCTCGCTCGACGAGCAGATCCAGGACCAGCAGCGCTTGGCAAGCGGGATTCGCGCGATGGCGATCAACAACGTCGAGAAGGAGCTGTCGATCAGTGCGCGCGATCTTCCCCAGTACGAAGACCTCGTCGCGCTCGAGTACGCCCACGTTGAGGCTGGGTTGCTTGGCGATTCGTGCCCGGAGCACAAGCTTCGCGCGCTCGTCGGCGATGCCCGGCGCGCACTCGAGACCACCTTCGGCGCGATCTTCCAGCGCCATCCGCCGCGCCAAGTTTGGCGACGCGTCTACACGGATCGTCGGCCTGTCGAAGACGACGTCTACTGCCAGGGTGTCTACGAGGCGTCGGCGAAGGCCGTTGGCTTCCAAGTGCCGCTGCCCGAGGCTCTCGCTCGCGTGAAGCCCAACCACGTGAAAGCCGCGTGTTACCCCGACGGCAAATGGCGTCTTCGCGGCGCGATAATCGCCGCCGTGCTCGCAGCGCGCGACGACCGCGCGCATCCACTTCGTCGCGCCGCAGCTCAAGAGCCGAAGCTGCTCGAACTACTCGACGGCGTAGCGAGGGCCGGCGGTGCGGTTCACGCCGACGCCGAGCGTCCCTCCCTTCAGTCGGTGCTACCTGTCGTCTCTGACGTCTACCGCGCCGTAGGTCTGCTCTCGGGCCTTGGCCATTCGTTCGACTCCGCGAGGAGCTGACAGACCATGAGCAAGAAGAACAAGCACCGCAATCAGAAGCAGCCACAGCAGGCCAAGACCCCCACTTCCTCGCCGACGCCGCCCGTCGTAGCCCCTGCGGCCCCCGAGACGCCAGCCGCAGCGATCGCGGCGATCACCGAAGCGAACCACGCTGTCGTCGCGGAGGCGACCGAGGAAGAGGTGAATGTCGCGCTCGCCACGCCTCCATCCTCGGAGGCGTCGAACCTCGATCTCATCGCCACCGCGATACGGATCAACGAAACCCTCGCGCTGTTGAAGGCCCGGAGCGACCGGCTGGCGAAGCGAGAAGAGGAACTCGCCGCCCTTGAACACACAGTGCTCGCGCATAACGAAGAGCTGAACGCGCGTGCGACTGCGTTCGAGGACGTGGAACAACGAGCCAAGCAAACACTCGCCAAAACGAAACAAACCGAGGACGAGCTGCGGAAGCGCGATGTCCTTCTCCTGGAAAGGGAGACTGCGATTCGCGCGCGTGAGCTGAACGCAGAGGCGGACTTCGCGGCTGAGCGTAGGGCATCGCTGAAGCAGCTCGACGACGAGGCGACGACGCTGCGCGACGAGCTCTCCAAGGCGCGGGCGCAGATCGCCAAGGAGCGCGCGGACTGGGAGGCCCAGCGTCGCGCTGAGGACGAGCGCTGGCGTGACGAGCAGAAGCGAGCCGCAGCCGTGCGCGAGAGTGCCCTCGCGGAGACGGAGCGTTCGAGCGCCGAGCAGCTCCATGCCGAGCGCGAGGTGCTCTCGAAAGAACGCGCGGAACTGAAGAAGCGCGCGGCACAGGTCGAGCTCGAGCGCGATGTCCTGCGTGAAGACCGCGAGGCGCTCGACGAGCGAGTGGCGGGCCGTGCAGCCCACGAACTAGAGACGGCGAATGCCAAGCAGAAGCACCTCGAGGCGCGCCTCGCGAGCGCGCAAGCGACCAGGGACGAGCTCTACGAGAAGCTGCGACTTCGCGACGAAGCAGAGCGCGCGTTGGGCAATCGACCTCTCGACGAGGTGAAGAAGGAGCTCGATAGCCTCATCCGGGAGCGCGACTCGCTGAAGGCGCTGCTCGCCAAGCGTCCGAACCACGATGTTACCGAGCGGCTCGCTAGCCTGGAGCGCGCGCAGGAGGAGTGGGAGTCGGAGCGCGCCCGGCTCACGCAGGAGAGCGTCGCCGCCAGAACCGCGCTCGCGAAGGCGTCGATCGCCGTCACCGAGCTCGAGACGCTCCGCGACCAGAAGGCTGCGCTGGAGAGCGCCCGCGACCTCCTGCATACGGCGCTCGAGGAGCTACGCAAGGATGTCAACGAGCGCATTCGACGCGCCGGCGGCGTGAGCCCATTCCCGGCATGCAGCCAGATGGACGGCGACAGCGGGCTCCAGACCCAGACGCCCGTGACCGACGAGATCTCCGACCTGAAGGCGTTCTGCCAGGATCTCCAGCACCGCATCGCCATCGATCCGGCCAACCCGGACAAGGTGCTGTTCTACGAGCTGCGTGAAATCCGCTGCTTCTTGGGCGGCCTCGCGATGAGCCGACTCCACCTGCTGCAAGGCATCAGCGGAACCGGCAAGACGAGTCTGCCCCTCGCGGTCGCGCGGGCGCTCGGTGCGGGCTCGACCCTCGTCGAGGTGCAGGCCGGCTGGCGAGACCGTCAGGACCTCGTCGGGCACTTCAACGCCTTCGAGCGGCGGTTCTACGAGTCCGAGTTCCTGCAGGCTCTCTACCGCGCGCAATGCCCCCGCTATTCAGGGCTCGTCAACATCGTCGTTCTTGACGAGATGAACCTCTCACACCCCGAGCAGTACTTTGCGGACCTGCTCTCGGCGCTCGAGCAGGATCCGCATCTCCAGAAGCTCGATCTCATGACCGCGCCGGTCGAGCCTGCCCCGGCGAACCTCCGCAACGGCCGCACGCTCACGATCCCGCAGAACGTTTGGTTCGTTGGCACCGCGAACCACGACGAGACGACCAAGGACTTCGCAGACAAGACCTACGACCGCGCGCACGTGATGGAGCTGCCTCGCAACCGCGCGCAGTTCCAACCGCAGCGCCTGCCCGCGCGCGCGCCGGTCTCGTTCGACGCCGTTCGCGCGGCGTTCGCCAAGGCGCGGCAGGATCACGAAGCCGAGGCGAGGGCGGCCTACGCCTTCGTTGACGAGTCGTTCGCAGACATCCTCGGGCGTCGTTTCGGGGTGGGCTGGGGGAATCGCCTCGAGCGGCAGATGCTCGACTTCGTTCCGGTCGTCGCAGCGGCGGGTGGTACGGTGGGCGAGGCTGTCGACCACATCCTCGCAACGAAGCTCCTGCGGAAGGTCCGCGATCGGCACGACACGCGGCCCGAGGACCTCACGGCCCTCAGTGAACAGATCGCGAAGGCTTGGCCGAAGCTGGACAATTCCACTGACGCGGTGCGCTCCATGTCCATCGTTCGCGACGAGCTGCGTCGCCTCGGAGCTGCGGAAGAGACGTGAGCATCCGAGTCCACGACCGACTCGGCGCTGCCCAAGAAGCGCGTAGCGGCGCTGCCCTGCTGGGGCGCCTCGTCGTGCGCGAGAACGCCCCGGGTGAGCTGTTCATGAACTCAATCCCGGCTCACGACGGCATGTTCTTAGTGCCCGAGTCGGCTGGACGCTGGCGCCTGCTGCGAAGCGCCGAGCGTGTCGAGGGCACCTTTGCGCGCGCTCAAATGCTCGACCCGCTGGACGTTGCGAGCATTCGAACGGTCGGACGTCGCTTGGGCGAGTTGTTCGACCGAGGCGGCACATGGCTCGATGTGCTCGACATCTCGCCGTTGGTTCCGGGCATGTCGAACCGCGCTGAGTTTCAGCCCTTCGAGCAACTGCTCGAGGAGTGCGTCGGGCATCTCGCCGAGGTGTGCAGGAAGCCCCGGACGCACTTGCGCGTCGAGGTCGAGCGGATGGCCGTCTCGCGCGCTCGGCGGTTCCCGGCGCAGGCCGCGAGCTACCTCGCCGCGCACACGGAGGACTGGGAGCGGCCAACTCTGCGCTCCGTGGTCCCCAAGAGGATCCTCGCCACCGTCCGCGAGGACCAGTTCGACATCTACGAAAACCGCGTCGCAGTGCGGCTTGTCGACCACCTCGTGGTGTACCTGCGCCGGCGCGTTCACGAGGTGACGCGGCTCCTGCGTGTGTTCGAGGAGGCGGCCGGGAACCACGGCGCGGCAGCCGTTGGCTCGCACTGGCGGCAGAGACGCATCTACGAGCTCTGGGGGGAAACTCTAGATGCGAGTGAGGCGAAGCGGAAGGCCGAGCGCACCCTCGCGCAGCTGAAGCACCTCCTGTTCACGATCTCCGGAATGAAGGACTCGGCGCTGTACCGAGAGGTTCCGCGAAGGGCGACGGTGGGCACCAAGCTCACGATGACGAACATCCTGAGCAACGACGTCAACTATCAGCGGGTCGCCGAGCTCTGGCTCGAGTGGGCCCGGCTCGGACAGGAGCGGGCCGTCCGGCCGCGAGCGTACTTCGAAGAGATGCAGGATCTCTGTCGATCGTTCGACAGCTTCGCGCTGCTGCTGACGCTTCGGGCGCTCGACCAACTCGGGTTCGAACCGACCAACCTCGAGCGGCCGCTCTCGGAATGCGAGGCGGAAGCGCGTCATGGCTCGCGTGTCGTGCGCTTGTCGTGGGCGATCGCCGACGGGGCGATCGCGCTTCACGGAGAGGGCGTGGAAACGCTGCGCATCGTTCCGCTGTGCAGCTCACTCGCGGCAATCGATGACGAGCAACTCCGAGGCGTGCTCGCTGACGCTGATGCGCACGTGGTCGGCGGCGTGACAACGGTCATTCTCTACCCGTCGCCCTCCGATGCCGCTGCGTTCGAGCGCCTTGCCCCGGAGCTGGCTAGGCGGCTTCGGTCTCTGGCCCACGAGGTCAGCAAAGCCGGTCAGCGGGCTGTCGGCTTCCTGCCTGTTTCTCCGTGGGACATCGGCAGCGTGGAGCGAATGGCACGCCAGCTTCGCTGGAGCACGACGGCCCCGACGTTCCTCGCGTATCCACCGATGATCGCAAGACCGGAATTGCCGGAGCTGGGCCGCGCGCACGCATGGCTCGAGGCCGTCGCCGATCAGCTCCGAATCGTGCGCGCACCGCTGCCGCACGATGCGGTGCCTGTCAAGCGGCTTGTCGATGACGCCGCCGCGCAGCTCCATCGTCTCGAGGACGAGCGGGAGAGCATCTCTCTCGAGCTGCGCGAGGTGGTTCGGGAGGGTGGAGCGACGGGTGTCGTCAATGCCCGCAAGAAGGAGCTGAACGCGCATATCGCCGAGGCGAAGAAGCGGCTTGAGGCACTCCAGCGGTTCGAGCGCGAGCTGTCGAGCGCGGTTGGGGTAGTCGACGACCTGCTGGAATGCCCGGCCTGCAACACGCGCGCGGACGCGCGGCGCGACTTCAAGTCGATGGGCCAGCACTTCTCCTGCACGTGCTCAGACTGCTCGACGGCGTGGGGCACGATTGCTTGCGGTCGTTGCTCGATGTCGATCCCCGTGCTTCGGCTCCACGAGACGGCATGGACGACGCTGGCTGGCGAACCAGGATGGGTCGACCGAATGCTGGGGGCTGACGTGCTCGCTGTCCCCCAGGTGGACGGCGCGAAGGTGGGATTCCTCTGCCCGTCCTGCGGACACTGCCCGCTGGGCGCGCCCACGGCCTAGGGCTGTCGCTGCATGTCGCGCCCTGCTGCGCGCGGATCAGAGTGAGTCGTGGGTCGCCACCCGCTCGTACTAGGCACACCCGTTCGAAGTAATCCCACGCCCGGCAGGACCGAGTTCCTGCGTGGTTGCGTGCGCGAACGAGTGATCGTTGCGAACTGTCAAGGCTCGGCCATTCAGGTCCACCTCAGTTCGGGTGAAGCTGGTCCACTCGGCGCGTCGCCGGGTGGCGCTGTGAGCGGCTGGAAATCTCGGCCCGTTGCACTTGGCGAGATTGCGGGAGAGCGTTCGGAAATACTGCGGGTTCAGTTCGGGTCAAGCTGGTCCACTTGGCGCGCTCAGCCGGCTCGTTTGCCGCCGGGCGGGTTGCGGTAGGAGTGGCCCTCGATGACCACGATGTGGCTTTGGTGCATCAGGCGTTCCATCGCGGCCGAGGCCATCGGTCGTCGAGGAAGAGCGGATACCACTCCTCCAAAGCCCGGTTCGAGGTGACGATCATCGCGCCGCGCTCGTATCGTTGGCGGATGACCTCGCAGAGGTCGATGGGCTCGTCGCCCTCGAGCGGCCTCAGGCCCAGGTCGTCGACGATCAAGTGCTCGGGCGCGGTGAAGCGCAGTAGCTTGCGTTCGTAGCTCTGGTCGGCGCGCGAAGCGCGCAAGGTCTGCAGCATGCGATGCGCCGAGCAGTAGGCGACCGAATGCCCGGCTCGACAGGCGCGCTCGCTGATGGCTTGCGCCAGGTGCGATTTGCCGACGCCGGCCGGACCGCTCGGCGTCGCGAACCTCTCGCTCGCTCGGACGGATACGCGCGCGCGACGCGCACCAGCCGCTGGGCGACACCTGGAGCACTTGGCACATCAGAGCGATCGGATAGTCGGCCATCTCCGCCGTGATCAGCGCGTAGGCCGATCCTGTTCCCTGGCGAAGAAGGCCGCGCCTTCTTCTAGGATGTCGCGCTCCACCTCCAGCGTGCGGCTCTCACGACGCAGGCGCTGCGAGCTCCTCGCGCTCCGCGCTCGTCAACGCCCCCTCGGCGCCGCGTTCCTCGTCGATCTCGGACCGCTGGACCCAGCTCCGCCGCGCAGTCTCGGTCAGGCCAAGGTCTCGGGCAACCTTCGCAAGATTCTCGACCGTGCGCACCAAGCGCACCGCGTCAGTCTTCTGCTCAGGCGTGAAGTGTCGTCGTCTTCGTTTCGGCATGTCGGACATCCTCGCGCGTCCCGCGCGATCTGCGGTGTCCGAAGTACTTGGGGAGGGCCAGTGGGCGCCTGTCACCAGTTGGCCTATCCTCCGTCACGCGATTCGCCATGCGAGTCTTCAAGCAGTCCTTCACGAAGCCCGCGGGCAAATCGCCGAAGTCGAAGAAGTGGTACGTCGAGATCCGCGACCTTGACGGGCGCGCGCTGCGGCTCCCTGGAGTCGTAGTTCGCGCCGCGACTCAGGAACTCGGGCGCGAATTGGAAAGGCTGGTTTCCCTGCGGGCGGTGGGGACCACCGTGGATGCGGCGACCGCGAACTGGCTGGAGCGGCTACCGCGCGAGACTCGGGCAGGCTTGGCCAAGCGCGGACTTTTGGAAGCACGGCAGTACGCCGCAACCCGCCCAAGGGAGAACCTGCTCAAGGAGTTCGAGGCCTCCCTGACCGCAAAGGGCGTGACGCGCCACCAAGTCAAACAGGTCACCGCGCGCGTGCGACTTGTGCTGGGCGCCTGCGAAGTTCGGCGTTGGTCGGAGGTCACGGCCTTGCGGGTCGAGCGGGCTCTGCACGCGACGCGGTCGCGAACCGATCACCCTCTCAGCGTTCAGGCCAGCAAATTTACGCTCGGCGCCCTGCGCCGGTTTTGACGCTAGAAGATCGAACATGGGCTCGCAAGCGAGGATCTGCTGCGGTTGCTGCGCAAGCTGAACGTGCGGGGCAACACCAAGCGAAACCGCAGAGAACTCACGGAGGAAGAACTGATTCGTCTGCTCGCGGCGACGGCACAAGGTCCGACGCTGTCTGGCGTGGCTGGAGCAACCCGCGCGCTCATCCACCGACTCGCAGTCGAGATCGCTCTGCGCCGTGCCGAGTTGGCGAGCCTGCGTGTGAGCGGCCTGTCGCTCGCTGGGAAGTCCCCCACCGTGTCGCTGCAGGCCAAGCACGCGAAGAACCGGCGCGACGCCGTGCTGCCGCTGCGGTGCGGAATGGCAAGCATCCTGGCGGCGCACGTTCGAGATCGCCTCGCGAGCGCTGGGGCCTTCGGTGTCTCAAGGTCCTGGAGAGCGGCCGAGATGCTCGCCGCCGATCTGCGGAGTGTTGGGATCGACACAACGGACGACGCCGGTGGCGTCGTCGACATCCACCGCCTGCGCCACACGTTCGCGAGCATCCTCGCCCGCAGCAACATGCCGCCGCGCGTCGCGCAGTCCTTGATGCGGCACAGAGACCGGCGGCTCGCGCTCGGCTCGTACGCGCACCTGGGCGTCGACGACGAACGCAAAACCCGCGAAGTGCTGCCGCACTTGGAGCCGAACCAAACATCGGTAGCGCTGCGCTCGACGGGCGCCGCCGCGAGCGACGGAGCTTACCGTCCTACTTACCGTCCGACGGCGCTGGACAGTGCCGGTCCGAGCCTGACCACGCCGCTTCTCGGCGCTGATTGGTACACCCGGGGGGACTCGAACCCACAACCCTCGGTTCCGAAGACCGATGCTCTATCCATTGAGCTACGGGTGCGTGTGCGGCGCATGGTAGCGGGAAGGGAGGGGCGCGGGAACGAGCGGGCGCGCACTAGCATGGAGGGATGCTGTGGGTGGCGGCGATGTTGTGGGCGGTGCAGGTAGGCGGCGCGGGGAGCGCCGAGGCGCGCGCGGAGGAGTTGTGGCGGCGCGGCGAGCGTGCGGAGGCGATCGAGGTGTTGCAGGGGGCGGTGAAGGATGCGGCGGCGAAGCCGTCGGCTGCGACCGAGGCGGCGGGTAAGGAGGCGTCGTTGAAGGCGGCGGCGCTGCGGTTCGAGTTGGCGCGGCGGTTGGCGGATGTGCACCGCTATGAAGCGGCGCTGGAGCATGCGCGAGGTGTCGGGCGCGAAGGGGCGGCGTTGCGCGGGAGGCTGCTGGCTCGGCTCGGGCGGCATGCGGAGGCGCTGGCGGAGTTGCCGGAGAACGACGCGGATTCGCTGCGTTTGCGCGTGGATTTGGCGGAGGCGCTCGGCCGGTTCGAGGAGAGCGATCGGGCGCTGGAGAAGTGGCTCGCGATGGCGGGCCGGGAGCATCCTGCGGCGGCGGCGCTGCTCGCGCGGCAGGCGGCGCGGCGCGGTGAGTTCGAGCTCGCGGCGACGGAATACGAGCGCGCGCTCGATCTCGACGCCTGCAACGCGGCGGCGCGCTTCGGGCTCGGGCAGGCGTTGTTGCGGCTCGGGCAGCGCGAGCGCGCGCTCGAGCAGTTGAACGAGCATCGTCGGCTGCTTCCCCTGCTCGATCAGCTCGATTTCGCTGAGCGTGCGGTCGATCTCGCGCCGAACCACGCTTCGAACGTGGCGGCGGTGGGCGATGCGGAGCGCGCGTTGCGCCGCTTCGAGCGCGCGGAGGCGGCGTACCGGCGCGCGGCGGAGCTCGCGACGAGCGACGAAGTCGTTCCGATAGCGCTGCGTCACGCGCGGCTCGCGGCGGAGGATCGCGGCGACATGCGGGGCGCGGTCGAACTCTTGGAGCGCGCGGCGAAGCGAATCGAGGACGCGCGGTTGTGGGTCCGCGCTGGCGATCTGACGCTGGAGCTCGGAGACCGAGAGGGCGCGCGAGCGCGGTTCGAGCGCGCGCTGGCGCTGCGGCCGCAGGACGAGTTGATCCGCAAGCGCATCGAAGCGACGAAGGCGCCGTGAAGCACGACGACGGAAGCGAGGCCGCGTCGAAGTGGAGGCGGCACGAGGCGAGTCCGCGAGCGGCGAGCGGCCACGATTCGATGTGGCGCGCGACCCACCGGCGCGAAGCGGTGCGTTGCGAGATTCGACGGCAGGAGTCGAACCGTCGTGTCGAGGCGCGAGGCGCGGTGACGCTGGAGAGGTCGACGCGAGTCGCAGCGCTGCTCGGCGTGCTCGCGCTCGTCGGCGCGTGCCAGCGCGACGACGCGCCTCCGTCGACCTCCTCGAAACCGTCGAGCAGCAACTCGCCCGCTGACAAGGCGCCGAGCAACGCTGCAACGGCCGGCGCGAGTACGACTCCGGCATCCACCGCTTCCTCGGAGGCTCGCGGCGGCGCGTGGTTCGTCGACATGACGTCCGAGAGCGGCGTCGACTTCGTGCACGACGCCGGGCTCTCCGCGGACAAGCACCTGCCCGAGACGATGGGCGCGGGCGCGGCGCTCGTGGATGTCGACGGCGACGGCGACCTCGACCTATACCTGCTGCAGGGCGGGCGGATGCGCGGTGGAGGCGCCGCTCCTGGCGAATTCGTCGAGCCCGCGGGCGAGTTGCCGACGAACCGTTTGTACTTGAACGATGGCGCGGGGCGCTTCGAGGACGCGACGTCGCGCAGCGGCGCCGCGGCGCACTCGGGCTATGCGATGGGCGTGACCGCCGGCGACGTGAACGGCGACGGCCACGTCGACTTCTATGTCACGAACCTGGGCGCGGACGTGCTCCTGCTCGGCGACGGCCGCGGCGGCTTCGTCGATGGCACGGCGCAGGCCGTGCTCGGCGACACGCGGTGGACGACGGCGGCGACGTTCTTCGACGCGGAGGGCGACGGCGACCTCGACCTGTACGTGACGGGCTATGTGCTCGTGGATCTCGCGCATCCGGTGTGGTGCGGCGAGCGCAAGCCGGGTTACCGCTCGGCGTGCCACCCGGACGCGTATCCGGGGCTGCAGGATCGACTGTGGATCAACCGCGGCGATGGCGCGTTCGAGGACCGCACGGAAACGAACGGCGTCGCGGACTCGTTCGGCAAGGGACTCGGCGCGATCGCGATCGACGTCGAGCCGGACGGCGACCTCGATCTGTACGTCGCGAACGACAGCACCGAGAACCGGCTGTGGCTGAATCGCGGCGACGGCGCCTTCGAGGACGGAACGCTGCTCGCGGGCGTCGGCGTCGACGAGCGCGGCCGGACCGAAGCGGGCATGGGCCTGGCGAGCGGCGATGTCGACGGCGACGGCGATCTGGACCTGTTCGTGACGAACTTCGACGAGGAGTCGAACACGCTGTACGCGAACCTCGGCCGCGCGCTGTTCGCGGACGCGACGATCAAGGCCGGGCTCGAGGCGCCGAGCTGGCTGCCGGTGGGCTTCGGCTGCGTGCTCGAGGACTTCGACCTCGACGGCGACCTCGACCTCGCGGTCGCGAACGGCCACATCATCGACAACATCGCGCTGTACCACGACGGCAAGTCGCACGCGCAGCTCGCGCAACTGTTCGAGAACTCCGGCGCGGGCCGGTTCGTCGAGCGCAAGGACGCGGCGGGAGCTTTCGGCGCCGAGCCGTTCGTCGGGCGCGGGTTGTACGCGGGCGATCTCGACGGCGACGGAGATGCGGACCTGGTGCTGACGAATTGCGGCGGACGCGCGCGCCTCTTTCGAAACGTGCGCGGCTCGAACTCGGGCTTCGTCGTGCGCGGCCTGCCGCGAAACACGCTCGTCGAACTCGTCGGCGCCGGCGGTGCGAAGCGCTTGCGCGAGGCGTTGGGTCAGCCGTCGTACTTCGGGCAAGGCGCGGGCGACGTGCTCGCGTCGCTCGGCGGAGAAGCGCTGGCGAGGCTGCGCGTGCGCGTTCCGTACAGCGACTGGGTCGAGGTCGCGCTGCCCAAGCCGCTCGCGAGCGGCGTCGTCACGCTCTCGCGGCGCGACGGTGCGTGGGTCGTGAAGCTCGCGGACTGACGAGCTGCCGTCGAACAGCTCCACTGAAACGCCGGCGGCCGCGCCAGGGAGCTGACGCGGCCGCGAGGACGTAGCGCGACGCGCTTCGAGCGCGCGCGCGAGCAAGTCACGCCGACTTGATGTCGATCTTGCGCGGCTTCACCGGCGCGACCTTCGGCAAGCGCACCGTCAGCACGCCGTGCTTGTGCTCCGCCGCGATCTTCGATTCGTCGACCGGCGAGGAGAGCGCGAAGCTGCGCTTGAACGAGCCGAAGCGGCGCTCGCTCACGCGCCAGCCTTCCTTCTCCGAGGTCTCCGCCGCGCGCTTCTCGCCCGCGATCGTCAGCACGCCGTCGGTGAAGGTGATCTCGATCTGCTCGGGGTCGACGCCCGGCAGATCGGCGCGCACGAGCACTTCGCTGTCGCTCTCGGTGACGTCCATCGCCGTCGCAACCGCGCCCGAGTGAGTCCAAGGTTCGCCGACGAGCGGGTCGCGGAAGAACTGCTGCACGAGCGCATCGAACTGCGTGTCGAACGGGTTCGCCGCGGGGCTCGTGGACGCGGGGTGCGAACCGTTGCGGTGCTTCCAAGGAATCAGTTGCATGGTGATGTCTCCGTGGATCGATGGGATGGACTGCCCATCGCGGCGCGGCGCCCTTGCCGCTGCACGCGTCGGGCGAGCGCGGCTTGGCAAGCGGCGTACCAACTCGGGGTTGCGCCGTAAATGCTGCAAAGCAAGCGATTTACGGGTGCGGCTCGGGCGCGCGTTCGAGGTCGTGAGGCGCCAACTTGGCGCCCTTGGGCTGTCGAGCTGACAGCCTTCGGCGAGGGCTAGCTGCGCCGCCGGCCGAGCCAGTCGGCGAACGCGACCGAGGCGCCGCTGACGGCGAGCACGCCCGCCGCGGCGAACGGCCACGGCCACGGATTGTCGCCGTAGAGCAGCGGGTAGTGGTTCGAGAGCATGAACATCAGCACCGCGAGGCCCGCGTACACGCAGTGCGCGACGCGCGCGCGCACGAGCTCGAGATCGCGGCGCGAGTCGGGGCCGCCGAGCGACGCGCCGGAGCGAAGCGCGTCGAGCAGGCGCTGCTGCGCGGGCCAGATGCGGAACCAGACATTGCCCGCGACGACTCCCCCGCCGATGGCGCCGAGGTGCACCCACACCGCGCGGCCCGAATAGTAGGCGTGCACGTCGAGCGTCCAGCCGAGCGCGATCCAGGCCGCGCAACTCGCGAGCGTCGCGAGCGCGAGGAGCGCCGCGCCGCGCGTCCACGCGAAGCACAACTCGTAGACGCCGTAGCCCGCGATCAACGCGACGAAGCCCGGGAGCCACGCGCGCACGTTCGGGTGGCCGTTCTCCTTCGTCAGCGCCTCGTGCGCGTCGAGCGGCAGGTTCGCTTCGAGCAGCGCGGGCCCGAGCAACGAGTGGTAGTAGTGCGCGAAGAGCAGCAGCATGCCGCTCGTCCAGCCGAGCGCGGCAGCCCAGCGCAGCCACGCGAACAGGCGCGGCGCGAGCGGATGGCGCAGAAGTGCTTCGGCCTGCTCGGGCTGCGAGGTGTGCGCGCGCAAGAAGTGCAGCAGGGCGAGCGCGCCGAGGCCGACCACGACGCCCGCGACGTGCGACCAGCGGAACAGCGCGTCGCTGATCGTCCAGAGCATGTCGAGCGTGCTGTTCGTGGGCATCGGTGGCGGGCGGTGTCAGCGGTTCGAGGCGTCCGCGCGCTGGAATTCGAGCTCGACGCGCGCGCCGGCGCGGCCGTCGAGTTCGAGCTCGAACTCGACCTCGCCCAGCGCTTCGTGCGCGGCTTCGAAGCGATAACGGCCCGGCGCGAGGCCCGAGATCGCGAACTCTCCGTTCGTCGAGCTCAACGCGAAGGCGTCGTGCTCGAGCACGTGCACGAAGGCGCTCATCCACGGGTGGATGTCGCAGGTCAGCGGGATGGAGAGCTCCGTGCGCTCGAACACCGCCTCGATCTCGGGCGCGCCGGGGTTCTGGCTCAGGTTGAAGCGCGCGCTGCGCTCGGGCTTGGCGTTGACGTTGTGCGTGACGCCGTCGCTGTTCGCGATCTGCAGCATCTGCCCCGCGCGCAGCGCGACGACGTGCGGCGAGTAGACGCAGTCGGCCTGGTTCAGCAGCACGGGCGCGCTCGGCGGCGGAGCGACGTCCGCTGGGCGAATCCCGGAGCGCGCGTGCACGAGCACGTTCGCGATGCGGCCGTCGGTCACGATCAGCGCCTCCGAGAGCGGCGCCGAGTTCGAGCAACCCGAACCCTGGCTCATCGGAAGCGGGCGGCGCGCAGGCGGTTCGCCCGCGAACCGAACGACGCCGCGCACCTCGCCGGGCGCTAGCGCGGCGTCGAGCTCGACCGTCGCGCGCCCTTCGAAACCCGTCTTCCTCGCTCGCGACGTGGCGTGCGTCGCGGACGTCTCCCGGCTCGCATCGCCGCAGCTCGCGAGCGCGCTCACGAACGCAAGCCCCACCGTCGCCCACCGCATCACGCGAGCTCCAGCATCAACTGCAGCTTCAGGAAATCGACGTCCTTGAGCCTCACCGCGATCGGGTGTCCCTCGGTGAACGACTTCACGAAACGGCCGTGGCGGATGGTGAGCGTAGGACCCTTGACCTCACCGCGCTCGCCGATGGCGCGCGTCGGCAGGAAGCCGGTCACGTTGAAGTCGACCAGCTCGATCTCCATGCCGTACGGCGAGACGCGCATCACCTTCGCCTTGAGCTTCTCGCCGACGTGCGGGTGCATGTACTGGCAGACCTTAAGGTCGCCGACGGCGTTCGAGCACATCTCCGCGACCTCGGACTGCCCCGAGCTGTGCGCCGCGATCGAGTTGAGGTCGTCGACGAGTTCGAGGCTCTTGAGCTCGCGCGCTGCTTCGTCGCCGCGGCTCTCGACGGCCCACAGCCAGCGGTGCACCATCAAGTCGGGATAGCGCCGGATCGGCGACGTGAAGTGCAGATACGCCTGGCGCGCGAGCCCGAAGTGCGTCGCGACGTCCTTGTCGTCCTTGACCTCGTACACCGCGCGCTCGATGAGCCCCATGATGCGTCCGATGAGCGCTTCGGCGTTCGGCATGCGGCGCGCCGCGCGGATCATGCGCCCGATGTCGCGCCCGGTCAGCCGATCCTTCGTCGGCACGCGGATGCCGTGTTCCTCGAGGGATTTGGCGACTTCCTCGATCTCCTCGGCGCTCTTCTCCTTGTGCACGCGGTAGATCGTGGGCAGCCCCTTCTGGCGGAACAGGTCCCCCACGGCCTGGTTGGCGGCGAGCGCCGTCTCCTCGATCAGCGCCATCGAGAAGTAGCGCGGGTAGTCGACCACCGCGCGCACCTCGTGCCGCTCGTCGAACAGGAACTTGCGCTCGCGCGACTGCATGCGCAGCGAGCCCTTGGCGTCGCGGAGCTGCTGCTGGAGCACGGTCCACTTGCGGAAGTGCTCGAGCGGCTCGCGCAGGAACGCGATGGCGCGAGTCTCGTCGGTGTCCTTTCCGTCGAGCAGCTCCTGCACGATGCGATAGGTGTTGCGCTTGACGCTGCGGATCACGCTCTTGGCCACGCGCGAGTCGGTGCGCTTGCCCTTGGCGTCGAAGCGCATGAACACCGAGTAGGCCAGTCGATCGCGGCCCTCCACCAGCGAGCACAGGTGGTTGGAGAGCTCCTCGGGCAGCATCGGGACGACCTGATCGGGCAGGTACACGCTGGTCGCGCGCGCCAGCGCCTCCGCGTCGAGCGCCGTGCCCGGCCGCACGTAGTGACCGACGTCGGCGATGTGGACGCCGACCTCGTACTCGCCGCCGCCGAAGGCTTCGATCGAGATCGCGTCGTCGTAGTCGCGCGCGTCGTCGCCGTCGATCGTGAAGATCGTCTCGCCGCGCAGGTCCAGCCGGCCGCGGAGGTCGTCCTCGGTCGGATCCTGAGGCAGATGCTGGACCTCGGCGAGGACGTCCGCCGGGAACACCGTGCGCACGCGGAACGACGCGAGCAGGTTCATCTCCTCCGAATCGGGATCGGCGTACACCTTCGGTCCGCTGCTCATCGGCCCGAAGGCCGCGGGGCGCCGGCTGATGCGCTCGCGCGCGTCGGCTTCCTTGATGTCGTCGATCTTCCGTTGCGGGATGTCGGTGACGAAGCGGAACTTCTCCTCGGCCTGCGCCGGCGCGCTCGGCTCGATGCCCTTGAGCTTCGCGAGGTCCTTGAAGCTCTTGAGACCGGCCTTGGGTTGCGGCTTGTCGCCGTCCTTGCGTTTGTCGCTCATGTAGATGTGGTTATGGAACGGAAGCGGCGGTCGAACCACGCCACGAGAACGAACGCGCCGAGCAGCACGATCAGCGGATCCATCGGGAAGCGGTAGCGCTCGGACACGTGGGTGAGATAGTACGGCGCGCCGAACACCAGCAGCGAGCACGCGCAGAGCCAGCGCACGTCCGCGGCGCCGCGCCAGCGTCCCAGGGACACCCACGCGAGCGCGCCGGTGGCGAAGTAGGCGAGGAACTTGATCCAGCTCGAGGGATCGCCGCGCGGCGAGAGTCCGTCGGCGCGGCGCGGGTCGGTGAGCGGCGACTCGCCGATCCAGAAGATCGCGACGCGCTTGGCGGTCAGGAGCGCGAAAGCGCCGGGGTTTTCGCGGATCCAGGTCAGCGCGCGGCCGAGGTTCTCCTTCGAGTACTCGACTTCGCCGAGTTCGCGATAGAGCGCGAGCTCGGCGGCGACGTGCGACGGGTGGTAGCGGAACGGAACCGGGCGGCCGTTCGCTTCGGAGTGGTTGCCGATGCGCAGCTCGACGCCGAGGTTGGGGCGCAGGGTGAACGCGCCGAGCACCGCTTGGTTGCGCGCCATCCAAGGCGCGACGACTGCGAAGGCGCAGGCGGCGAACAGCGCGGCGCGCGCCAGGCCGACGCGGAGCGCCGGGCTTCGGCGCGCGAGGAACCACATCGCGATCGGCGCGAGCGACATGGGCGCGGGGTTCACGAGCAGCAGCGCGCCGTAGACAAGGCCGCAGGCGGCGGCGCCGCGTGCGCTCGCGTCGTACTTCGCGAGCTGCAGGAAGAAGGCGGTGACGAGCAGCGCGACGAGCGTCGTGTCCCACACGAGCTGCGCGGAGTTCGCGATCGCCACCGGATAGAAGGCGAACATCCAGGCCGCGAGCCAGCCTGAGCGCAGCGAGCCCCAGCGCCGGCCGAGTTCGACGAGCAGCAGGGCGTTGAGCGCCGAGAAAAGCGCGTGAAGCACGTGCAGCGCGAGCGCCGTGCTCGACGTGATGCCGCCGAAGGCCTTCATCAAGGCCGCGAGCAACAGCGGATACGGCGGCGTGAGCCACGAGCTCGGTCCGGTGCCCTTGCCCCACGGATCGGAGAATCCGCGGCCGTCGAGCAGCGCTTGCGCCAGCGAGGCGGGTTCGTGCCCCCAGGTCCACGGGTCGCCGCCGCGCGCGGCCCCGAGCGAGTCGAACACGAAAACAGCCGCGAGTCGCAGCGCGAAGGCGACGACGAACAGCAGCGCGAGCGCCCGCGAGGTCGCCGGGCCCGCCGTGCTCACCGGGCCCGCGTGGGCTTCTCGCGCCGAACTCACTTGCGAGCGGCCGTCACGTCAGGACTTCAGGATCAAGTTGATGAGCCGGCCCGGAACATAGACGGCCTTCGCGACCGCCTTGCCCTCGAGCCACGCGCCCGCCGCCTCGCGCGCCGCCGCTTCGATCTCGGCCTGCGGCGCGCCCTTCGGCACGCTCACCTTGCCGCGCATCTTGCCCGCGACCTGCACGACGATGTCGACGACGTCGTCCTCGAGGTACTTCGCGATCGGCTTCGGCCACGGCCCGTGCGCGAGCGACTCGGGATTGCCGAGGCGCCGCCAGAGCTCGTCCGCCATGTGGGGCGCGAACGGCGCGAGGATCAGCACGAAGCGCTCGGCCTGTCCGCGCGTGAACGCCGCCGGCTTCTTCGAGAGCACGTTCACGAACTCCATCATCGCCGCGATGGCGGTGTTGAAGTTGAACGCCTTGAACGAGTCGTCGACGCGCGCGATCGTGCGGTTGAGCGCGCGCTCGATCTCCTCGGTGTCGCCGGCCAGCTCGCGCTGCTGATCGACGCGCAGGTTCGGGCGCACGGGATCGGCCGAATCGGGATCGACGACGAGCCGCCACACGCGATCGAGGAAGCGGCGCGAGCCCGTGATGTCGCGCGGATTCCAGGGCTTCGAGTCCGCGAGCGGCCCCATGAAGCTCTCGTAGACGCGCAGCGTGTCGGCGCCTTGCTCGGCGATGACGTCGTCGGGATTCACGACGTTCTTCAGCGACTTCGCCATCTTCGTGACGATCTGCTGCAGCGGCGCCCCCGAAGCCTTGCGCACGAACTCGGCGCCACGCGCTTCGACCTCGTCGCTCGCCACCAGGCGCCCGCTCGCGTCCTGGTAGGCAAAGGCCGTGATCAAGCCCTGGTTGAACAAGCGCTGGAACGGCTCGCTCGTGTGCACCAGGCCGAGATCGAACAGCACCTTGTGCCAGAAGCGCGCGTACAGCAGGTGCATCACCGCATGCGCGGCGCCGCCGACATAGAGATCGACGGGGCCCCAGTACTGCTCCGCGGCCTTCGACCACGGCTCGCCGCTGTTGTGCGGATCCATGAAGCGCAGCCAGTACCAGCACGAACCCGCCCACCCCGGCATCGTGTCGGTGTCGCGCCGCGCGGGCATGCCGTTGTAGCTCGTGCGCACCCACTCCTCCGCGCGCGCGAGCGGCGCCGAACCGTCGCCGGAGGGCTTGAAGTCCTGCATGAACGGCAGCTTGACCGGCAGCGCGTCGTCCTCGACCGCGATCGTGCGGCCGTCTTCGAGGTGCAGGAGCGGAAAGGGCTCGCCCCAGTAACGCTGGCGCGAGAACAGCCAGTCGCGCAGCTTGTACGTGGTGCGCGCCTTGCCGACGCCGCGTTGCTCGAGCAACTCGATGGCGCGCGCTTTCGCCGCCCGCGTCGCGAGCCCGTCGAGCGGGCCGGAGTTGACCGCCGTGCCTTCGCCGGTGAAGCACACGCCGTCGGCGAGCGATTTCTCGCCCGTCGCGGGCTTCACCACTTCGCGGATCCCCAGCCCGAACTTGGTCGCGAACTCGAAGTCGCGCGGGTCGTGGCCGGGCACCGACATGATCGCGCCCGTGCCGTAGGAGATCAGCACGTAGTCGGCGACCCAGATCGGGATGCGCCCGCGCGGATCGCCGGCTTCGAAGACCGGATTGCGCGCGAAAAGGCCGGTGAAAACACCGCTTTTGTCCTTCGCGAGCTCCGTGCGCTCGAGCTCCGACTTCGACGCCGCGCTCGCTACGTAGGCCTCGACCGACGCGCGGTGCGAGGCCGAGGTCTTGGCGACGAGCTTGTGCTCCGGCGCGACGACCATGAACGTCGCGCCCCACAACGTGTCCGGCCGCGTCGTGAACACGACCAGCTTCTCGGTCGTCCCCTCGACTTCGAACTCGATCTCGGCGCCCTCGCTCTTTCCGATCCATTCGCGCTGCTGGATCTTGATCGACTCGGGCCAGTCGAGGCCGTCGAGGTCGCTGAGCAAGCGCTCGGCGTAGGCCGTGATCCTCAGCATCCACTGCTTGAGCGGCCGGCGCACGCACGGGTGGTTGCCGCGCTCGCTGCGCCCGTTGATCACTTCCTCGTTCGCGAGCACCGTCTTCAGCTCTTCGCACCACCACACCGGCACTTCGGCCTGGTACGCGAGCCCCTTCTCGTACAAGCGCTTGAAGATCCACTGCGTCCAGCGGTAGTAGCTCGGATCCGACGTGTCGATCTCGCGCGACCAGTCGTACGACAAGCCGATCTTCTTCAACTGACGGCGGAAGTTGGCGGTGTTCGCGCGCGTCGCTTCGGCGGGCTGCACGCCGGTCTGGATCGCGTACTGTTCCGCGGGCAGCCCGAACGCGTCCCAGCCCATCGGGTGGAGCACGTTGCAGCCTTCCATGCGCTTGCGGCGCGCGACGATGTCCGTGCCGACGTAGCCGACGGCGTGCCCGACGTGCAGCCCGGATCCCGAGGGGTACGGGAACATGTCGAGCACGTAGTACTTGGGCTGGGCCGGGTCGAAGCCCGCATCGCCGGGGTTGGCGGTGCGGAACACTTGGCCGGCTTCCCAAGCAGCTTGCCAGCGAGGTTCGATGGCGGCCGGGTCGTAGACGTTGCTCACGGGGCGTGGGTCCTTCGCGGAAGCGCAGCGACCCCAGGTGGACGCGCGCGCAGGGTGGAGCGGCTCAGAATAGGGCTCGGTCGACGGCGGCGCACGAGCCGCGAACGCCCGGGAGCGCTGGAACAGTTGACGAGCCGCGCTCGCGCCGTCATAGTCTCCGCCCCTCTCGTGTGCGCGCCCTCGAAGGCTGCGCGCGCGGGCGGCTGAAAACGCGGGGGATTAGCTCAGTTGGTAGAGCGCGACAATGGCATTGTCGAGGCCAGGGGTTCGAGCCCCCTATCCTCCACCACCCCCCTTCAAGAACCGCGTCGGGTCCTGGCCCGCGCGGTTCTTTTTCGTGCTCGCGAGCACGCCGGCGCGGCTCGCTCCGCGCGCTCGACGTGCGCAATCCGAACGAGCGCCGTGCGTGATGCACGCTCGCGCACTCCGTATCCTCGCCGCCCATGACCGACCTCGTGCAACCTGACCGGCTGGCGAAGCTGCAAGCGATGCGCGCAGCGGGCGTCGACCCGTTCCCGGCGCGCGGCGTGGACGCGACGCCGATCGAACAGATCGTCGCGCGCGCGGGCGACAGCGCGAATCCCGGCCCCGCCGTCGGCGAGCGCGTGACCGTCGCCGGTCGCATGGCGATGCCGCGCGACTTCGGCAAGCTGATCTTCGCGCCGCTCGGCGACCGCACGGGCAAGTTGCAGATCGGGCTGCGGCGCGACGCGCTGAGCGAGTGGTGGCCGCAGCGCAAGTGGCTGGACGCGGGCGACCTCGTCGGCGTCACGGGCGAAGTCGGCTTCACGCAAAAGGGCGAGCTCACCGTTTGGGCCAGCGAGGTGCAGTTGCTCGCGAAGGCGCTCGCCTCGCCGCCCGAGAAGTGGCACGGGCTCGTCGACGTCGAAGCGCGCTACCGCCGCCGCTACGTCGACATGTGGGCCACCGAAGGCGTGCTCGACACCTTCGTGAAGCGCAGCAAGATCGTCTCGGCGGTGCGGCGCTTCCTCGAGGCGCAAGGCTACCTCGAAGTCGAGACGCCGACGCTCCACCCGATCTTCGGCGGAGCGACGGCGCGGCCCTTCGTGACCCACCACAACGCGCTCGACGCGGACTTCTATCTGCGCATCGCGCCCGAGCTGTACCTCAAGCGGCTGATCGTCGGCGGCATGGAGCGCGTGTTCGAGATCGCGCGCAACTTCCGCAACGAGGGCATCTCGACGCGCCACAACCCCGAGTTCTCCATGCTCGAGCTGTACGAGGCGCAAGCCGACTACCGGCGCATGATGGAGCTCGCGGAGTCGCTGGTCGAGAGCGTCGCGCGCGAGGTCAACGGCACGACGCTCGTGAACTTCCGCGGCCGCGAGTACGACTTGAAGGCGCCGTTCAAGCGTGTGAGCTACACCGAGCTGTTCCGCGAGCAGAACGGCTGCGCCTTCGACGACGAGCCGGCGGTGCGCAAGCGCGCGAAGGAGCTCGGCCTCGACGAGACGGTCGGCTACTGGAAGCTGATGAACGACGTCTTCGAAGCCACCTGCGAGGAGTTGCTCGTCGGGCCGGTGTTCTGCGTCGACTATCCCGTGCCGATCTGTCCGCTCGCCAAGCGCAAGCCCGAGGATCCGCGCGTCGCCGAGCGCTTCGAGCTGTTCCTCGGCGGCATGGAGCTCGGAAACGCGTTCACCGAGCTCAACGACCCGCTCGATCAGGAGCAGCGCTTCGTCGAGCAGGTCGCGAGCAAGGACCCCGAGGCGCCGGGCGAGGTCGACGTCGACTACGTCCAGGCGCTCGAGTACGGAATGCCGCCGACGGGCGGACTCGGCATCGGCATCGACCGCCTCGTGATGGTGCTCACGGGTCAGGATTCGATCCGCGACGTGCTGCTGTTCCCCGCGTTGCGCCCGCAGCGTTCGAGCGACCGGCCCGCGGCCGCGGAGAGCGCGCCGCCGGAATCCGCGGCGCAGAAGCCGGCGAAGGCATGAACTCGGTGCTCGGCGAAGGCATGAGCTGGGGAGTCGTGCTGCAGTTCGCGCTCGCGCTCAGCGGCTTCGCGATCTTTGCACTGCTCGTCGTCTTCGTCGCGTACTTGTTGATGCGCCTCTTGTTCCTCGCCGTTCCGGCGCCGGCCGTGGTGCGCTTCCTCTCGTGGCGCTATTTGATCCACCGCCCGACGAACTTGATCGGCGTCGTGGGCATCTTCCTCGGCACCGGCGCGCTGATCATGATCCTGTCGATCATGACCGGCTTCCTCGAGGAAACGCGCCGGTCGATGCGCGGCAGCCTGTCGGATCTGATCCTGGCGCTGCCGGGAACCGAACCGCCGAGCCGGCCGTGGGATGCGGAGAAGATCCTCGAAGTCGTGCGCGCCGATCCGCGCGTCGAGGCGGCTTCGGCGCACCTGACGTGGCCGTGCTTCCTCACGCGCGAGGGCGGCAACTCGCTGATGATGCTGTCCGACCCGCAGCGCAGCCAGTACGCCTTCGTGCAGCTCGCGGGCATCGACGAGAACGACGAGAAGTCGTCGACCTCGTTCCACCAGTCGCTGATCGCGCCGCCGAACTACGGCGAGAGCGTGTCCGATCCGACGCGGCCGTTTGCTCCGCCGCCGGAATACGACCCCTCGATGGGGATTCCGCGGGCGAGCGTGATCCTCGGCGACCAGCTCTACAACGTGCACCGGCTCTCGCGCGGCGATTTCGTCACGCTGATCATTCCGGTGCGCGATCCGGAGTCGGAATATGGCTTCGCGGCGAAGGAGCGCGAGTTCGTCGTCGCGGGATCGTTCCGCTCGAGCGAGAACGAGATGGACCTCGAGCGCGTCTACATCGAGCGCGGGCAGCTCGCGCGCTTCATGGCGGGCGCGAACGAAGAGGATCCGCTGCCGAAGAACGCGATGAACGTCTCGCAGATCCTGATCAAGCTGCGCGATTACGAGCGCGACTCGAAAGCCGTGGCGGCCGAACTGGGAGACACGCTTCGGAGTCGCCGCTTGATCGACCGGAGCTGCGAGCTCAAGACTTGGGAGGAGTTCCGCGGCTCGCTGCTCGGCGCGATCGAGAACGAGCGCGTGCTGCTCGGCATCATGCTCTCGCTCGTGCTGCTGGTCGCGTGCTTCACCGTCTTCGCGATCCTCTCGATGATGGTCAGCGAGAAGCGCCGCGACATCGGCATCCTGACCGCGCTCGGCGCCACGCCGCAACTGAGTTTGATGGTCTTCCTCGCCATCGGCTTCTGGGATGCGCTCATCGGCGCGGTGCTCGGCGCGAGCACGGGCGTCGTGCTGGCGCTCACGATCGACGACATCGAGCGCTGGCTCAGCAACGCGCTCGGCGTGCAGATCTTCAACCGCAACGTGTACATCTTCGATTCGATCCCGAGCGTCGTGACCCCCATCGCGGTCGCGGCCATCGTGCTCGGCGCGTTCGTGTGCACGCTGATCTTCGCCGCGATCCCCGCCTGGCGGGCCGCGCGCCTCGAGCCCGTGGACGCCCTCCGAAATGAATAGCGCGGAACGAGCGGCGCGGAGCCAGCGATGACCCAACGCGAAATCGTTCTGCACGCCAGCGGCGTGAAGAAGTCCTACCGCATCGCGCGGCGCGAACTGCCGATCCTGCACGGCTGCGATCTGGCGCTCGCCCGCGGCGAACGGCTCGCGCTCATGGGGCCGTCCGGCGCCGGCAAGTCGACCTTCTTGCACGTGCTCGGCCTGCTCGACCGGCCGACTTCGGGTTCGGTGCGCATCGAAGGCGTCGACGCCTGGTCGCTCTCGCAGGACGAGCGCGCGCGGATGCGCAACGTGCGCCTCGGCTTCGTGTTCCAGTTCTACCACCTGGTCGCGGAGCTCACGGCGGTCGAGAACGTGCTGCTTCCGGCGATGATCCGCCACAGCTCCTACTCGTTCGATCGCGAGAAGACGCAGCTCACCGAGCGCGCGGTCGACTTGCTCACGCGCTTCGGACTGCAGGAGCGCCTCAAGCACCGCCCGCCGCAGCTCTCGGGCGGCGAACGCCAGCGCGTGGCGCTGGCGCGCGCCTTGTTCCACGATCCGCCGATCCTGATCGCCGACGAACCCACGGGCAACCTCGACCGCGAGACGGGCGAGCGCGTCCTCGAACTGCTGTTCAACGAACAGCTCGAGCGCAAGCTCTCGCTGCTGCTCGTCACGCACGACGAACGCCTCGCGGCGCGCTGCGAACGCGTCGCCCGCATGGACGCGGGCCGCGTTCACGACGGGCTGCTCAGCGCCCGCTGACGCGCGGCGCGTCGAGCTCGCCGCGCCCGAGCAGCGCGGTCTCCCAGGCGACGGCATCGACTCCGAGGGAGAGCTTCGTCAGCGATCGGAGCGTCCGCGCTGCCTGCTCGCCGCGTTCGGGGTCTTCGCTCTCGAGCTGTCGGACCAGCGCCAGAACGAAGCCCGCGGGCGGCGCGCTCGAGAGCGTCTCGAGCTGCGTGGCGAACACGGAGCGCGCGCGTTCGACGCTCAGCGCTTCCACCAGCTGCTGGCCCGCGCGCCGCAAGGAGAACGGATGGCTCGAGAGCTGTCGCAGGGCTTCGATCGACTGTGCGTCGTCGCCCCCCTCGACGCGCTCGAGGCACGCTTGGAGCTCCGCCTCGTTCCACGCCGCCTCCTGTTCGAGCCACTCGCTCCACGGTTCGCCCTCGGGGCCGAGGTCGACGCCGAGCGCGGATCGAAGCGAGCGGCGGGCGAGGTTCGAGACGCGCAGGTCCTCGTCCTCGAGCAGGCCGACGATCTCCGCGAAGTCCTCGAGCGAACCGCAGGCCGCGAGCAGCTCGACAGCCGCGAGCTGAAGTTCGACGTCGGACGGCGCCAGCATCTGGCTGCGCGCGAAATCCAGGGTCGTCGAGCGCGGCGCGACGAGCCCCGTGGGCGCGCCCTCGCACAGCGCGCGCAGCAGGCCGACATCGAGCTGGCTGTCGAGCGTGAGCAGGCGCTCCAGCGATTCGAAGGCCGGAAAGGACCTCGAGCGCCCGAGCGTCTTCACCAGCAGTTCGCGCAGCGGCCCCGTGCGCTCGCGCGCCGTTTGTTCGAGCACGGCGGCGCCGCGCGGATGGTCGGCGAGACGCGCGGCGAGCGCGGCTTGGATCGGGGCCGCGACATAGTCGCGCATCAAGTGGATCTCCTCGATGGGCTCCACCAGCGCCAGGATCTCGGGCAGCGCGCGGGGATGCGGAGTCTCGCCCAGCAGCGAGATCAGCAGCCGCCGGACGTGCAGCTCCGCGCCTTGCGCTCGGTGCGCCAACGCCGCGACGCGCAAGCTCGGAGCGAACTGCGCGAACGCGCGGCGCAGGATGCGTTGCTGCGCGTCCTGCACCCGCGGGTCGATGGGAGCTTCGAGCGTCCCGTCGGCGACCGCGGGCGCCTGCAGGTCTCCGATCAGCAGCGCCAGGCACGGCGCGACGGCGTGGGGCCCGATGTCGAGCACGCGCTGCGCGAAGGCGTCGATTTCGAAGGGCGCGTCGGAGGCCTTCGGCGCGAGGAGCTTCAGCAGGCGCTGCTCCGCCTCGGCCTGGCTCTTCGCTCCCTCGCGGCGGGCGCGCGGCTGCGACGCTGCGCTCGCGGCGCCGCTCGTCGAGTTGGCCGTCGAGTTGGCCGTCGAGGTCGGTGTCGGCGCACTCGCCGCGGAAACGCCGACCGCGAGAGGCGCGCAAAGCAGGCCCGCCGCGAGGGCGAGGCGGGCTCGAAGGGGGAGCTCCACGGTCGGACCTCTTACGGGTGGGCCGCGGTGACTTCGGCCCAGCTACGGACGAACCAGGTCGGCGTGACCCCGCTCTGACTGGGCAGACCCGGCAGCGTGATCGTGTTGTCGAGCAAGCGGCCGTCGAAGTTCACCGTCAGCTTCGAGTGCTGCGAACCGTAGTCGCGGTTGATGCGCACCTGGTTGCCGGCGGTCATGTTGCCGTTCACGGTGACCTTGGCCGAGCCCGTGGCCGAGAGGTTGCTGTCGTAGAAGTTGTTCTCGGCGTACATGAACGAGTCCATGCGCTCGAGCGTGCCGAAGGACGGGTCGCCGAAGTAGATGTTGCCGCTGTCCTCGACCGCGTCGTCGCCGATCGCGATGAACGCCATGCCGTCCGGCCGCGTGCCCTGGTACAGGATGTTGTCGCTGAAGTAGATGTTGCCCTTCACGACGAAGGTCACCCGCACCGGCGCGCTCCCTGCGTTGTACATCGTGAAGCTGTAGATGTTGTTGTTGTGGATCCACAGGTTGCCGTCGATGTAGTAGACGCGGTTGGATCCGTCGACGCCGGGCTTGCCCTGCGCGCCCGAGAGCGTGATGCGCGTGCCGTTCGCAGGGCTCACGGTGCTGCTGCCGCTCACCGACTCGTACGGGTCCTCGAGGAAGTAGTCGTCCTTCACCGTCGACGACGTGTTCGTCGTGCGGTCGTTGGGGTTCTTCCGGAAGATGTGCGCGGGGCTCGACTGCGGCATCTGCCACGCGCGGCCGCCGAGCGAGCTGTTCAGCGTCCAGGTCGCCGACGAGAACATCGACGCCACGTCGTAGTCGTGGTTGGTCTCGTAGTTCATGCCCGCGATGTCGGGGATCGGCTGCGACGAGCCCGTGATCGGCTGGTTGTCCGCGGGAAAGCTGCCCCCGGTCACCGCGCCGTTCGCGCGCAGCGTGCCGTTGAAGCTCGGCGTGCCGGAGATCGCGATGTTCCCGCCGCTGTAGACGTTTCCGGTGATGGCGTCCGCCGCGCCGCCCGTTCCGCCGAAGCGCATCGAGTAGTTCGGATCGCCGCTCGAGTTGCCCGCGAACAGCGCGCTCGCGAAGACGCCCTCGCCGACGAGCTCGAGCGTCGCTTGCGTGGCCCGCGTCGACCGGCCGTGCACCGCCCGCGAGGTCACGGTGACCGTGTCGTCGCCGTTGTCGACCACTTCGACCGAGTACTCCCCGCCCCCGAAGGGAACGCTCGGACCCTGGCCGACGACTGCGGCGAGCTCGCCGCGCGAGATGCGTTCGATGGCCTCGGACATGCCGGCCTCGGCCACGTACAGCGCGCGGGTCGAATGCACAGCCGCGTCGCGCTCCCGCGTGCGGCTGCCGCCGGCGACCGCCATCGAAGCGGCCAGCGCACCCACGACCATCACGCCGATCAGCGCCGTCAGAAGCACGCTTCCGCGCCGCCTGCGTCGGGCCCGATTGAAACAGCTACTCATTGCGAATCCTCACGGAGGTCGTGGCGGTTCTCTCGACGAGGCGTCCGTTGGCGGCCACGCGCGCCACGGTGAGCCGGACCGTGACGGTCGACGTCCCCGCGTCGAAGGTCATGACCAGCCCTCTCTCGTCGATCAGTCCATTGCCGTTGTTGTCGGCGGCGTCGGCGAACTCGCCTTCGAGCTGCTCGCTCACACCTTCGACCAGTGCGACATCCGGCGCGGGCGCGGCGATGTCGGCGTTCAGCACCACGCGCCCTTCGTCGATGCGTCCGTCGCCGTCGTTGTCGAGACCGTCGTCCAACTCGCCCGGCGAGCGCTCCCAGCGCAGACGTTGCAGCGGCCCGAGCACCACTCCGCCCGCTCCCGCGGTGGCGCGGCGGTACGTGAGCGTGTCGGCGCCCGTGATCGGATCGGGCGTGAAGGTGAGCGAGCCGCGGTCCGCCTGCATCAACTCGCGCGCGAGGCGCTCGACGGCGCGCTGCGCGGCCGTGTCGGCCTCGGAAGCCGTCCCAGCTTCTTGAAACAGGGCGTTCGCGCGCTGCACGGTCACGGCCACGATGCCCATGAGCAAGGTGGCGGCTGTCGCCGCGATGAGCGTCTCGAGCAGCGTGAAGCCCCTTCGCTTGCGTTTCAGCGCGCGCACAGGAGCGACTCCAGTTCGAGGACTCTCACGCCGCTCACTCCTTGCCAGCGCACGCGCACGCGCACCGGGAGCAGACGGTAGTCGCCGGAATGATCGAGCGCGTCGACGGCGCCGTCGCCATCGAGGTCGCGCGGCATGCCGAGCGCGTCGTCGACGAAGTCCTCGCGCAGTTGGAGAGCGCCGGCGTTGTCGACGACGGGGAACTCGACGGCGCCGCAGGCGGCGTCGCCGGGAACCAGGCTGAGGCCGGGCACGGCGAAGTTCGCGCCGGGCGCGGCGACCGAGATTCCCGCGTCGTCGTCGGCGCTCGCGTTGAAGGCCGCGAAGATCTCGGGAAACGGCGCGCCTTGCAGGAGCTCGAGCTGCTGCCGGGCCGCTTGCTGCGCGAGCGAAGTCTCACGCGCGACGCGGCCGAGCGCGGACGATCCGACGAGCGTGCCGAGCAGCCCGGAGACCGCGACCACGATTACCGCGATGGCGAAGCTCACTTCGACGAGCGTGAAGCCTCGCCGTCGCTTCGACGGACTGACCCTGGCTGTCCTCATACTTCACCCCGCGCACCCCCCCGGGCGCGCACTTCTTCGGGAGAAGTCTCGGAAACCGCGCGCTTCGATCTTGAGCGCCGTTCCCTAAATAATCAGTCGCGGTCGATCTCGCCGCGGTAGCGCGTCTGGTTCCAGCCCAGGCGGTCGCGCAGACGGCGGTAGGGATCGAGCTTCGCCCACGCGAGCAACGGGTACGCGACAGGATGGCGTCGCACGCGCACCGTGTCGTCGTCGCGCAGCGGGTGGAAAGCTTGTCCGTCCACCGCCACGAGCGTCTCACCGCTCGCTTCCTTGACACGAAGTTCGATGCGGCTGTCGGGATGCAGCACGATCGGCCGGTACGAAAGTCCCTGCGGGCACACCGGCGTCACGATCAGGCCGAGCATCGAAGGAAACAGGATCGGGCCGCCAGCCGAGAGCGAGTGCGCGGTGGAGCCCGAAGGCGTCGCGAGGATCAGCCCGTCGGCGCGGTAGTCCGCGACCCAGTCGCCGTCGACGGACACGGCGAGCGAGAGCATGCCCGGCGCCGCGCCGCGCGCGACGAGGACTTCGTTCAGGGCGATGGCGCGCGTGCGCTCGCCGTTCGACGAGACGATCTCGGCCTCGATCCGCATGCGCGGCTCGAGGATGCCTTCGCCGGCGAGCACGCCGCCGAGCGCCTCGCGCCAGTCGCTCTCGGGCGTGGAAGCGAGGAAGCCCACGCGCCCGAAGTTGATGCCCAGGGTCGGCCGCGGCGCGTCCGCGAACGCGCGCACCGCCCCGAGGATCGCGCCGTCGCCGCCGAGCACGACGACGAGGTCCGGCAGGTGCGCTTCGGCGGCCGCGCGCGGAAGCGCGGCGCGGCGTGTGACGAAGGCGGAGATGTCGTCGACGAGCTCGACTTCGGCGACGCGCTCGCGCAACCAGGGAACGAGCTCGCGCTCGCATTCGCGCACGCCGTCCTTCGCCATGTCGGCGGCGACGAGCACGCGCTTGGTGGCGCCGGCCTTGGGGGCGCCGGGCTGCTTGGCCGCGCGGGCACGCTTCGCAAATTCGCTGGGCGCCATGGTGGAGTCGGTCTTTCGGCGCTCGGGGCTCGTTCGCGGGGCGCTCACGAGATGCGTTGGGCCGGCGCCAGGATGCGCACGAAGCGCTCGATCTCGTCGGCGTCCAGCCCGCACTCGGTGAGTTGCTCCTCGCGCGCGGTCATGTGTTCGACGAAGCGGTCAGGCACGCCGAGCAACTTCACTTGCGCGCGCGCGTTCGGCGCGCGGCTCGCGGCCTCGAGGACCGCGGCGCCGAATCCGCCGGCGCGTTGGTGCTCTTCGAGCGTCACGAGCGCGCGGAACGCGCCGAGGTGTTGCGTCAGCAGTTCCTCGTCGAGCGGCTTGGCGAAGCGCGCGTCGACGAGGGCGACGGCCACCCCGCGCTGGCGCAGTTTCTCAACGGCTTCGAGCGCCTGGTTCACGAGCGCTCCGTAGGCCCAGATCGAAATCGCGTTTCCGCGCTGCTCGGGCTCGACGTCGACGAGCACCTCGGCCTTGCCGGGCAGCATCTCGCGGCGTTCGCTCGCGTGGATGCGTTCGACGCCGGGGCAGTTGTCGCGCGGGTAGCGCACGCCGACCGGCCCGGGAAGCGCGAGCGCCATCTCGATCATGCGCCGCATGTCGGTCGCGTCGCGCGGCGCGCACAGCGTGAAGTTCGGAAGCGTGCGCAGGAACGCGATGTCGAACACGCCGTTGTGCGTCGGCCCGTCCTGCCCCACCAGCCCCGCGCGGTCCATGCAGAACAGCACCGGCAGGTTCTGGAGCGCGACCTCCTGGAACACCTGGTCGTAGGCGCGCTGCAGGAAGGTCGAGTAGATCGCCACGACGGGCCGCAGCCCGGCCTTGGCCATGCCGGCGGCCATCGCGACGTTGTGCTGCTCGGTGATGCCGGTGTCGTGGAAGCGCGCGGGGAAGCGTTCGGCGAACGTCTCGAGCCCCGTGCCCGACGGCATGCCGGCGGTCAGCGCGTGCACGCGAAGGTCGCGCTCGGCGATCTTGAGCAGCGAATCGGCGAAGGCCTTCGTGTACGCCGGGCCTTGCACCTTCGGCGCCGCCGCGCTCGGACCGGGCAGCTTCGACGAATCGGCGCCCGCCATGCGCGGCGCGGGCGCGCCTTTGACTCCGTGCACGCGTTCGGGGTGCGTCGGCGCGCTCGGATGGCCTTTGCCCTTCTCCGTGAGCACGTGCAGCAGCACCGTGCCCTCGAGCTCGCGCACGCGCTGCAGGTTCTCGACCAGGTACTTCACGTCGTGGCCGGAGATCGGGCCGACGTACGTGACGCCGAGCTCCTCGAACACGTGGCCGGGCACGAGCGTGTGGCGCACGACCTCGGCCATGTCCTCGAGCGTGCGGTCGACCTTCTCACCGATCACCGGAATGGCGTGGAACAGGCGCTGGATCTCCTCCTGCGCGCGCTGCACGACCTTCGCCGAGCGGATGCGCGACAGGTAGCGCGCGAGCGAGCCCACCGACTTCGAGATCGACCACTCGTTGTCGTTCAGGATCACGAGCACCTTGCGCTTGCTCGCCCCCGCGTAGTTCAGCGCCTCGAAGGCGACGCCGGCGCCGAGGCTCGCGTCGCCGATGACCGCGATCGTGTGCGGCGGATCGGGCTCGTGCGCGGCGCCGAACGCGAGGCCGAGCCCCAAGCTGATGCTCGTGCCCGCGTGTCCGGTGTGGAACAGGTCGTAGGGCGACTCGTCGGGGTGCGTGAAGCCGCACAGCCCGCCGGTCTGCCGCAGGCTCGAGAAGCGCGCGCGGCGGCCGGTGAAGAGCTTGTGCGGATAGCACTGGTGGCTGACGTCCCACACGCAGCGGTCGCGCGAGAGATCGAACACGTAGTGCAGCGCGGTGGCGAGCTCGACGACGCCGAGGTTCGAGCCCAGGTGCCCGCCGGTCTGCTGGACGGACTGCAGCAGGAACTCGCGCGTCTGCGCGCACAGCACCGGCAGTTCGTCGAGCGCGAGGCGCTTGAGGTCCGCGGGACTCTCGATGCGCGCGAGCAGATCGGCAGGGGCGGCGTTTGGTCGCGACGCAGAGGCGGACGAATCGGGCATGGGGTGTCCCTGGGGGGAGAACGGACCATCCTTGGCGAAGTTGCCGGGCAATGCAACGGCCGGCGGGTTGCGGCGGAGGAACGCCGCCGGCCCGCCCGGGGAGCCGCACCCCAGCAGCGGTCGCGCCAGGAGAGTCGGCTGAGGGGCGTCGCCTCAGGAGCGGCGATCCAGCAGCAGGGCCGCAAAGCCGAGCGCGGTCTCGCTCAGGGGCCCGTCCAATTCGCGGGCGAGGTCGCGGGCGAGGGCTTCGGCGTGCTCGCCCTGCGCCGCCGCGTATCGGCGGGCGCCTTCGAGGCCCAGGGCGGCCACGAGCGTCGGCTTGTGCTGCGCGGCGTCCTTGCCCGGGGTCTTGCCCAGGCTGGCGCGGTCTTCGGTTACGTCGAGCACGTCGTCGATGGCCTGGAAGCAGCGCCCGAGCGCCGCTCCCCAGAGCTCGAACTTCGCGCAGCGCGCCGCGTCCGCGCCCGAAGCCTGGGCGCCGAGCTTCGCGGCCGCGGCGATCAGCGCGCCGGTCTTGAGCGCGTGCATGCCCGCAACTTCTTCCAGCGCGAGTTCGCGGCTCGCGCCCGCGCCCGTCAGCGCCATGTCGACGACCTGGCCGCCGACCATCCCGCGCGCGCCGATGGCGCCCGCGAGCGTTCGCGTCAGCGCCGCGCCGACTCCGCGCGGACTCCGGGCGACGTGCTCGAAGGCGAGCGACTGAAGCGCATCGGCCGCGAGCAACGCGAGCGCCTCGCCGAACGCCGCGTGGCAGCTCGGACGGCCGCGGCGCCAGGCATCGTCGTCCATGCACGGCAGGTCGTCGTGCACGAGGCTGTAGCTGTGGATGCACTCGATCGCGACCGCGGCGCCGCGGACGTCGTCGTCGCTCCCGCCGCACCACAGGCACGCGAGCCGCGCGATCGCCGGGCGAAGGCGCTTTCCGCCGTCGAGCGTGGCGTAGCGCATCGCTTCGACGAGCCGGGCAGGTGCGCCGCCGAGGTCGTCGAAGGCCTCGATCAGCGCCGGCTCGACCCAGTGCTGCGAATCCGCGAGCCACTTCGCGGCCCGCTCGGCGCCGGGCGCCCTCGCGCGCGCGCCGCTCACGGGCGCGCCGTTGCGTCGGGATCCCCGGCGAAGGGCGAGAGCTCTCCGTCGCCCTGCAGCTCCTCGATGCGCTTGCGATACCCCTCGAGGGCGGCGCGGCACGAGCGCATCAGCTCCACCCCCTCCTGGTAGCGCTCGATCGCCACCTCGAGCCCCAGTCGACCCTGCTCGAGCTCGGCGACGATCTTTTCCAGGCGCTCGAGGCGCTGGTCGAAGGATTCTTCGGCGGCGGGATTTTGAGGCTGCGCACTCGGCGTCATGGTGCGAGTCTATGCTGGACGGAGCGGCGGGAAAGGCCTTCGATCGCGCGGCCCGGCTTGCGCAACCTACCGTTCACGGTAGACTTCGGCTTGCAGCGAGGCGCCCCGGAACGTCGATCCGGGGGGGTCCGCCGCGGGGGGAAGGGCTGCGCACGAGCTGCGAGCTCCGAGTCCCACACCTTGGACGCCCAACTTGCACCACCACCGAAGCCGATGAAGGTCGCCCCATGACGCTCAAGGTCGTTCTCATCTACGCCAAGAGCCAAGTGCTCCGCGAAAGGGCTGCGGCCGTCTTCGCCGACGAGAAGGCCGTCAAGGGCGAGATGGCCCGCGACGAGATCTATCCGCCGCTGGGGATCGCGATCCTGGCGGCCCAGCTGCTCCAGCGGGGCGGCTACGACGTGAAGCTGTACGACGACTCCATCGAGGAGATGGAGACGTTGCGCGAGGCCATGCAGTGGGCCGACGTGGTCGGGCTCTCGTCGCTGACCCCCAATGCGCGGCGCGCCCGCGAGCTGGGCCAGATCGCGCGCAACGAGTACCAGAAGTTCGTGGTCATGGGCGGCCCCCACCCGACCACCAACCCCGAGTTCTTCCTCGACGCCGGCGCCGCCGACATCTGCGTGCAGGGCGAAGGGGACCTGACGCTGCCCGAGGTGCTCGAGAACTACACCGAGCCCTACAAGTGGGGCGAGATCCTCGGCATCACGTACATGAAGGACGGCGAGCAGGTGAAGACGCCGCGCCGTCCGTTGATCAAGAAGGTCGACGAGCTGCCGCTGCCCGCGTACCACCTGTACGACATCCCGCGCTACATGCGCTTGATGGTGAACCCGGGCGTGACGCTGATCACTTCGCGCGGCTGCCCGTACGCGTGCACCTTCTGCGACGCCGAGATGACTCCGCGCCAGTACCGCGCGATGAGCCCCGAGCGCACGGTCGACCTGATCGAGCACCTGCTGCGCACCTACAACCCGCCGCAGATGATGTTCTTCGACGACCTGTTCACGATCCAGCGCAAGCGCGTGATCGCGATCTGCAAGGAGATCATCCGCCGTGGCCTGTACTTCGAGTGGGCCTGCGAATCGCGCCTCGACACGATGGACTTCGAGCTCCTGCGCTGGATGCGCAAGGCCGGCTGCGTGAAGATCTACTACGGGCTCGAATCCGGCTCGCCGGACGTGCTCGTGAGCGTCAAGAAAGGCCTCACGGTCGAGAAGATCCAGGCCGCCGCGCGCCTCAACCGCGAAGTCGGCATGTACTTCAAGTACTTCCTGATGTTCGGCTTCCCGCAGGAGACGAAGAAGGACCACGGGCTCACCGAGTACATCGTCACGAGCACGCGCCCCGACTCGATCTGCGTGTCGCTCTTGCAGCCGATCCCCGGCACGGAGATCTACGAGCAGCTCAAGCCGTACCTGATCCGCGACGTGGCCGAGATCGACTTCCACTACTGGCACGGCACCGAGACGTACAAGCACCCGAACTTCACCTTCGACGAGCTGCGCCAGGAGCGCGAGCACTTGCTCAAGGTGCACGCCCGCGTGACGCGCAGCTTCAAGTCGCGCTTCGCGCGCAAGATCGAGCGCCTGCGCGCCATGATCCGGCACCCCGAGCTGATCGCGGACTGGTTCGAGGTGCGCCGCCGCCGCGCGACCTACCGCCAGCGCGTGCGGTCGAGCGAGTGGAAGGGCGCGTTCGATCGCTCGCAGCGCGACACGGTCGCGTTGCAGGTGCCGACGGTCAGCGTCGACTGATCCAGGGCCGCCCGCAGAGAACCCACGCGAGCCGTCTCCGAACTCGGAGGCGGCTCGCGGTCTTGTTGGACCACGGGGCCTTCTTCAGGGTCGCGAGGAATCGCGTCCGTCGAGCCGTTGCAGCGCCGCCGCGTGTTCGTAGCCCGCGCGCAGCGCGCTCGCGACCTCGGACGGCTGCGCGTCGATCGCGGCGTGAGCGCGCTCGGCGTCGAAGGCCCACGGCCCCGGCGCGGGCTGGTGGTAGTGCTTCCGTGTTCCGTCGCCGCGCGCCGCCCACATTCGCATGCCCAGGCCGAAGAAGAACTCGGCCGGTGCGTTCGCCGCGAGCCCCTCGCTCAATTCGCGCTGCACGCCGTCGACGGTCGGGAAGTAGCGGTTTCCGAAGCGTCCGATCGCCTCGGCGAGCGCCGCACGACGCGCCGGGGGGTGCGCCTCGAGCGCGGCGAGCCGGTCGGCGATCGTTCCGCCCCACTGGTTGCGAAGCGCCATGCCCATGCCCGCGATCAGCGGCCGCGCGCTCGGGAGCTTCAACTCGCGAGCTTCGGCTTCCGCTGTCTCGACGCTCGTGCTTCCGTCGCCGTACACGGTCGCCGCGAGCGCGTCGTAGAGCAGCTCGTCGTCTTCGTCCTCGAAGCCGAGGAACGTCGCCGCGAGCTCGACACGCGGCCGTTCGAGGCGCGTCGAGAGCTTTTGGATGTACTGCGGATAGGCATAGCCCTTCGTCGTCGCGAGCACGCGCGCGTGGGCGAGCCAATCGCGCGGCGACGCCGCCGCGAGCAACGCGCCGAGGTCCACCGCGCCGCACAGCGCGAGGGCGGCCACGAGGGTTGCGGCGCTGCGCTTGCGCCCCGAGTTCCAGAGCGCCGTGACGCCGAGCGCCGTGCCGAGGAGCCCGAGGAACCAAAGCGGCGCGAGACGGTGCAGCAGGAAGTAGTTGACGACGCGCCCGACGGTGAAGCCGAGGCCCAAGTAGGCGGCGAGGAACAGCGCGAGGTACGCCGCGACGAGCGCGGCGAGGGTGCGCAGCGCGCCCGACGCTCGCAGTGCGAACCACAGCACGAGCGGCGCGGCGAGCAGCAGCGCGAGCGCGAGCGTGTCGAAGGCGCCGCGGCCGGAGAACAGCGAGCTCGCGAACTGGCCCAGCAGCTCGGACTTGGGGAGCTTGGTGGCGAGCACGTCCGCGCCGTGGATGTCGAACACCGCCGAGCCCCAGTGCGAAGCCATCCACGCGAGCGGCGCGAGGCCGAGCAGACCGCCCGCCAGCGCCCACGGAGCTCCGCGCGCGACGGAAGCCGCCCCATGGCGCCGCGCGACGGCGATCAACGCGCCCGCAGCGACCGCGATCGTGAGCGCGAGCTGGTAGCTGAAGAAGAAGCCCGCGCCGGCCGCGAGGCCGGTCGCGAACCACAGACTCCGCCGCTGTGCTCCGCCCTCAAGCGTCGCGAGCACGCCGAGCAAGACCGCCGAGACGAAGATCAGCGCGTGGTAGTGGATGCCGAGCGCGAGCAGCGAATTCTGCTGGACGCTCGCCGGAGCGAGGACGTAGAGCAACGCAAACACGCGCGCGCACACGAGTCCGCCGGCGCGCTCGCACAGCCGCCACCCGAGCGCCAGCAACACGGCGCCGAGCAGCACGGCGACGAGCTTCACGGAAAGCACGCTTTCGCCCAGCAGCGCGAACGCCAGCGCGTCGAGGTGGCTGACGACGAAACCGCCGCCCTCGTAGGGATGGTAGGCGAGCTGGTGGTGCGCGAGGCCGACGCCGTCGAGCATGGCCTTCGCCGCGGCGGCCTTCTCGAACTCCTCGAGGTAGGCGAACACGTCGCCGAACGCGAGCACGAGCGCGAGGCGCGCGAGGGCGAAGAACGCGATCCAGCCGAGCAGTTCGAGGCGGCGCCAGCGAGCTCCGTCGCGCCGCAGCGGTCGTTCGTCGGTCGAGGAGCTCAAGCGCTCGGAACCTACCAACTCGGGGCCGCGGGTTCGACCGGTCGCGGCGCGCGCTTCGAGCGTGCGCGCGCGGCTCGTGGACGCGGCGCCGCGCGCGCGTCATCCTCGCGGATGCCGATGCCCTCCGCCGAGAACGACCGCGCTCGACGCGCCGAGCCCTCGGGCGAACCTTCGGGCGAACCTTCGGGCGATCCTCCGCGCGATCCGTCGGGCGCGCCGCTGGCGCCGAGCGCTCCGGCGGGGCGCCCGTCCGACGCCGGGCGCGCGAGCGGCGTGGCGGGACCGACGGGGCTCGTGCTGTGCGTGCTCCTCGCGCTCCTCGCGTGGGCGCCTTCGAGCTTGCGCAACGGATGGTCCTTCGACGACAGCGAAGCGGTGCGCGGCAATCCGCTCGTCGAAGGATCGCTGCCGGCGCTGGAGGCCTTCGAACGCGACTACTGGGAGCACTTGGGGCGCGCAGGTCACTACCGCCCCATCGCCGCGCTCTCCCTGCGGCTCGACCGCGCGCTCCACGGCGAGCGCGCGTGGGGATTCCATTTCACCAACGTCTTGTTGCACACAGGCGTCGTCGCTCTCGCCGCGCTTCTGCTCCTCCTGCTCGGCGGCGGCCGCGCCCCGCCCTTTCCGTGGTTCGGTCTCGCGCTGTTCGCGGTGCATCCCGCGCTCGCCGACTCCGTGGCGTGGATCTCGGGCCGCACTTCGATGCTCTCCGCGCTCGGCGCGCTCGCCGCCGCGGTGTGGATCGCGCACTTGAGCGTCCCGTGGCGCGCGCTCACGACCTCGCGCGCGCTCCAAGCGCTCCTCGCGCCCGCCCTGGGCCTGCTCTTCTCGCTGCTGTCGAAGGAAGATGCGTTCGTCTTCGCGCCGCTGATCGTCGCGGTCGGCTTCAAGCACTCGCGGCGCATGGCGTTGCTGGCGGCTTTCGGTTGCGCGCTCGCGTCGCTCGCCTACTTCGCCCTGCGCGCGAACGTGTACGGCGCCGCGCTCCCGAGCGCGCCGCACGCACCCCTGGGCGACGCACCGCTGCACACGCGCCTTCTCGTCGGCGGACGCGCGGTGCTCGAAGCGCTGCGCTTGTTCGCCGCGCCCCTGGGGTATCCGCCGAACTACGAGCGCCACCCGGAGCTCGGCGCGGACTTCGCTCGCGCAGCGCCGCTGCTCGGCGTCGCGGGCGCAGCGGTGTGGACGAGCCTCGCCGTCGCCGGATTCGTCGCGCTGCGCCGCGGCGTCAGCGCCTCGCTCGCCGGCTCGCTGCTCCTCTGCGCGCTCGCGATCCTGCCGTGGATGCAGTGGATTCCCGCGGGAATCGTGTTCGCGCCGCGGCTCCTCTACTTGCCGCTGCTCTTTGCCGCCCCACTCGTGTCGTCGCTCTCGGATCGCGCCTTCGGCTCGGTGTCGCCGCGTTGGCGCCTCGTTCCGCTCGCGGTCGCCTGCGCACTCGCCTGGGATCGGGCAGGCGTTTACGAGAGCCGCGCGTCGTTCTGGAGCGCGCAGGCGCGCTGGGCGCCGCACGACGCGCGCGCGCACAACGAACTCGGGCTCGCGTTCGAAGAGCGCGGCGATCCGCAGCGCGCACGCCGGCACTGGGAGCGGGCCGTCGAGCTCGACCGAGAGTACGGCCGTCCGTGGTCGAACCTCGCGCGCCTGGAGGTCGAGCGCGGCGAGTTCGAGGCCGCCGAGGCCGCGCTCGTGCGCGCGACGGAGCTGGGGCCGGGCAATCCGATCGCGTGGAGCAACTTGGGAAGCGTCCGCATGCGCCGCGAGCGGTTTGAAGAAGCCGCCCAGGCCTACCGACGCGCCGTGCAACTCAGCTCCGGCCTGGCGCCGGCCTGGCGCGGACTCGCGCGGGCGCAGCTCGAGCTCGGCGCGCACGAACTCGCCCTCGACGCGGTGCAACGCGCGCTCGAGCTCGATCCGGCGGACACGGCTGCGCGCGAGTTGGAGCAGCGCATCGCGGCCGCGGCGCGGCGCTGAGGAGCTTCGAGGATCCGAGTTCCGCTACGCGGCCGCCGCCGCGATCACGGCGCCGCTCGCAGCACCAGCACGCGCGCCTCGGTGAGCTCGTGCATCGCGGAGAGAACGCCTTCGCGTCCCGTGCCGGAGTCCTTGACGCCGCCGTAGGGCAGGCTGTCGAGCCGAAGCGTCGGAGTGTCGTTCACGATCACGCCGCCGTACTCGAGCTCGCGGTGCGCCTTCAACGCGCGCCCGATGTCGCGCGTGAACAGTCCGGCCTGCAACCCGAAGCGCGACTCGTTGCAGCGCGCGAGCGCCGCGTCGAAATCGCTGTAGCTTTCGACGACGAGCACGGGACCGAACACTTCGTCGCACACGACGCGCGCGGAGTCGGGGACGTCGCTGAGCACCGTCGGGCGCACCAACGCGCCGTCGCGCGAACCGCCGCTGTGCACCCGCGCGCCGGCGGCGCGAGCTTCCTCGATCCAGCTCACGACGCGTTCGGCGCTGGCGACGTCGATGAGCGGGCCGACGACCGTCCGTTCGTCGAGCGGCGCGCCGCAGACCGTCTCCTTTGCGGCGACCTCCAGCCGTTCGAGCAGCTCGTCGTAACGCGAGCGGTGCACGAGCACGCGCTGGGTCTTGATGCAAACCTGGCCGCCGTAGGCAAAGGCCGAGAGCGCCAGCGCCGGGGCGATCGGTTCGAGGTCCACGGTCTCGTCGACGATGCACGGTGCGGCGCCGCCGAGCTCGAGCACGACGTGCTTGCGGCCGGCGAGCGACTTGAGTTTCCAGCCGACCGTGTCGCTGCCCGTGAAGGACAGCACGGCGACGCGCGGATCCTCGACGAGGCGCTGCGCGAGTTCGTTGCCGCAGGGCACGACGTTCACGGCTTGCGGCAGCCAGCCGGCCTCGACGATCCAGCGCGCGAGCTGCAGCGCCGAGAGCGGGCACTGCGGCGCGGGCTTGAGCACGAAGGGAGCGCCGACGGCGATCGCGGGCGCGAGCTTGTGCGCCACGAGGTTGAGCGGAAAGTTGAAGGGCGTGATGGCCCCCACCGCTCCGCGGGCGACGCGCGCCGTGACGGCGAGTCGCTGCTCTCCGCGCGGATCGACCTCGATCGGCGGCGTCGCGCTCGCGAAGGTGCGCGCGTTCGCGGCGGCGAGTTCGAAGGTCAGCGCGGCGCGTTCCGCCTCGGCGCGTGCGAAGCGAAGCGGCTTGCCGGCCTCGAGGGCGAGCAGATGCGCCACGGCTTCGGCTTCCGAGCGCAAACGCAGCGCGACGCGCTCGAGCACGGCCGCGCGCATGTGCGTTGGAGTTCGCTGCGCTTCGCGGCGCGCGGAGTGCGCGGCCTGGAGCGCGCGTTCGAGGTGGGACGCTCCCGCGACGGCGTAGTCGCCGACGCTTCGGCCGTCGAAGGGGTTCGAGACGCTGGCGAGCGACGCGCCGTCCTCTTCGCGACCGCCGATCCACAGTTTCCACGGGCGTTCTTGCATGTCGGCAGGCCTTTCGCGGGCTCGGTACGCGGCCTCTCGCCGCAGTGTACGCAACGCCGGCGCCATCGGGGCAGCGCTACACTCGCGCCCAACATGCACACCGCGCCTCGACTCGCTTGGATGCTCTCCATTTCGCTCGTCGCCTGCGCTGCGGCGTCGAGTACGGCCTCGCAATCGGCCTCGAGTACGGCCTCGCAATCGGCGTCGAGCAAGGCCTCGCAATCGAGTTCGAGCACCGGCAAGGCCGCCGGTTCGCCGCGGCCCGCGCGCTGGGACGAGCGCGCGACGGTGCGCCTCGGCGACGCGCCGCAGCATGCCTACGAGGCCGAGTTCTTTCCCGGCGCCGACCACGATCCGACGTTCGTGAAGCCCGCTGCGGTGCTCGGCCATCCGCTCGGCCGGCGGCCCGCGAGCCACGCGCAAGTCGTCGACTGCTGGCGCGCCTGGGCCGCGCAGAGCCCGCGCGTGAAGCTCGAGGTCTACGGTCACACGCACGAGGGGCGCGAGTTGCTCGCGGGGGTCGTGAGCGCGCCCGAGAACCTCGCGCGGCTCGACGAGATCCTCGCGCGCCTCGGCCAGCTCAGCGATCCGCGCGGGACGAGTCCCGCGGAGCAAGCGTCGATCGTCGAACGCACTCCCGCGGTGGCCTGGCTCGGCTACTCGATCCACGGCGACGAGCTCAGCGGCGTCGACGGCGGGCTCGCGCTCGCGCACCACCTGATCGCGGACCGTGGCAGCGAGGTCGAGAAGCTGCTGCGCGAGGTCGTGGTCGTGTTCGATCCGATGCAGAACCCCGACGGCCGCGAACGCTTCCTCGCGATGCTCGAGCAGACGGCGGGCTCGACGAGCGTGCTCGACGGCGAAGCGCTCTCGCACGGCCGCTGGCCGCGCGGCCGCGGCAACCACTACTTGTTCGACATGAACCGCGATTGGATCGCGGGAATCGCGCCGGAGACCCGCGGCCGCTGGCGCGTGGTGCAGCGCTTCCACCCGCAACTGTTCGTCGACGCGCACGAGATGGGCCGCGACGACAGCTACCTGTTCTATCCCCAGGCCGATCCGATCCATCCGCACTTGCCGCGGAGGCTCGTCGAGTGGCAGACGCGCTACGCGGCCGACATCGCCGCGAACTTCGACCGCTACGGCTGGAGCTACTACACGCGCGAGTGGGCCGACGGCTGGGGTCCGTTCTACTCGGATTCCTGGGGCAGCCTGAACGGCGCGATCGGGATCCTCTACGAGCAAGCGCGGTTCGACGGCCAGAGCGTGGAGCTCGCTTCGGGTGAGATCGCGACCTACGCGCAGGCCGCGCACCGCCAAGCCGTTGCGAGCTGGTCGAACCTCGCCACGCTCGCCGCCAACCGTCGCGAGGCGTTGAACGTCTACGCGGAGCAACGGCGCTTCGACGCACAGGGCGGCGCGGACGCGACGCGGCGCTTCTTCGTGATGAGCCGCGCATCGCATCCGTCGCGCATCGCGTGGCTCGTCGAGACGCTGCGAGCGCAAGGAGTCGAAGTCAACGCGAGCGAGAGAGCCACACTGCTCAAAGCGCAGGCGCGCGACGGCGAGAAGCTCGACACGCTCGAGCTCGAGGGCGAGCTGTGGATCGTCGACGGCGCCCAGCCGCAAGGGGCGTTGGTGCGCGCCTTCCTCGAGTTCGACACGCGCTACCCGCGGGCGGACCTCGAACGCGAGCGCCGCGAGCTCGAGTTGAAGGGCCGCTCGAAGATCTACGACGTCACGGCCTGGAACCTCGCGCACGCCCTCGACCTCGAGGCCTGGTGGTGCGAGACGGCGCAGTTCGACGCGCGCGCGGACGACTTTGCGGCGCCTGCGCCGGGTGTGGCGTCGGAGCTGCCCGAGCAGACTCCCGTGTACGGTTGGATCGTCGACGGAGACGACGACGGCGCGCCGCGCTTCGCAGCCGCGGCGCTCCAGGCCGGCGTCGTGC
>CALFYL010000304.1 GCA_937952135.1 uncultured Planctomycetia bacterium
CGCGCGTCGCGCCGACGCGCTCGCTGCCGGCGTGGGAGCCGCGCGCACTACCCGCCCGTTTTCAGCGCGAATTCGAGCTCCAGGTCGAGCAGGTCCGAGTCGCCGACGACGATCTCGATCGGCTCCGCGCGCATGGAGCCCGACGAGTTCAGGTGCACGCGGTAGGCGCCCGGCGTGAGCCCGACGATCGAGAAGGTCCCGCGGCCGTTCTGGTCGACGGCGACGAGCGTGCTCCGGTGCGGAGCTTTCGGCGCCTGCTGCTTCAGGAAGCTCAGGCTCAGCGACCCGGCGTCCGCCTCGTTTGCGCGCAGCAACTCCGCCGGCGCGTTCAGGGCGCCCGCGACACGTCGGCCGCGCTCGAGGCGGCACTCGACCTCCGTCTCCCGCGCGCCCTTCGCGACCTCGAACGCCGCGCGCACGTAGCCGAGCGTCGGGTGCTCGGCGACGACGGCATAGCTCCCCGGCGCGTGCACGAGCGCTTCCGCCGCGCTGTCCGCGCCGCTGATTCGAAGCCACGAGCTCCGACGGCGGCCCAGCGAGTCCTCGATCCAGAAGCTCGCGCCCTCGACGCGTTCGCCCGACTCGTCGACGACGGTCACGCTCACCGTGCTGCGCTCGATGTCGATCTCGAGCACGCGCTCCTCTCCCGGCTCGAGCGTGGTCAAGAGCGTCCACGCGCTCCCCGCGACCTCGGCCATCGAGCCCCGGCTGTACTTCAGCTCGAAGTAGTAGCGCCCGGCCGGTATCCAACCGAAGTCGAAGCGCCCGCGGGCGTCGAGCTGGCGCTCCATGTGCTGGAACGGTTCGCCCTGAAAGTTCGCCTCGACCGACACGCGGGCGGGATCCACACCGACGAGGTGGAACTGCCCGCGCAACCGCGCCTTGTCGGTCGCGCCGTCGGAGTGGCTCGCGTCGAGTTCGAGCGTCAGTTGCGCGGTTTCTCCTTCGACGACGGTCACCGAGCCCTCGTGCAGCACCTCGAGCGGCGCATCGCGCTCGCGGAACGTGTTCCAGCCATCGAGCTCCGACCATGGTCGCGTGAGCGCGTACTGCCAACGCGCCGGCGCAAGCAGGGTCACGAGCGCGGTCCCGTCCGCCTCCGTCGTCGAAAGGAACGGAAACGCCGAGCGTTCCGGGCCCTGGAGGCTCAGCGTGAAGCGCGCGGCGACGGGTGCTCCGCGTTCGAGCACGCGCAGTGCGATCGAACCACCGGCAGTGAGTTCGATCTCCTGCACCGCGCCCTCGGCGCCGAGCGCGAGGTTCACCCGCGGCGCGAGGCCGGGATGGCTCACCGCGAGCTCGACTTCCGCCGGCTCGAGCGCGCGCGGCAGCGCCAGCACGAGGGATTCCTCACCCGCGGTCACGCCGCGCGCGAGAACTTGGCCGCTCGATTTGGCCGTCGCCACGACGGGCGCTCCCTCGAGCGCCGCACCTCGAACGGAGTCGCGCACGAGCACCGCGTGCGAGCGCGCCGGGCCCAGCTCGACGGTCGCTCGAGTGTTCGCCTCGTTCAGCGCAACGTCGACGCGCTGCGAGCCGTAACCCGGCTTGCTCGCGACGAGCACGTAGTTGCCTGCAGCGAGGTTCTCGATCCGACCTCCGTTGTCGAGCCGCAGGTCCAGCGTCGGTGGGCGTGCGAAGCGCGGCGCGCGCGAGCCGGGGATCGCGTTGGGTGCGAGGCGGACATCGACGTCGTCGAGCGGAACGCCGTTCGAGTCGAGAAGCGCCAGCTCGAGGGCGAGCGGCGTGGGAAGCACGAACTCGAGCTCGTCCGATTCGAACTCCGCGACGGTCCAGGCGTGCGTGCTTGCACGGCGCGCCGCGACGATCGCCTTGCCCTGCGCGAGCACTCCGTCGAGCTCGAAACGGCCGTCCGCGTCGGTGGGAGCGCTGCGCGTGAGCGTCGGCGAAGTGCGCGGCGCCCGGGCGCCGGCGCCGATCAGCACTTCGGCGCCGACGACCGCCGCGCCGTCGGCGTCGACGACTTGCCCGCGCACGCGACGTCCCGGCGCGAGGGTTCGGTCGCCGAGCTGCACGGCGCCGCTGGCGAGATCGACGTTGTCGATGTTGCGCGGCTCGAAGCCCGGCGCTCGCAAGTTCAGCGAAGCGTGAGCGCCCGCGACCCGAAGGTGGAAGGCGCCATCGGAAGCGCTTCGAACGGTCGGCGTCGGCAGGTTCTCGAGGGCCGCACGGATCCACTCGGGAACCTCCGACAGGATCCACGCTCCGTTGCGTTGCATCGCGAAGGCGTCGGCGCCGAAGGTCGCGTTGAAGTTTGCGAGCGGCGGCACGGCGCGGACGGTCACGCCGGCGAGCGGTGCGCCGTCAGTGTCGATCACGCGTCCGCGCACTTCGACCGTCGCGGCGAGGTGTATGTCGCCCACGCGCAGCTCACCGGCGGCGTCGGGCGAACCGTCGATCCGACGCAGTGCTCCCAGCGAGCCTCCGCAGTCGATCGCCAGCAACAGCAGTTCGCCGCGACGCGCGCCGGTGAGCACAAACTCTCCCTCGGGGTCCGTCACGCAGCGCGAGCGCTCGAGTTGCAACGCGTCGTTCGCGCCGAGCAAGTCGTCGGGCTCGAGCCACTCGGGTGGCACGGCCACGAGGCGCACCTCGACGCCCGCGGCCGGCGATCTGTCGCTTTGGAGCAGCCGGCCGCGCACTCCGGCGGGGGCGGTGTTCGCTGCGAGCGCGGCGTGCTCGGCGCGCGAGGTCGAGACCGATTCCTCGCGCGCGCTCTCGTCCGCGGTCGACGAATCCTGCGCGCTCGCCGCGGCGCTCGAGGCCGGGTCGGTCGGGCCCGAAGCGGTCGAGCCGGCGGCCGCGGGCGACGAGGAAGTCGCGAACCACCACCCCGCCGTGACCGCGAGCGCGGCGAGCAGCGCCAAGACTGCGAGCTTCGAGCCTGCGAGCGGCGCTGCGAGCGAGCGCGAGGCCGCTCGCGGAAGTGCGAGCCGATCGCCGCGCGCCGCCGCCGCGCGTTCGAGCACCTTGCCCTTCAACTCCGCCAGCTGCCGCGCTTCGAACCACGCGCCGAGCGGCGCGGCTTTGCCGAGCGAGCGCCGGAGCTGTTCGAGCCCGCGGTGGAGCTGCATGCGCACCGTCCCCTCGGAGCGCTTCGTGGCGCGCGAAATGCTCCGCGCATCGCCCTCTTCGCCGAGGTACGGCGCGAGCACCGCGGAATAGCGCTCGGGCAATCCGGCGATCGCGCGTCGCACTTGCTCTTCGAACTCCCGTTGTTCGAGCTCGACATCCGGGGGCGTCGGCTCGGTGCGCTGCAGCCCCGCGGGATCCACCGCCCGCCCGAGCTTGCGGCGCAAATTGCGCGCGTGCAGCGTGAGGATGCTCACGAGCCACGGCATGGGCTCGCGTCCCGGCGCGAGAAGATGCGCCTTTTCGACGGCCGTGAGGTACGTGGCCTGCACGAGGTCGTCCGCGTCGTCGCGGTTGCGCGCGAGGTGCCGCGCGAGTCCGCGCAGCTCGCCCGCCGTGCGATCGAAAGCCTCGCCGAGCGCCTCGGCGTCGCCGTGGACCCGAAAGCGCTCGAACAACTCGGCCAGTTCGCGTTGCTTCATGCGGGCACCCGTCGCGAGCGCGCGGTGCGCAACGCCAATATGCCGCTTTCTCGCCGTTGTGCGCGCCGCGGTGTCGAGCGGAGGCGGAGCTAGACTCCGATCATGTCGTCGACCGTCGTCGCTGCGGGCCGGAGCGCGTCGCAACTCGCGCGCGATGCGCTGGGACTCGCGTTGGTGGTCGCGCTCTCGCTGGGCGCGGGGTGCATGCCGCCGCGAGCGCTCCGCGGCTGGGTCCCGGCGCCGACCCTGGACGCGCCGGACTCGCCGGAACTCGCGTACGCGTTGTCGGGCACGCTGACGGCCGTTCGGCGGGACGGAGGCGTCACGATCGTCGACCTGCCGAGCCGCCGCGAGCTCCATCTCGAGCTCGGGAAGCGTGTGTACATGGTCGCGGGACCCGACGAGTCGGGACGGATCGTCTACGAGGCGTCGAATCCGCGCTTCTGGGAGTTCTTTCCGCTGGGCTTGCTCCTCGGCGATCCTCGCGAAGCGCTGCTCGTTCGCTCGCTGAACGGCGAACGCTCGCGCGTGCTGCGCGAGTACAGGCCGACCAGCTACAGCCCGAACTTGCTCCAACTCTCGCGACGCGGCGGGCGAGTGCTTTACGCGGTTCACGAGGATCTTCGTGTCTACGACGTCGAAGGTCGCGAGCTGTTCCGTTGTGGGTTCCGCCGGTCGACGGATCGAACGGCATGGCTCGACGACGACGGCGAGGTGTTGCACTTCGAGCGCATCGAGCCCCTGGCGTCCACGGCGACGGGAGCGCCAAGGGCGCCGCGACGATGGCCGCTGTTCTCCGTGGACTTGGCGACAGGTCGACGACGCGACGAGAGCCGCTCGTCTTCGAAGCCGCCCGGCGTGGGTTCGT
>CALFYL010000305.1 GCA_937952135.1 uncultured Planctomycetia bacterium
ACCCGCTCGAATTCAAGCAGCGCGCCTACGCCAAGGCGCCGTCGGGCATGCCGTCCGTCGACTTGTTGTGGCCGCTGACTTGGGAGCTCGTGCGCCGCGGCTGGCTCGACGCGCAGTCGGCGCTCGACTCGGTCACCTGGCGCGCCGCGCAGTCGGTTCGCCTGGTGCGCAAAGGCCGCCTCGCGCGCGGCTACGACGGCGACCTCGTGCTGTTCGACCCGCACGAGCAGCGAACGGTCGTGGGTGCGCAGCTCCCGTCGCGCTCGAAGTGGTCCGCGTACGAAGGTCAAGCGCTGGCCGGCTGGCCGCGCGCCGTCGTGCGCCGCGGAGAGCTCGTGTTCGACCAGGGCGCGGTCGTGGTTTCCGGCGGCGGACTCCCGCTCGAGCTCGAACCGCCGCGCCCGTCGCACGTTGACCGCGTCGCCGGCTAGCCCGCATCTCTCACCACGACCTACTGCGGCCGAGCTATCTCGGGCCGGGCGGCGCGGTTGGAGCGAGTTCGTTCCTCACTGACCTGACAGGTCAGCTCCGGGCGAGCTCGCTCCAACCGCTTGCGCGGCCTCGAGCTATCTCGCCCTCGCTACGGTCCTGGTTAGAGGTGCGGGCTAGCTAGCTTCGCTCGCCGTTCGCGGCTTGCGGAGCGTTGGCCGAAGGCGTGCAATCGGCGGCCGTGGGGGAGAGCGAAGACGATCCGGGGCGCGTGAGCTTCGACGCGACGTACATCGCGCGCGTGCGGCGGCTCGCGGAGGGCTATTCGGCGGCGCGAGCGAGGGAATCGATGGCGCTGGGCGCCGCGCGCCGCGCGGGCGGCGGCGACGAGCTCGTCGGCCACCGGCCGATGCGCGCCGGAGAGGACGCGCGCGACCTGGATTGGGAGTTGTACGCGCGTTTGGAGCGGCCGTTCGTGCGCGAGCGCCGCACGGAGGCCGGCGAGCGCTGGGCCATCGTGCTCGACACGTCGCTGTCGATGGGATTGGGGCGGCCGAGCAAGTTGCAGCGCGCGGCGGAGGTGGTCGGCGCTCTCGCGGCGTGCGGACTGCGGATCGGAGCGCGCGTGGACTGCCTGGCGTTCGCGGCGCAGCCCGGGCGAGCCGAGTTCGAAGTCTGCGGCCGCGACGCGGATTGGCTGCGCTGCGTGCGCTGGCTCGACGGGCGCCGCGCGCTCCGCTCGGGTTCGGTGGCCGAGCTGTGCGCGCACGTTCGAGCGATGGCCGCGCGGCGTGTGTTCGTCGTCGGAGACCTGTTCGACTGCATGCCGCGCGATCTGTTGCCGCTCGCCCGCGCGGGCCGCTCGCTGAGCGCGCTCGCGCTCCTCGCGCCGCACGAACTCGAGCCGGACGAGGACGGCGACGTCGAGTGGCTCGACCCCGAGTCGGGCGAGCGCGTCGCGGCGCGCGTGGACGGCGCGACGATCGACCGCTACCGGGCCGCTTTGGACGCGCGACTCGAGCTGTGGCGCACCAGCCTCGCGCGCCACGGACAGAGCTTCGCCGTCGGATCGAGCGCGAGCGAGTTCGAGGACCTCGTTCGGTGTTGGCTGTGAATCTCGGGCCGCTGGCATTCGGGGCGCCGTGGGCGCTTGCGCTGCTTCCCGTGCCGCTCGTGCTCGCGTGGTGGCTGGCTCGCGCGGCCGGCGCACGCGAGCAGCCGACCGGCTCGGTGGAGCTCTGGCGCGAGGCCGTGCGCGACGCGCCGCAGTCCGCGCGCCGAGCGTGGCGCTGGCCCGCGCGCACCGTCGCGGCGGTCGCCGCGCTGCTCTTCGCCGTGCTCGCTCTCGCGCAGCCCGTGCACGTGCCCGCGCCGAGCGCCGTGAAGTGGGTCGCCATCGTCGACGCGAGCGCGTCGATGGGCGGCGGCGACGGCGTGGACCCTTCGATCGCCGTCCAGGCCGTCGAACGAGCGGAGCGCATGCTCGATCGCGTCTCGCGGCAAGGCGACTCGATCGAGTGGCGGCTCGTCTCGGGCGACCACGTGATCCGATCGACGCCCGAAGCGCCGCTGGACGAACTCACGCGCAAAGAGCTCGCGCGTCGCGCGCTGGCCCGACCCGCTTGGCGACGCTTCGACGAGCCGGGCGCGATCTGGGTCACCTGCGACGCGGAGGGACTCGCACCGACCCGCGCGGGGTTGGTCGCGCCGGGCCTGGTTCCCCGCACGGGCGAGTTCGCGAGTTGGCCCGGCGCCGCGCTCCTGTGGTCGCCGAGCGATCGAGCGGACGTCGTGCCCCGGACCGCGCCGCGCGTCGCGATGCGCGCGGCCGATGGGGACAGCGCGGTCGGGCGCATCGTGGCCGCCTGGGCGCGGGCGCGCGGAGTCGAGGCGGTGCAGGACGAAGCGCTCGACCAGGAGTCGTTCGAACTCGTCGTCTCGCTCGCGGCTGAGTCCGGGGACGCGTCCGCGCGGGGAGCGCGCGACGGATGGACGCTCTCCGGCGCGTTCGGCTCGCTGGCGCCGACGCGTTGGCCCTCGACGGTCTGGCTGAGCGATGAAACCGACTCCGCGCGAGCGCTCGTGCGGGTCGAGCGCGGCCGTGTCGACTGTGCGTTCACGGCTCAGCACGAACTCGCGGGCGACGCCGCGGCCTTCGCCGTTTCGTGGGCCGAGTTGCTCGACAGCTCGCTGCTGCCGGTCGAGCCGACCTATCCGCTGCCCGTGTTGCGCGAACGCTCGGAGCGCGTCGAGATCGATCCGCAGCGCCCGGCGCCGGCGGAGGGCGGCGAGGCGCCGCTCGCGCACGTTCTCGCTGCCGCGGCGTCGGGGCTGGCGCTGCTCGCGGCCTTCTTGAAGCGCTAGCTCGCCGAGGGCGAATCGTCCGGCGTGTCGTCGACCTCGCCGAACTGGCGCGTGAAGAGCGCCGTCGCGACGAAGCCCACGAGCACCGCGAACCACAACGTGCACAAGCGCGCGAGGATCACGGCGCCGGCCGCGTGGGCTCGCGCGGTTTCGAGCGCGACCTCGCCGCTGAGGTTGAGCGTGCGCTGGAACTTCGGGCGCAGCAGCGTGCCGAGCAAGCCCTCGGTGATCAGCAACCCGCCCGGCGCCACGATCGCGACGGCGCCCGCCACCGCGCTGAAGGCGAACGCGAACAGCGCGAAGTCGAAGTCCGTCGACCCCGGGACCACCGCGTTCGCGATGATCCAGAAGCCCGTGCATTCGAGGCCCCAACCCACGACGCTCACGAGCGTCGGCATGAGCACTTCGCGCGGTGCGAGCAGGATGCGCGTGCTCTTGAAGGCGACTTCGACGCGCGGCGCGAGGCGGCTCACGACCGGCGCGCGTCGAATGGCCGCCACGCTCTGCTTCGCGAAGCCTTCCGAGCCCACGAGGAACAGCGCGACAGCGCAAGCGGCGAGCACGGCCCAGCAGACCCAGTCGTACCAGGGCTCCCAGCCGGAGTCGCGCTCCATGCTCAAGCCGCCGATCGCCACCAGGATCAAGTAGCCGAGCAGGTCGGTGAAGCGCTCGGCGATCACGATCGGCGCCGACTCGTGGATGCGCACGCCGGTGACCTTGCGCACCAGCCACGACTTGAACACCTCGCCCATCTTGCCCGGCGTCACGGACATGCTCAGGCCGGACAGATAGATGAGGATCGACGCGCGCGGGGCGAGCCGGATCTCGAGCAGCTCGCAGTAGCGCTTCCATTTCCAGAAGCGCACCGCGTAGTTGGCGAGCGACAGCGCGCAGCACGTCGGGATCACCCAGAGCGGCAGATGGCGCAGCGTCGTCATCACGGCGCCGAGATCGGCCCAGATCAGGATCGCGGCATACACCGCGACGCCGAAGAGCACGCCGAGCAGGAGCCGGCGACCGAGAGTCTGGGGGAGCGGCACGGTGGAACGTCAGGCCTGGGCGGGCTCGGTCTTTCGGCCGAAGACCAGCAGGATCATGAGCAGCGCCGCGCAGCCGGCCGGCAGCGAGATCCAGGGCGACCAGCCCATGGACGCCGCGGGAAAGTAGCCCAGCACGATGGCGGTGGCCATCGTGACCGAGGCGTAGGCCATCTGCGTGCGCGTGTGGTCGATGTGGTCCGCCGCCGAGGCGGTGGAGGACAGGATCGTGGTGTCGGAGATCGGCGAGCAGTGGTCGCCGAAGATCGAGCCCTCGAGCACCGACGCGATCGAGAGCACCATCAACATGTGCCCGCCGATCGGAATCAACGTCCCCAGGTTGTAGGAGAGGCTCACGACCAGCGGCAGCAAGATGCTCATGGTGCCCCACGACGTGCCGGTCGCGAAGGCGATCGCCGCCGAGAGCAGGAACAGCGTCGTCGGGAGCAACTCTGGCGCGAGCTTGTCGCCGATCAGTTCGCTGAGGAACGACGCGGTGCCGAGCGTGTCGCAGCTCGCGCCGATCATCCACGCGAGGTACAGGATCGCGATCGCGACGCCCATGTTGCGCAGCGTCACGACGACGGCGCGCACGATCTTCGCGCCGACGCCCGCGGCGAGTGCGAGCACGGTCGCGACGGCCAGTCCGCTGGTCGCGCCGACGAAGATCGCGCGCGTGCTCTCGCCGTCCGAGAGGATGTCCGTGATCGCACTGATCTCGCGCAAGATCGATCCGAACGTCAGCTCGGGGTGCGCGGCGAGGCCGACGCGCACGATCTCGAACAGCGTGACGAACACGAACGTCAGCACGGGCAGCACGGCATTGCGCGCACGCGGCGTGACGCCGGGCGCGGGCTCGAGCGAGGTCGCTTCGTCGCCGACGAGCGGCTTGCCGCCTTCGCGCACCACTTGGCCCGTCGCGCGCGCGCGGCGCTCGGCCTTCAGCATCGGCCCGAAGTCGCGGCCGAGCACCACGACCGCACCGACGAAGAACAGCGTGAAGAGGCAGTAGAAGCGGTAGGGGAGCGTCTCGACGAAGACCTTGTAGCCGTCGTCGATGCTCAAGCCCGCGGCCGGGAGCTGGGGCGCGAAGGTCGAGACCTCGTAGGCGATCCACGTCGAGAAGATCGAGATGCCCGCGATCGGCGCCGCGGTGCTGTCGACGATGTAGCTGAGCTTCTCGCGCGAGATCCGGAAGCGGTCGGCCAGCGGCCGCATCGTGGTGCCGACGAGGATGCAGTTCGCGTAGTCGTCGAAGAACACCGCGATGCCCATGAGCCAGGTCGCGATCTGCGTGCTGCGCACCCCGCGCGCGAGCTTGGAGACGCTGTCGACCATGCCGCGGATCCCGCCGCTGATGGTCATGACGCCGACCATCGCGAGCATCGCGACCACGAAGCCGATGATGAGCTGCTTGTCGGGCGACGCTAGTTGCGGCCACCACATGCGCGTCACGACATCGGGCAGGCCGCCCGCGATCGCCATCGGAAGCGTCGCGCCCTCGCCGAGACGGATCAGCGCCGCCGCGCACCACACGCCCGCGAACAGCGCGAGCACCGGCTTGCGCAAGGCGATGGCGAGCGCGATCGCGAGCATCGGTGGCAGCAGCGACGTGCGGCGCGGCGGCGCGAAGTCGCCCTTCGTCACCGTCTCGCGCGCACCGCTGGGATGCGCGTACTCGATCGACAGTTCGGCGCCGCGCAGCGTGACGAGGAAGTTGGCGCCGCGCTCCTGGCCCACCTTGCTCGGCGCGTCGTCGCCGTCGATCGTGAGCTCCAGCGGCGCCCGCGTCACGACCTCCCCGATCGTGCGCCCCGACGCCGCGCGCTCGCGCAGGCCGCGCATCAGGCTGCGCCGCGCGAGGTCGTGGATGCGCGGGTCGTCCGTCGGCGGATCGAGCGCGTCGAAGCGCACCCCGAACACGCTCAGCACGGTCCGGCCCTCCGCGTCTTCCCACACCGCCGGGCCGGCAAAAACGACGTCCGCGAGCGAGGGGCGCGTGTCCGTCTCGCCCTCGGCCGGGGCCGCGCCCACGGGCTCGTCGAGCAGCGTGTGGACTTGGAGCGCCGCGAGCCTCGCCGTGTCCGCCTCGGGCACGAAATACACGCTTGCCGCGAACGCGAGAGACAGGAGCACGAGCAGGGCGCGTTTCATGCGCGGCCAATGGTAGGTAGGCGAGGGCGCGCTTCAAGCGCGGGGACCGGCCGCGCGCCGTCACTCGCTTGGCCCGCTCGACGTGTCTGCGTATCCTCGGACGCTCGCGCGCGCCATGCACGAAGCTCTCCACATCCTCGCCGTCCTGCCTCCGTTCGCCGAATCGGATTGGGGCGCCGCCGTGCTGCCGTGGCTCGCCGGGATCGGAGTGGCGCTCGCCGGCGCCGCCGCGTTCGGCGTGTGGGCGCTCGTTTCGCGGCTCGACAAGTTCGACGCGCTCGCGCAGCGGCTCGACACGCTCGAAGCGATCCGCACCGGACTGCAGGCGCTGGTGAAGGAGCGCAGCGACCTCGATCTGCGCCGCATCGAGCACGTCCTGATCGAGATGCGCGACGGGCAGCGGCGGCTCGAGGATGCGATCCTGCGCGCGACCCAGAGCGCGCTGCGCGGCGCGTCGCACGACGTGACCGAGGCGCCGGCGAATCCCGACGATCCGGGCCAGCGCATCATCGCGCGCGTGCTCGCCCAGGGCTTCGACCGCGTGCAACTCGTCGCCGACGCCGCCGAGATCGAGCGCCTGCTCGCCGCCGGCGGCCCGCAGGAAGTGCTCGTCGAGGCGCGCCGCAACGGGGTGCTCTGCAAGGGCCGCGTGCTCTTGCGCGACGGCGCCGTGACCGATGTCGAGTTGACGCCGGCCTACACGATGTTCCCCTGAAGCCCTCAAGCTGACGCCTTCGAGCCGACGCACGTCCGCGCGGCGCCCAGCAGCTCCGTCCCCCCCTCGTCGGCGAACGCCGGCGCCCTTCGGCCCGCGCGATCCGCGGCGACTTGCCACCTCCATGACCGTCACAACGATCGACAAGCTCTCCGAACACGTCGGCCAGACCGTCACGCTCCAGGGCTGGGTGCACGGCCGCACCTCCAAGGGCAAGCTGCACTTCGTGCAACTGCGCGACGGCTCGGGCTTCGTGCAGTGCGTGATCTTCAAGAACAACGTCGGCGAGGAGCTGTTCGAAGTCGTCTCGCGCGCCGGCCAGGAGTCGAGCCTGGTGCTCACGGGCCTGGTCAAGGCCGAGCCGCGCGCGCCGGGCGGTTTCGAGATCGACGTGCAGTCGGGCGCGGTGCTGCAGATCGCCGCCGAGGGCTATCCGATCACGCCGAAGGAGCACGGCATCGACTTCTTGCTCGAGCACCGTCACCTGTGGCTCCGCAGTCGCCGGCCGTGGGCGATCCTTCGCATCCGCCACGCGGTCATGATGGCGCTGCGCAACTTCTTCGACGCGCGCGGCTTCCTGTGCGTCGACTCGCCGATCTTCACGCCCAACGCCTGCGAGGGCACGTCGACGCTCTTCGAGGTGCCGTACTTCGACAGCACCGCGTACCTCACCCAATCGGGCCAGTTGTACGCGGAGGCAGCGGCGCTCGCGTTCGGCAAGGTCTACACCTTCGGGCCGACCTTCCGCGCCGAGAAGTCGAAGACGCGCCGGCACCTCACCGAGTTCTGGATGCTCGAGCCGGAGATGGCGTACGCAACGCTCGAGGACGTCATGCAACTCGCCGAGGACATGCTGTGCCACGTCGTCGACGTCGTGCTGAAGACGCGCCGCACGGAGCTCGCGGTGCTCGAGCGCGATCTCACGAAGCTCGAGGCGATCAAGCCGCCGTTCCCGCGCATGACCTACGACGAGGCGTGCGCGGTGCTCGCGGCGCACCCCGACTCGAACCACAAGGCGGGCGACGATTTCGGCGCACCCGACGAGACCATCATCTCGAACCAGTTCGACCGGCCGGTGATGGTCCACCGCTACCCGGCCGCGATCAAAGCCTTCTACATGAAGCGCGATCCCGCGGACCCGACGAAGTGTCTGTCGGTCGACGTGCTCGGCTCGGAGGGCGTGGGGGAGATGATCGGCGGCAGCCAGCGCGAGGACGACCTCGACCTGCTCGTCTCGCGCATCCGCCACGAGAAGCTGCCCGAGGAGTTCTTCCAGTGGTACCTCGACCTGCGCCGCTACGGCTCCGTCCCGCACGCCGGCTTCGGCCTCGGACTCGAGCGCACCGTCGCCTGGGTGTGCGGCGTCGAGCACGTGCGCGAAGTGATTCCGTTCCCGCGCACGATCTACCGCATCCATCCGTGATGCGGAGAGCTCGCGCGACGGCGCGCGGCGCGCTCAGGGCGTGAAGGCGCGCAAGCCGTAGCCGTCGCTGACCCACAGGCGGCCGCGCGGAACGCGGGCGCGAGGAGCTTCCCAGGCGACGAAATTCCAGTCGCCGTGGCGCTGCACGCCGAACTCGATGTCGCTCTCGGCGGAGCGGCGCACGATGAAGTCGCGTTCGCCGATGTCCACCACCCAGTCGCCCCAGGGCGATTCCAGGCGCGTCGTCGACGGATGGCGGCGCAGGACCGCGAGCCCCGCGTCGTGGCCGCGGTCGTGCGAGCCGGCGACGCCCTCGGCGAGCTTCTCGTCCTGGTCGGGCACCAGTCCCGCAGTCCACAGCACCTCGCGGCCGTCGTGCAACTGCACGCGCGCGCCGCTCGGAGTCGTCAGCGGTCCGCTCACGGGCGCCGAGCTCAAGCCGTGCGGGCCCTCGAAGCGGCCGTCCGTCGCGTCCACCATCCAGGCCGCGCCTTCCTCGGTGAGCACGAGCAGTGCGCCGGGGCGTTTGGGCAGGAACACGGGCGTGCGGGCCACGCCGCCGATCGATTCGAGCTGGCGCGTCCACTTCGGCTCGCCCAGGCGTCCGATGCGCGCGATGCGGCCGCTGCGGTCGCACACGATGTGCTCGTCGTCCACGGCGACCGGCGCGGCGAGGATGCTCGAGGTCGAGCGCCACGCGCGCTCGGGGACGCGCGAGAGCAGCACGGTCGTGTCCGCGGGCTGCTCGATGGTGATCTTGGTCGGCTCGAAGTTCTCGTGTTCGAAGTCGAGCGCGATGGGCACCCCCGGCGCGACCTCGAGCACGAACGGCGTCACGCGCGAGGCGCCGTCGCCGAAGCGTGCGCGGGCGCCGCGCGGCAGCGAGTCGACGCGGCACGGCAGCAGGTGCTCGGAGGGCTCGTCGCACTCCTTCGCGAGCACTTCGAGCGCCTCGGAGTGCTTTCCCTCCTCGGCCAGCGCGCGCGCCGAGCGCACGGCGTCGCGGTGGCGGCGAACCTCGTCGATCTCGGCCGCGAGCAGGCTCACGAGCTTGTCGGCGTTGTCGGTCTGGCTGAGGCGCTCGTAGGTCTCGACCGAGCGCTCGAGGTCGCCGACCTTGGCGTGTTCGCGCGCCGAGATCAGCAGTTGCTCCTGCAGCTCGAGCGTCATGTCGGCCATGCGTTGTTCGCGGGCCGAGGCGCGCAGCTCGCTGCGCCGCGCGAGCGCGCTCGAGAGCGCGCCCAGCCGCTCGCCGAACGTCACCAGTTCGGGCTGCTTCGGCGCCGGTCCGACCAGCGTCACCATGTCGGCGACGAGCCGCGCCATGCGCGCCTCGGTGTGCACGATCTCGTTGGAGTCGTCGTCGGGCGAACCCCAGTCGGTCAGCGTCTGCTCGAGGCTCGCGGCCAGGCCCTCGAGCAGTTGTTCGAGCGTCGGCAGCGGCGCCTCGCCGGCGCGCACCTTCGGACCGGGCGGCATGTCCAGCGCGGTGCGCAGCCCCAGCACCGGGTCGCCGGTGGCGCACTCGAGCTGGCAGCGCTGGTACTCCTCGAGCCACTGCGAGCGTTCGAGGTCGAGGCGGTGCTCGAGCCGCGCGCGGAACTCCGAGCGCAGCGCCTCGACGTCCTCGTCGGCTTCCGAGCCGAACAACTCCGTGATCAGCGACAGCGCGCGCTCGGGCTCCGCGTGCAGCTCGCGCACCTGATTCAGCCGCGCGTTGTAGTCCGATTCGCGGCGCACCTTCACGACCGCGACGGTCGACAGCACGAGGACCGTGCTGAGCACGATCAGCGAGTTGCGGCGCGTGCGCTTGCCGGTGACGGTCTTGCCGTGCGCGAGGTTGAGCAGCGCCTTCGCTTCGCGGTGCGTCGGCGAATGTTCGAGCAGTTGCCGGAGCGGCCCGATGGCCTTGTCCGGCATGTTGGCGAGCAAGAGCCCGCGGCAGGCTTCGACGACCCAGGCAGCGCCGTCCTCGCGCTCGCCGACGGCCATCAGGCGCTGGCCGATCTCGAGCCGCACCGCGGTGGTCTCGGGACCGCGCGCCGCCGCCACTCTAAGCAGGATCGCCGTGCGCCACGGCTGGCCGTTCTCCTGGAACTTGCGTGCGACGCGGAGCAGGTCGCTCATCGCCGGCGCGTCGGCGTCGTTCTCGCTCTTGTGCTGCCAGTGCAGCGTGCGCAGCTCGGCGACCGCATCGTGCTTGTGGTGCTTGCGCGCCTCGCGCCACCGCGCCACCGAAGCCGACGGCTCGGGGAGCGCGTGGTCGAGCTTGCGCAGCAGCGCGCGCGCTTGCCGCGCTTCCATGCTGGCCAGAGCCGCGGGCAGCTTGCCCTTGTCCCATTCGGCCAGCAGCATCTCCAGGTCGCCCGCGGCGGCCGGACCGGGCGGCGAGAACTCGCACCAGCCCGCAATGCGCGCGGCGGCGCGAGCGAGTCGGTTGGCGGCGAGCTCCTTCTGCGCGAGCACGAGCAACTCGCGCGGATCGGCCGCGCGCACGGCGCCCAGCTGGTAGAGACCGGCCAGCGAGCAGCGCACCTGGCGGATCGGCCAGCCGAGGCGGTCGCCGATCTCGCGCAGCGTCGACAGGCCGTCGCACTCTTGCCAGATGCGCGTGAAGCCCTTCTCGGGCGGCGCGTCGAGCGTGGTGCGCGGAACGAGCGTGTCGGGGATCTCGTTCGCGCCCGGCTGGCTGGCGAGCTCGTCGCTGAGGCGCGCGTACTCGAGCAGCACGTACTCGACGGAGATCGGCGGGCACATCACCGGCGCGAGGCGCTCGAGCGTGGTGTTCGATTCGACGCGCGAAAGCGTCGCGGCGTCGTCGCCGGCCGACGGATCGTAGCGGTCGACCACGATCGGGCCCGGCTCGAAGCGGAAGTGCACGCCTTCGCAGTCGAGCAGCTTGAAGATCGTCTCCATGCGCGCGGCATGGGCGATCTCGCTCATGCGCAGCGCGTCGATGCGCTGGTCGGGATCGCAGACCCAGGCGCGTTCGCTGCGCTTGCGCCACTGCTCCGCGTCCTCGTCGAGTTCCGGCAGGAGCTGCAATTGGCCGTCGCAGACGCCCAGTCGCGCCGAGAGGGCGCCGCCGCGAAGGGTGAGGACGCCTTCACGACCGCCTCTTGCCAGGCCTTGGAGGAGTTCACCTAGTCCAAGTCCGGCGACATCGCCTTGGAAACTCATGGGGAGCGGTCGGCGTGTATCGTCCGACACCCCTCCGGAGCTGCACCCAAACGGCGCGCTTTATTCAGCGCTCTCGCGAATGCGAAGCCTGGAAAGATCTTCCGGTGTGTCGAGGTCGTCCAGGATCGCGCGGCTGGAAGTGACGACCGCCAGGAGCGGGCGCGCCAGCGCGCGAAGGTCGCGGAGGCTCTGCGAAGGGGCGAGTTGCTCGAGCTTCGCGAGCAGGGCGCGGCCCACGACGATGGGGTGGCCGTAGCGCGGAGGAACGCCCGCCGTGCACGGCGCGAGCCAGCCCTCCGCGGGGGCGCCGGCTTCTCGCCACGCTCGCGCGAGCTGCTCGAACACCTCGCGCTCGACCAGGGGCGTATCAACGGGCGCGAGGCACAGATCGAAGCCCGCTCGCGCGTCGCGGGCCACGCGCACGCTGCCGAGCCGGCCGAGTTCCCAGGCCGGGTTGCGAACGACCTCGATCCCAGCGCTCGCGCGCGCCGCGATGGCTTCGTGGTGCGCGCCGCTCACGACCATCGGCGGCGCCGAGGCGAAGCACGCGCCCGCGCGCGCCAGTCGCTCGAGCGTCGTGAGTCCCTTCCACTCGACCAGCGCCTTGCACTGGCCCAAGCGGCGGCTCGCGCCCGCGGCCAGGATCGCGAGCGCGGGTCCGGCGCCGCTCCCCGGCACGGACTCGGCCGGCACCCACTCACGCGCCACGGAGCCGCCCCGTCACGAACCCAGGAAGCGGTCGTACAGCGCGCGCGCGCGCACCGCGTCGTCGAGGCCCTCGATCAGCGCGCGCCCGTCGCGGAACACCGTGAAGCGCTTGCCCTCGGCCGCGAACACGAGCAGCCCGTCCTGCAGCGCGAGGTCGCGCACGCTGGCCTGCAATCGTGCGGCCAGCGACGGCAGATCAACCGCCTGGCGTCGGCCTCCGGGGCGCACCTGCACCGTGTTGCGTCCGCACAGCGAAATCGCGAGCCCCTCGCTCGGCGCGTCGAGGTGCTCGAACTCGCGCGCTCCGCAGCACGGACACTGCGGATCGCGCGCCGCGTGGATCGAGCGCGCGTCGAGGTGCCACACGTCGAGCTCGATCAACCGGCACTCGAGCTGCGGCCAGCGCTCGCGCGGCGTGCTCAGGATGCGCAGCGCGGCGGCGCACTGCAGCGACGCGATCGCGGCGACCGCGGGCAGGATCACGCCGGCGGTGTCGCACGTCGGCAGGCTCCCGGGCGGCGGCGGCTCGGGGAAAACGCAGCGCAGGCACGCGCTGATGCCCGGCGTGATCGGCATCACCAGCCCCGCTGCCCCGACGACGCCGCCGTAGACCCAGGGCACGTCGCGCTCGACGCAGAAGTCGTTGACGAGGTAGCGCGTCGCGAGGTTGTCCGTGCCGTCGAGCACGATGTCGGCGCCGCGCGCGAGCTCCGCGATGTTGTCGGAGTCGAGGTGCTCGGCGTGCGCTTCGAGCTTCGTCGGCCCGCCGATGCGCGCGAGCTCGTCGCGCGCGCTGAGCGCCTTCGGTGCGCCGAGGTGCGCTTCGCTGAACAGCACCTGCCGCGGCAGATTCGAGAGCTCGACGATGTCGCGGTCGACGAGCGTGAGCCGCCCCAGCCCAGAGCGCGTGAGCTGCATCGCGATCGATCCGCCCAGCGCCCCGCAGCCGACGACCACGGCGCTCGCCGCTTCCAAGCGCGCTTGCCCCGCGGCGCCGAGCTCCTTGAACCGGACCTGTCGATCGAAACGCGGATCGCTCACGACCACCACCACCAAACGAGGACCACGAGGACGAGCAAAGCGCCGAAGCCGAGCGCCGCCACCTTCAGCAGGGGCAGGAAGTCGCTCGCCGGCGGCTCGTTGATCTCCACCCAGTTGAAGTAGCGCTTGACGTGTTCGTCCAGCGCCGCGCCGCAGTGCGGGCAGGTTTCCGCCTTCGTGTCGAAGGGGATCACGCCGTCACAGCGCATGCAGTAGAAGTTGCGCTCGGCGCCGCCCTCGGCGACGCCCGGCGCCTTCGAGCGCTCGCGGTAGTAGTCGAGCGCCTCGCGATTCGAATCCTTGCGCGCCTTCGACCAGTGCCGATCGCTCATGGCGCCCCAGCTCGGCCCCGAGCTCGCGCCGTCCGCTTTCGCGCCCTCGCGCGGCGCCGGCTCGGGCGGAGCTTGCTCGGGCTGAGACGGGTTGGGCGCGTCGGCTGGCATGGCGGACTTCAGATCCCGATCTGTAGCCCGAAATAGGGGCCGCTGAAGGTCAGGTCGAGCGCCACGTCGTCGCCGCCGTCGGTGTACTCGACGTCGATGTCGACCTGGCGCCAGCCGAGCATCAGCGAGCCGTTCACTCCGCCGGGTTCGCCGAACAGCGCGAGCCGCGCGTTGAGATCGGCTTCGACGTAGGTGGCCTCGTCGTCGCCGCTGTCGAGGCTCATGCCGGCGACCAAGGCCTCGAAATCGAGCTTCCAGACGCGGAAACCGGCGCGCAGCGCGAGCAACGGAATCGGCGCGACCTCGTCCGCGGACTCGGTGGTGTTCGACAGATCGTCGGTGACTTGCGCCTCGATGTCGGCGGCCGTCACGCCGAAGCCGAGCCCGAGCTCGAACATGTCGGTGGGGAGCACGTCGAAGGTCAGGATCGCGCGGTGCAGCGCGAGGTCGAGCTCCGATTCGACGTTCACGCCCGCGCTGATGCCGCCGAAGTCGGCCGTGAGCGTGCCGTCGCCGTCCCAGCTCGAGGCCTGCGTCGACACGGTCAAGTGCGGCACGCCCCACTTGAAGTCCGCGCGCGCGCCGAACGTGCCCTCGCTGTCGTCGAGACCGAGCGTCTCGACCGAGTTCCTCGCGCTCCCCCCGCCGGAGGAGACGTAGCTCACGTCGCCCTTGGGCTCGAACAGGCCGTAGGTAGGCGCGACGCTGAACTGCGGCGCCGAACAGGAAGCGAGTGCGACGAGGGCTGCGGCGGCGAGGTGGGGGAGGAACTTCATCGGGGGAGGTAATGGGGTGGCGGGGTGGGGGCGAAGTGCACCGGGCCTGCCCCGGCCGCCCTCCATCGGCAGAGTCGACCCGCGAGGCGCAGGCGGACGCGTTGGTTAGAGCAAAGCCGAGGCGCCTTCTCCACTGCGGCGCTCGCGAGGTCGGCCGCGCCGTGCTTGACAAGGCCCTGTCGCGGGCCGATCCTTTCCGCCCCCCTGGCTTCGGCGACGGGGCGCGGCGCAAGACTGCCGCGTGCGGACGGTGGGCGTAGCTCAGTCGGTTAGAGCACCAGGTTGTGGTCCTGGGGGTCGGGGGTTCGAGTCCCCTCGCTCACCCCACTCTCCCCCGGCGGCCGGGTCGCGAGAGTGAACCCCACGCGCGCGAGGCGCAGCGTGGGCGGCGGCGATCGTCGGCGCGCTCGGCTGTCCCATTTCGGGATTGCAAACCGCCTCGCAGCGGCGCGGCGTCAAGTCTTTCCCACTCCGATCCGATTCGCCCCACGTGCGCCCCGCCCCAAGTCGCGGTCGGGCGAGGCACTCGCACGGAGGGCAATCCCGATGGGAGAGATGGACGACGTCGTCAAAGAGTTCCTGGTCGAGAGCTACGAGAACCTCGATCGGCTCGACAGCGAGTTGCTCGAGCTCGAGAGCCACCCGCAGACCCGGGAAATGCTCTCGAGCATCTTCCGCACGATCCACTCGATCAAAGGCGCGTGCGGCTTCCTGGGCTTCTCGCGCCTCGAGTCGCTGACGCACGCGGGGGAGAACCTGCTGTCGCTGTTGCGCGATGGAAAGCTGGGTGTGGACGGGCAGATCACGACCGCGCTGCTCGAGCTCGTCGACGCGGTGCGCCAGATGCTCACCACGATCGAGACCAACGGCGCCGAGGGCGACGAGGAGTTCGAGGCGTTGAAGGCGCAGCTCAAGTCGTTGCAGGGCGGAGCGAGCGGAGCTGCAGGCGCCAAGCCGGCGGCCCCGACTGCGCCAACTGCGCCAACTGCGAACGCGCCCGCGAACGCGTCGGCAAGCGAGACGACGAGCGCGCAAACGAGCGCTGCGCCTGCAGCCGCACCGAGCGAGCCGGTCCCCCAGGCCGCGACGCCCGCAGCACAGCCGGTCGCCCGCGAGGCGACGAGCGCGTCGGCCGCACCGTCGGCCGCACCATCGCCGGAGCGCGCCAAGCCTGCCGCAGCCGCTGCGCCCGGCGCCGGCGTGGCCGAGAACTCGATCCGCGTCGACGTCGGACAGCTCGACAAGCTGATGAACCTCGTCGGCGAACTCGTGCTGGCGCGCAATCAAGTGCTGCAGCTGGCGTCGCACTCCAGCGACAACGCCTTCGTCGCGACGACGCAGCGTTTGAACCTGATCACCACCGAGCTGCAGGAGAGCGTGATGAAGACGCGCATGCAGCCGATCATGACCGTGTGGGGCAAGCTCCCGCGCGTCGTGCGCGACATGTCCGCCGCGCTGGGCAAGTCGATCCGGGTGGAGATGGAGGGCAAGGAGACCGAGCTCGACAAGACCATCCTCGAGGCCATCAAGGACCCGCTGACGCACATCGTGCGCAACTCGTGCGACCACGGCATCGAGCCGCCCGCGCTGCGCGCCGAGCGCGGCAAGCCCGCCGAGGGCACGCTGACGCTGCGCGCGTTCCACGAAGGCGGGCAGGTGATCCTCGAGATCGAGGACGACGGCGGCGGCATCGACGTCGAGCGCGTGAAGCGCAAGGCCGTGGCGAACGGGCTCATCACCCAGGAGCAAGCGTCTCGCATGACCGAGCGCGAGGCCTGCAGCTTGATCTTCGCAGCCGGGCTCTCGACCGCGCAGAACGTCACCAACATCTCCGGCCGCGGGGTCGGCATGGACGTGGTGAAGTCGAACATCGAGAAGATCGGCGGCCAGGTCGACATCACCAACCGCTTCGAGCACGGCCTCACGCTGCGCATCAAGATCCCGCTCACCCTTGCGATCATCCCCGCGTTGATGGTGATGGCCGGCGAGGAGCGCTTCGCGATCCCGCAGGTGTCCTTGGTCGAGCTCGTGCGCCTGGAAGGCGAGGCGCGCAGGAACGCCATCCGCTCGATCGAAGGCGCGCTCGTGTACCGCTTGCGCGGCAGGCTGCTGCCGCTGGTGCACCTCGACCGCGAGCTCGGGCTGCCGCCGCTCGATGTCGCGGACGACGAAGCGATCCACATCGTGATCCTGCAGACCGACGGCCGGCAGTTCGGGCTGGTCGTGCACCGCATCTGCGACACCGAGGAGATCGTCGTCAAGCCACTCACCAAGTGGCTGAAGTCGGTCCCGGTGTTCGCCGGCGCCACGATCATGGGCGACGGCCGCGTCGCGCTGATCCTCGACGTGCTCGGCCTCGCGCAGCGCGCCCGTCTGCTCGGCGATGCGCAGGAGCGCACGAGCTACGTCGCGGAGGGCGAAACACTTCGCGCGGGCAGCGAAACCAAGCGTCTGCTGCTGTTCCAGGTCGGCGAAGACCTGCGCATGGCCGCGCCGCTCGAAGAGGCCGCGCGCCTCGAGGAATTCCGTCTGCGCGACATCGAGGCCTCGGGGGATCAACGCGTGGTGCAGTACCGCGACGAGATCCTGCCGCTGCTCCCGCTGGCCCAGGCGTTCGGCCGCAAGAGCTCGCTCGACCAGACCACGCGCGACTCGGTGCACGCCGTCGTCGTGCGCGTCGGCGACCGCAACTACGCGCTGGTGGTCGAGCGCATCCTCGACATCGTCGAGCAGGAGTTGAAGCTCGACCCGCGCTCGCGCCGCGGCCTGATCACGGGCACCGGCGTGGTGCAGTCCAAGGTCACCGACATGATCGACGTCGCCGCCGTCGTGCGCCGGCTCGATCCCGCTTCGCATTCCATGGCGCCGCTCGCCGACGAGGTCTCCGTATGAGCTCCGATACCGCCGGCGTCGAAACGCGCCGCACCCAGCAGTTCTGCACCTTCCTTCTCGATCGGAGCACCTTCGGCGTCGAAGTCGACAACGTGCAGGAGGTGATCCGCGAGCAGGACATGACGCCCGTCCCGCTGGCGCCCGACGTCATTCGCGGCCTGATCAACCTGCGCGGACAGATCGTCACCGCGATCGATCTGCGGCGGCGGCTCGGACGGCCGCCGTTCCCCGCGGGCGCGAAGCCGATGAACGTGGTCGTGCGCTGCGACGACGGCGCCGTGAGCCTGTTGGTCGACGAGATCGGAGACGTGGTCGAGGTCGAATCGAGCTCGCTCGAACGCCCGCCCGAGAATCTCGAGGGGGAGAGCCGGCGCCTGATCCGCGGCGTGATCCAACGCGAGAACAACCTGCTGCTGGTGCTCGACATCGACCGCACGCTCGAAGCCGCGAATTAGGCCGCGTCGCGACGCTGCGCCGTCGGGTGGATTGAGTCCGGCCGGGCCGTCTTCCGATAGCGGCTTGCCGGCATTTTCAGTCCCCCCGAATCGAGAAGGAAGTTCCAGTGCGCGCACTTGTGGTCGACGACTCCGCCGTCATCCGTACGGTCCTCACCCGCATCCTCACGGGTCTGGGCTTCGAGGTCATCCAAGCCGTCAACGGCAAGGATGCGCTGGCGAAGCTTCAGAATGTCGAGCGCCCCGACATCGCCCTCGTCGACTGGAACATGCCGGAGATGAACGGCTACGACTTCATCCGCTCGGTGCGCGCCGAACAGCGTTGGCGCGACATGCCGCTGATGATGGTCACCACCGAGACCGAGATGGAGCAGGTCGTGCGCGCGCTTGCCGCCGGCGCGAACGAGTACCTGATGAAGCCCTTCACGCCGGAGATGGTGCAGCAGAAGCTCGCCATCCTCGGACTCGCTCAGAGCTGATCGTCGAGCCATGGAACGCACGCGTGTGATGGCCGTGGCGGCGGACGCCCGGACGCGCCTCAGCTTGCGCGCTGCGCTGGTGGCGGACGACCTCGAGCTCCTCGCGGTGCTCGGGAGCGAGGCATCGGCGCTCGCGCGCGCGGGCGAAAAGCAACCGCACGTCGTCGTCGTCGACGCGGAGTTCGCGGCCGGCCACTGGGGGCCGCTGCTCACGGCGCTGCGCCAGGTCGCGCCCCAGTGCGTCGTCGTCGCCGCGGTGCGCGACGGGTCCGCCGGACTCGCCGACGAGCAGGAAGCGCGCGCCGCCGGCGCGGACGGCGCGACCGCGTGCGTGGACTCGGAAGCGGCGATCGCGGCGCTGCTGGCGTGCGTCAGGGAGTGCGCGCGCGCTTGCGCGGCGCCGCGCAGCGCCAAACCCGCCGCTCCGCCCACTCTGCACTCGACCGCGCTGCGCCAAGCGGCGCCGACTCCGCCGCCGAACGTGCAGCGGATCTCGCCGCGCAAGAGCTCTTCGCCGACCGAGTTCTCGCCCGCGCGCCTCGAACGCCCCGCGCGCATCGAGTGCGTCGCGATCGGTGTCTCGACGGGCGGACCGAACGCGCTGGCCGTCTTGCTGCCCTCGTTCCCCGCGGACTTCCCGCTGCCGATCTTGATCGTGCAGCACATGCCGCCTGTGTTCACCTCGAACCTCGCTCAGAGCTTGCAGTCGATCAGCAAGCTGCGCATCCGCGAAGCCGCCGAGGGCGACCTGCTCGCGCCCGGCTGCGTGCTCATCGCGCCCGGCGACTTCCACATGGTCGTCAAGCCCCGCGAGCACGGAGCGCAAGTCGCGCTGCACCACGGCGCGCCCGAGAACTTCTGCCGGCCGGCGGTCGACGTGCTCTTCCGCTCGGTGGCGGAGCTCTACGGCGCGTCGACGCTCGCGGTCGTGCTCACGGGCATGGGCCAGGACGGCTTGCTCGGCGTGCAGCGCATTCGCGCGGCCGGAGGGCAGGTGATCGTCCAGGACGAAGCCACCAGCGTGGTCTGGGGCATGCCCGGAGCGGTCGCGCGCGCCGGACTCGCCGACGCCGTGCTGCCGCTCGAGAACGTGGCCGCCGAGGTCCTCCGTCGCTCGTCCCACACCCGCCTCGCGAAGGGGGCCTGACCCACCATGGCCCTCCACCCCGACGATTTCCGCTACATCTGCGAGTTCATTCGCGAAGCGGCCGCGATCGTGCTCGAGCCCGGCAAGGAGTACCTGGTCGACACGCGCCTGTCGCCGGTCGCGACCCAGTGCGGCCTGGGCGACATCGCCGGCGTCGTGCGCGAGCTGCGCAGGAGCCGCCACAGTCCGGTGGCGCAGAAGGTCGTCGACGCGCTGACCACGAACGAGACTTCGTTCTTCCGCGACCTCGCGCCCTACCAGCACCTGCGTCAGCGCGTGATCCCGGCGCTCATGGAAGCGCGCAAGAACGAGCGCACGCTCGACATCTGGTGCGGCGCCGCGTCGAGCGGCCAGGAACCGTTCTCGATGCTGATGATGATGCGCGAGGACTTCCCGCAGCTCGCGAGCTGGAAAGTGCGCTTCATCGCGACCGACATCTCCCAGGTCATGCTCGCGCGCTGCCGCGAAGGCGTGTACAGCCAGCTCGAGGTGAACCGCGGGCTGCCGGCGCCGCTGCTCGTGAAGTACTTCAAGAAGCAGGGCATCGACTGGCAGATCGACGAGAGCCTGCGCAAGTCGGTCGAATGGCGCGAGTTCAATCTCGTCGGGCACGCGTGGTCCACGCTGCCCAGCATGGACCTGATCATGCTGCGCAACGTGATGATCTACTTCGACGTGCCGACCAAGCGCGGGATCCTCGCCAACATCCGCCGCGTGCTGAGGCCCGACGGCTACCTGTTCCTCGGAACCGCCGAGACCACGATCAACGTGGACGAGAGCTTCCAGTCGGAGCAGGTTCAGAGCTCGTGCTACCGCGTGAAAGCGGCCTGAACCAAGGAACCAGCAGCCATGACGACCGCGTGGAGCGACGAAGGATTGGAGCAGGCGATCGACCGCATGTTCGCGAGCGTCTGGAGCGCCGTGCTCGGCGACTCGATCCGCCGGCCGGAACGCGCCGGCCACGCGCCCTCGCGCGGCGAGGTGATGTCGGCGCGCATCGCCGTGCGCGGCGAGTCCGCGGTCGACGTCCGGCTCTACTGCCCGCGCGAATCCGCGCGCGAGTTCGCGGCCGCGTTCTACCGCAAGCCGGTGGCGACGCTCGAGGACCACGAAGTCGAGGCGACGCTCCTGGAGCTGGTGAACATCCTCGGCGGAAACTTGAAGAGCTGGCTGCCCGGGCGCAACGAGTTGATGTTGCCCGAGCACGTGAGCTCGCTGGACGAGAACTTGAGCGCGGCGCCGTGCTCCGGGCGCGAACTCGACTTCCGCGGGTGGCCGTGCCGCCTGTCCGTCTCGCGCGTTTGAACGTGGGCGTTCGGCCCCGTGGCCGGGGTCCCGTGAAAGCGCTCGGGGCCTAAAGATCGGCGCGTCTCACACTCGAAACACGGGCTCGCCGATGGCGCGGTTCCCGTCCGCTCGCCGTCGTCGCGAAAATCCAGGCGAACCACCCCCAGCAGAAGAACCATCCAGCGATGAACAAGGTCCTGATCGTCGACGACTCCGCCACCATGCGGAAGATCATCACCCGCGTGCTGCGCCAGGCCGAGATCCCGGTGAACTCGGTGGTCGAGGCCGGCAACGGCGTCGAGGGGCTCGCGAAGCTGCAGAGCGATCCCGACATCGACCTGATCCTCTCGGACGTCAACATGCCCGAGATGAACGGCGTCGACTTCGTCAAGGCGGTGCGCGTGAACCACGCCAAGGAGAAGCTGCCGATGATCATGGTCACGACCGAAGGCGGCGAGGCGATGATGAACTCGGCGCTCGACCTGGGCGCGAACGGCTACGTCACCAAGCCGTTCACTCCCGAGAGCATCCGCCGCGCCCTGGAGGCGTACCTTGGCTGAAGGCGTTGCGACTCCCGCGACGCGCTCCACGGCGCTGCCCGCCGACTCCGAGCTGCTCACGCACCTCGAGAGCGGGGTGGCCACGATTTTCGCGAGCATGATCGGCGACTGCGCGCGGCTCGCGCGCATCGAAGGCGGCGCACCGCCCGAGCCGGCCGAGGCGCGCGGCGACAGTGCGCTCCAGCCCGGCTCGACCGGCGAAGCGCCGCAGCGTTCGGGCCGCGAGGCGGTCGTGGAGTTCCGCGGCGCCCTCGACGGCCGCGTGGCTCTGCGCGCGGGCGGCGGTTGCGCGACGGCGATCGCCCGCGGACTGCTGATGGCGCCCGAAGGCGAGCCGCTGGCGCCCGAGGAGATCGACGACGCGCTGAAGGAGTGCGCCAACATGATCACCGGCTGGCTGAAGAGCCAGGCGCTCGATCCGATCGGCGAGTTCACGATCAGCGTGCCGTTCCTCGAGCGCTCGGGGCGCGCCGCGCTCGGCCCGCCCGCCGGCTCGCTCGTGTACCGCACCGGCGGCGGTGAATTCTGCGTCGAGCTCTGGCGCCGCACTCCGAGCGCGCAAGCCGCGTGAACGCGCACGGACGTCCCATGCAACCGACCCACAGCGACACTCTCGAACAGGACTCCGCGGTCTGCGAAGCGCTGCTGCGCCGCATCTGCGACGACCTCGGCATGTTCCTCGACCGGCCGCTGACGCTGGAGAGCCTTCAGGCCCAGCGCAGCGCGAACAAGCTCGCCGGCGAGCGCTGCGTGCACATCGCCTTCAAGTTCGGCGTCACGATCGACGGCGTCGCGCAGCACGGCGCGATCCTCGTCCCGCTCGGCGACGCGATCTCGTTCTCCTGCTACTTGATGATGATGACCGACGAGGTCGTGAGCTCGCGTCGCAAGGACAAGGAGCTCGACCGCGCGCAGAAGGACGCGATGGTCGAAGTCTGCAACCTCATCGGCGGCTCCATCGACGGCGCGCTCCGCGACCTCTATCAGAAGCGCGTGTCCGCGCGCTCCGAGGGCTGCCAGGGTCTGCGCGCCGGCGCCGCCCCGGCCTTCGAACGCTCGCCCGGCGTCGACCTCGTCGTCGGCCGCGCGAAGGTGAAGCTGCACACCTTCCCGGCCTTCGAGATGCTCTTGATGTTGCCCGCCGTCGCCCCGGCGCCGCCAGCGGCCGCCGCTTAGCCCGGGCCTCCTGCCGCCGCCCGCGGTGGCGGAACGAGCTCGCGTTGGCGCGGCGCTCGCGCGCTTCAGGCCTTGATCGGCTTGAGGCCGTGCGCGACGACGCGCCAGGCGCGGTCGAGCACTTCTTCGCCGTTCACGAAGGCGTCGATGACGACGCGGCCGCGCAGCAGGCGCGCGGAGAGCTGGGTGAGCTTGCCCTCGACGTTGCGCGATGCGCCGTCGTCCTCGTAGAGCTGGCCCGTCGCGTGGAGCGACGAGTCGAAGAACACGTGCAGCACGGGATCCTCGTGCGCTTGCGCGCCGGTGTGCTGCTTCGATGGCTTGTTGGCGATGATGCGGCCCGCGCGCGCGAAAATCGGCGTCTGGCCGAGCGGAGCGTCGACCGAATAGCGGCCGGGCGGAAGCATGTCCTTCGAGTGGCCTTCGAGCTCGGTGGGGTAGAGGTACCAGCCCTCGGCGCCGGCGGAGGGGAGCACGACGGTTCGCTTGCGCGCGCCTTCCTCGACGACGGGTGCGACGATCAAGTCGGGGCCGAAGAGGAATTGGTCGTCGATTTCGCGCAGCGCGCGGTCGCCGGGGTCGGCGAAGAACATCGGGCGCACGATGGGCATGCCGGTGCGCTGCGCTTCCTCGAACAACGTGTAGAGCGTCGGCAGGAACTGCATGCGGCGTTCGAGAGCGGCTTTCACCGCGCGCTCGAACTCGCCGCTGAAGGCCCAGGGCTCCTTGCGGCAGGCGCTCTTCTCGCTGTGGCCGCGCATGAAGGGCAGGAACGCGCCGAGCTCGAACCAGCGCGCGAACAGCTCCGGGCTCGGATCGCCGTCGAAGCCGCCGACGTCGGCGCCGGCGAAGGGCTGGCCGCACAGACCAAGTGTGAGCGTCATCGCGATCGACCAGCGCAGGTCCTCCCACGTCGCCTGGTTGTCGCCGGTCCACTGCGCCGCGAAGCGCGCGCCGCTCAAGTGGTTCGAGCGCGTGAGCACGAACGGGCGCTGCTCGGGGCGCGCGTTGAGCAAGCCTTCGCGCGTCGCGCTCGCCATGCGCTGGCCGTAGAGGTTGTGGAGCTTCGCGTGGTCGCCTCCGCCCAGGCCGTGGTGGCGCGCCGAGTGCGGCAGCGTCCGCGCGGGCGTGCGGAACACGCTGGGCTCGTTCATGTCGATCCACAGGCCGTCGACGCCGCTGGCGACGAACTTCTCGACCTGCGCCGCCCACCACGCGTGCGTCTCGTCGCGCGTGAAGTCGGGAAAGTGGCACGGCCCGGGCCACACGCGGCCGACGATCGGTTCGCCGCGCTCGTTCACCACGAAGTGCGCGCCGTCGAGGCCGCTCTTGTGCGTCGGATAGCGCTTCGCGATGGAGATCCCCGGGTCGAGGATCGTCACGACCTTGAAGCCTTGCGCCTGCAGCTCCTCGATCAGCTTCTCGGGCTCGGGGAAGCGCTCGGAATCCCAGGTGAAGGTGCGGAACTCCTTCATGTAGTCGATGTCGAGCCAGATCGCGTCGCACGGCATGCGCTTCGAGCGCAGCTTCGCGGCGACCTCGCGCACCTCCGCGGCGCTCGCGTAGCTCCAGCGGCACTGCTGGTACCCGAGGGCCCAGAGCGGCGGAAGTTCGATGCGGCCGAGCAGTTCGGTGAGCGCTTCGAGGATGGCGGCAGGGTTGGGGGCTTCGAGGATCCACACGTCGAAGGGCTCGCTCTCGAAGGCGAACTCGACGCCGTCGGTGGCGAAGCTGAGCTGCCCGCGGCGCACGGAATCGGCGACGATCGCGACGCACGAGCCATCGACGAGCACCGCGAGGGCGACGGGGTGCGACGAGTACAGAGCCGAGGTGCTCTCGCCGAAGCGCCACGCGTCGGTGTTCCAGAACTCGACCGCGCGGCCGTTGCGCAGAAGCCGGCCCGCGCTCGGCCCGCCGCCGTAGAAGTGCGCGTGTTCCTTGAACGCGACCTGCGCGCGGACGGTGGTTCCGTCGAATTCGAACTGCGCGCGCAGCGGAGCGTCGTCGGCGAGCGCGGCGCTCACGAGCTCGGGGGTGAAGGCGAGCGCGAGCGACGGGCCGGGCTTCACGCCGCCGTCCAGCACCGGCCGGAAGACGTGCGCCTTCGCGCCAGCGGTTTCGAGCTGCGCTTCGAACACCTCGACCTTTTTCACGCCGCCGCCATCCAGCGGGAGTGTCGCGAGGGGACCGATGCCTTCGTGCGGAGAGTGTCGTCGAGTGCGGGGAGTCATGTTGGCGGCTAATCCAGCGCGACGGCGCGCAAGGTCTGGGAGACGAACCGGGCGCGCGGGTCCGCGGGGAAGGTGATTTCGAGCTCGCGCGCTCCCGCCTCGCTCGGCCCGGCTTCGCGCGCGCCCTCGAAGCGCACGCGGCGGTCGGAGCGCACGCCGATTCGGTACGAGCGCCCCGCGAGCCCCCAGAGGGTCCAGGTGACCTGCGTGTCGTCGAATTCGACCTCGCACACGCGCAGGCGCGACGACGTCGAGCCTTCGACGAGCGGCGAGTCGTCGAGCAGGAGCTCGGGGCCGGATTCGTAAGTCAGAGACAGCGCGAGGTCGTCTCCCAGCTGCACGCCGAGGGCTCGTGCTTGGAGCGCGGCCCCGACGCGGCGCAGCTCGACCGGGAGCTCCGCGGTGCGCGCATTTCGCGTCAAGGGTGCGAGCAGGGGCCGAACGAAGAGCTTCAGCGACTCGCCCCGGAAGCGCCGCACGCGCACGACGAGCTCGGAACGTCGCTGCTGCGAAGCAGCGACGTCCCGCACGAGCTCGAGGTCGAACGACGAGCGCGCCAGGCAGACGTGGCGAAACGCATAGCGGTGCGAACTCGCCCGTAGCTGCGGCGCCAGGATGAGCGCGCCGGCGGTCGCGGACGCGCGGAATCCCAACACGCCGAAGAGCGTCGATTGAAGCAGGCAGCTCGAGCTGAAGATTTGATGCGGCACACCGCGCGGCGGAGTCTCGCAGCGATCGGAGCGAAGGTGCTCAGGAACGAAGCCGAGCCCGCTGAAGTTGTGCAGCGCGACCTGGGACGCGAGCAACTGATGGCCCGAGGCCGACAGGCCGTTCGAGAACTGCGCGAGGATCGCGAAGTTGTTCGTGTAGGGGAACACCGAGCCCGTGTTGTAGCTCGACGTGTCGTAGACGCTGGCGTCGTCGGCGAAGAGCCGCACTCCCCAGTCGCTCGCGAGGTTGGGCCGGTTGAGTGCGGCGGCGCTGGCCAGCGACCGATCGGAGCCGAGCTGCGCTCGCGAGAGCGACAACGCCTGGTACGACGTCGAGTCCGTGTTCAGCGAACCGTCGACGAGTTGCGCGAAGCCGTAACGGCCGTCCTTTTCCGACCAGAAGCTCTCCGACGCTGCGCGGGCACGGGCCAGTTCCGTCGCGGCCTCCGCAGCGACCTCGCGCTGCTCCAGCTCGAGGGCCATCTGCTCCACGCCCGTCAACGCGCTGACCCAGATTCCGTGCAGGTAGATGTCCGAGCGGATCTTCCCGACGAGCGATCCCGCTTCGACCGCCGCAATGCCGAGCGTGCGGTTCGAGAGCAGTCCGTCGGGTTCGAGGTTCGCGAGGCAGCAGCGATACGCCGCCAGCGCGTTCGGCCACAGCTTGCGCACCAGCTCGAGGTCGCCCGAGTGCACGAAGTAGTTGTGCAGGCACGCGATGAACCCGGGCGTGATCTGGGCCTTGTAGTAGGCGTACGGATAGTCCTCGAGCCAGTTGCACAGGCCCGCGGAGAGCACGAGCTCGTGCTGCATCTTTCCGTCGGCGCGCTGCTGGCCCGCGACGAACTCGAGCGCGCGCCGCGCGCCTTCGAAGTCGCCGTAGGCGCACATCGCGCGCGAAGCGGCGAGCGCGTCGCCGCCGAAGAACCAGCCGAAGCCGGGCCGCTCGCTCGCGCCGCTCGGCGCGAGCCCCGCGACGAGCCCGCGGCCGAGCCCGTCGACTTCGACCCAGGCCTTCTCGATCGCGATCTTGGCCCACAAGAACGCCTCGGTGTGCCGCGCGTCGTCGCTCTCGAAGTGCGTCGTGCGCGCGAGGAACTGCTTCCACTTCGCTTCGAGCTCGCGCGCCTCGTTGGGCCAGCTGCGCGAGATCCAACGGTACTCGTCTCGGGCGCTCGCAAGCACGGCTTCCAGCCGCGATCGACCTTGCGCGGCGCCGTGCTCACCGACGCGCGCGGAGTCCGACAGCGCTTGCGGCCGTTGCTCGGCCCCGGCGATGAAGAACAAGAGCGGCCCGCTTGCGGCGCGCGCGGCGCTGCACGGGATCCGCACGCTCAGCGGATCTCGCGGCGCGGCGTGGTCGGCCTCGAACTCGCACGGCTCGGCCTCCGGGCTGCCGAGCAAGGCCGCGAAACGTCCGAGTTCTTCGCTCAGCGCCACCGCGCCCGTCTCGTCGTCGCGCAGCGCCATCCGTCCGCCGAAACCCGCCGGCCACATCGGCTCGAAGCGCGGCGTGAAACGCATCTGCAGCTCGAGGTCGCGCGTCGACTCGACTTCGAGCGCGATCCACGCGGCGCGGCGCTCGCGCGCGACGAACAGGCGCTGCACGATGCGGAAATCTGGTCCGACGAGCTCGATCTCGGTGTGATCGGGCTGGACGGCGACCGCGCGCGCGAGATCGCGGCCGCGGTGGAGGAGGTCCGCCTTCACCCACAACTCGAGATCGCGCACGAGCGCGAGCGGCCACATCCAGCACTCGAAGCGCCCGAGCTCGTCGCCGAGCAGCGCCATGCGCGTGCCGGCCGCCTCCAGGAAGCGGCGGTGCGACGCGCCGTCGACGCGCCGCGAGAGGCGCGGGAGCTCGTCGCTGGGCGCGTGGGATTCGGTGGGCGAGGGTCGTGCGGAGGGACTCACGGGGCGCGCAAGCTAGCTTGCGCGTTTTGCGCGGGCGAGGGCGCGCTGCTACAAACCGCGCGACGATGCGCCGGATGCTCGCAGGACTCGTGGCCGCCGCGCTCGCGCTCGTCGCCGAGGCCCGCGGCCAGGCCGGCGTCGAAGCCGCGCAAGCTCGGCGGCTCGTCGTGATGGTCGACGAGCGCGGCTTCGAGTCCTGGCCGGGCCTGCACGCGCTCGAGCGCGAGTTCGAGGCGCGCTACCCCGGGCTCGACGTGCAGATGGTCGAGCAGAGCGGCGCGGTCGGTCAGCAGGACAAGTCGCGCTTCATGCTCGCGGGCGACCTGCAGCTCGACGTGACGCGCATCGACGTCACGGAGTTCGGCGCGTTCCTCGCGGAGGGCGCGCTGGTCGATCTCGAGCCGTATTTCGCAGCCGATGCGACGTGGAACGCGGACGAGTACCTGCCGGTGATCGACGGCCTGCGCGACGCGCGCGGCCATCTCTACGGGCTCACGTCGACCTTCACGCCGTACGTGATGTACTTCAACCGCGACTTGCTGCGCGCCGCGGGCGTGCCCGAGCCGAGAGCGGGCTGGACGTGGGACGAACTGCTCGACGCGTGCCGCAAGACGACGCGCGACACCGACGGCAACGGGCGAGTCGACCAGTACGGAATCTCGCTCACGCAGTGGCTGCAGGCCGTGACGCCGTGGATCTGGCAGAGCGGCGGCGATTTGCTCGACGAGAAGCTCGAGCGCTCGCGGCTGCACGAACCCGAGGCCGTGCGCGCGCTGCAGTTCGTGCGCGCTCTGCTGCACACCGAGCGCGTCGCGTCCTTCGACGCGAGCTTCGAGGTCACGTACAGCCAGGGTCTGTTTCAGGCCGGGCGCGCCGCGTTCTACGGCCCGGTCGGGTACTGGGAGACCTACCGCTTCAAGTACATCGACAGCTTCGAGTGGGATGTCGCGCCGCTTCCGCGCGGCGAGCGCGAGGCGACGGCGATCGCGATGACGGCCTATGTCGTGCCGCGCACATCGCGCGAACCGCAGCTCGCCTACGAGATGGTGCGCGCGCTCGCGGGGCGCGAGTTCCAGGGCTTGCTGGCGCGCATCGGCAACGGCGCTCCGGGTCTGAGGGCCGCGGCGGAGAGCACGGACTTCCTCGATCCGGTGCGTCCGCCGCAGAGCGAGCACGTGTTCCTCGACGTGTTGCCGACGGCGCGCTTCATGCCGCCGCTCGCGAACTGGCGCAAGATCCAGGACCTGTGCGCCGCCGAGCTGTCGCAGATCCTGTTGGCGCCGGAGTGCGACGTCGCGGCCACGTGCGCGAGCATGTCGCGCAAGGTCGACGAGCACCTCGCGCGAGAACGCGAACGCGCGTCGCGGTCGCGCCTGCCGAGCCGGACCGTCGAGGCTTCGTTTACGCTCGCGATCGTGGCGGCGCTCGCGCTGTGGCTCTCGACGCGCGCGAGCAAGCGCGGCCGGCTCGGGCAGCTCGAGGACCGCGCCGCGTACAGGCTGCTCGCGCCCTGGGCGATCGGAGCGGCCGTGTTCTTCCTCGGTCCGGCCGCGGCGACGATCGCGCTGTCGCTCTCGGAGTGGTCGCCGCTGCGGCCGCTCGACGACGCGCGCTGGATCGGGCTCGAGAACTACGCGCGCCTCGCCGCGGATCCGACGTTCGCTGCGTCGGTGCGCGCGACGCTGCTGTACGCGCTGCTCAGCGTGCCGATCGGGCTCGTGCTCGCCCTCGCGCTCGCGCTGCTCCTGCGCGACGACGATCGCTGGTCGGGCGTGACGCGCACGATCGTGTACGCGCCGTCGATCCTCTCGCCCGTCGTCGTGGCGATCCTGTGGCGCTTCGTGCTCGATCCCGATCAGGGTTTGCTGAACGAGCAGCTCGCGCGCCTCGGCCTGCCGACGCCGGCTTGGACGCGCGATGCGAGCGCCGTGCTGCCCGCCTTCGTGGCGATGAGCTGCTGGAGCGTCGGCGCGCAGATGCTCGTGTTCCTCGCGGCGCTCAAGGCGCTCGATCCGAGCCTCGAGGACGCGGCGCGCGTCGACGGCGCGGGGTGGTGGCGGCGTCTCTTCCACGTCACGCTGCCGCAGCTTTCGCCGGTCGTGCTCTTCAATCTGCTGATCGGAATGCTCGGCGCGTTTCAGGTCTTCGCGCAGCCGTACTTGCTCACGCAGGGCGGCCCCGGCGACGCGACGCGCTTCGTCGTGCTGTACCTCTACGAGTCCGGCTTCCGGCACCTCGACATGGGCTACGCCTCGGCGATCGCCTGGGTGTTGTTCGCGTTCCTCGCGCTCGCGACGCTGCTCGTCGTGCGCGCTTCGCGGCGCTGGGTGCACTACGCAGCGAGGCGAACGTGAACCACGGCCCCGGGCTTCGACTCTGGCGCCGCATCGCGATGGCGCTGGTCGCCTACGCCTTCCTTGCTCCGCTCGTGTACTTGCTCAGCGTGTCGCTGCACGCCGAAGGTCGCGGCCTCGGCGGAAGCTTGCTGGAGGCCGCGGGCGATCCACGCTGGGAGAACTATCCCGCCGCGCTCGCGCGCATGGGCGACTGGGGGCGGCTCTTCGCGAACACGCTGCTCGTCACGGTGCTCTGCGTCGCCGGCCAGTTGCTCACGTGCTCGCTCGCCGGCTACGCCTTCGCGCGCATCGATTTCCGCGGCCGCGACGCGCTGTTCGCGCTGGTGCTCGCCACGATGATGCTGCCCGAGCAGGCGACCTCGATCCCGCGCTTCCTGCTGTTCCGCGGCTTGGGGCTGGTCGACACCTACGGCCCGCTCACCTTGCCCGCGGTCCTCGGCGGTTCGCCGTTCTTCGTGTTCCTGTTCCGCCAGTACTTCCTCGCGCTCGGCGCGGAGCTCGGCGACGCGGCGCGCATCGACGGTTGCTCGCACTTGCGCGCGTGGTGGAGCATCTTCCTGCCGCTCGCGCGCCCGATGCTCGTCACCGTGGGCATCTTCACCTTCCTCGCGGCGTGGAACGACCTGTGGACGCCCTTGATCTACTTGATGAGCCCCGAGAAGAGCACGCTCACCCTCGCGCTCGCGAGCTTCAACCGCAGCTACAACACCGCGGTCGAGCTGATGATGGCCGCGTCCGCGGTCGTGCTCGCGCCGTGCCTGCTCGTGTACTTCCTGCTCCAACGGCTCTTCCTGCGCGGCATCGAAGTGGCCGCCTCCAAGCACTGAAAGGCCTCCGAGCGTGGCGCGACTCGAATTGAGCGGGGTTTCCAAGAGCTACGGCGCCGCGGTGGCGCTGCATCCGACGACCTTGAGCGTCGCGGACGGCGAGTTCCTCGTGCTGCTCGGACCCTCGGGTTGCGGCAAGTCGACGCTGCTCCGCATCGTGGCCGGGCTCCTCGATCCGACCGCGGGCGAGCTGCGCCTCGACGGCGAGCGCATCAACGCGGCCACGCCGCGCGAGCGCGATGTCGCGCTCGTGTTCCAGAACTACGCGCTCTACCCGCACAAGTCGGTCGCGCAGAACCTTTCGTTTCCGCTCGAGGTCCAAGGCCGCTCGAAGGACGAGATCGCGGCGCAGGTGCGCGCGACCGCCGCCCTGCTCGGCATCGAAACGCTCCTCGCACGCAAGCCGAGCGAGCTCTCGGGCGGTCAGATGCAGCGCGTGGCGCTGGGCCGTGCGCTGGTCCGTTCGCCGCGGCTGTTCCTGTTCGACGAGCCGCTCTCGAACCTCGATGCACAGACGCGCGCCGACATGCGGCGCGAGATCGCGCAGCTCCACGCGCGCCACAGGATCACGACGCTCTACGTCACGCACGACCAGGTCGAGGCGATGACGCTCGGCGACCGCGTCGCGGTGTTCGAGCGCGGCGTGCTGCAGCAGCTCGGCCCGCCCATGGAGGTTTTTCGGGCGCCCGCGACGACGTTCGTCGCCACCTTTCTGGGCGCGCCGCCGATGAACCTCGTCCCTGTTTCGGTCGCCGGCGCGCGCTACGAACTCGGCGGCTTGAGTCACGCCGGAGCGCCCGTCGATCAGGGTGCGGTCGTCCTCGGCGTGCGTCCGCACCACCTCGAACTGCTCGAACCACCGCACGGCGCCCTGCCGGTGCGGGTCGAGCGCGTCGAGCGCCTGGGCGGCCAGTCCACCTTGACGCTCGCCTGCGGAGCGAACGCCCTCGTCGCGCAGGTGCGCGGCGACGCGACGTTCGCGCCCGGCGAAGCGGCGGCGGTGCGCTGGCCCCCGAGCGAAGTGCATTGGTTCGACGCGCGCAGCGGCCGGCGACTCCCCGCTGCACCGTGACGTCCGCGTACCAGAACCTCGACCGTTCCGACCTGCGTTCGGCCCTGGAGCAAGGCGCCTTTGCGCGCCGCAACGAGGGCTATGCGCTCGAGAGCGAAGCGCTCGCGCTCGCCGAGCGCGACGGCGGAATCCATCCGGCGTGGGGCGGCGCCCCCGATCAGTTGCAGGCCGTGCAGACGGCGCTGGGGGAGATGGAGCAGCTCGCGATCGAGCCCGATGGCCTGGTGCGCGTGCGAAGCGGGCTCCATCCCACTCCGATCGGGGCGTACGAAGCGGCCGGCGCCGCGTTCGATGCGCTCGCGGCGCGGCTGCGGCAGTGGGGCATCGCGCTCGTGAGTTGCGGCGCCGATCCGTGGTCGAGCTCCGCGCGGATGCTCGCGTCGGTGGTGCGCGTCCCGCTCGGCTCTCCGGCTTCGGCGCCGATTCGATGGCGCGCGGCCGAGAAGCTCGCGCCGCTGAGCGAAGCGATCTTCGCCTTCTCGCCGCTGCGCGAGCACGCGAGCCAGGGTTTGCGCTCGTGCGGCGCGGAGCGGCGCTTCGAGAGCGCCAGCGGACCGCTCGGCGAACTCGGCGCGCGCCAGCCGCTCGACGCCTACCTCGACTGGGCGCTCGACATGCCCTGCGACGCGGCGCCGCGCCGCCTGTCGTTCCGCGTGTGGGCCGAACGCGGCGTAGCCGGCGCCTTCCCCGACCTCGCCGACTTCCAGCGCCACCTCGAGCGGTTGCGCGCTCCGCTCAAACCGGAAGGCAACCTCGCGCTGCGCACCGCCGACGCTCAGTCGCGCGCGTTCCTGTCGACTCCGCTCGTGTGGTGGAGCGTGCTGCTCGACGACGCGGCCTGTCTGCACGAGACCTCGACTTGGGAGAGTCCGACGCGCGCACGCAACGCCGCGGCGGCGCGCGCGGGCCTCGGAGAGCCGTGGTTCGCGGAGCGCGCGCGCCAGACCTTCGCGCTCGTCGCCGACCGATTGCTCCAGCGCCCCGGCGTGTACGCCACCCCTGAAATGGTCGCGGCCTTCGTGGCCTTCGGTCAGCGCTTCGCGCTGCGCGGGCGGACTCCGGCGGACGAATGGCTCGCGCGCTTCGCGAAACGCGGGCAGTTCTCGCTGGGCGACTTCGTCGAGCTCGAGGCGCACTGGATCGCGCTGTCGGGCGTGCAGCGCGCGGCCTGATCGGGCGGCCTGAATCCCACCGCCCGCATCACTGCAGGTTCGCGAGGGCGACCGCGGCCGCCGCTACGGCGAACGCCGCGCCGATCGCGAGCGCGATCTTGACCCACGACAGCGGCGCCTTGCCGTGGACCTTGCCGCTCACGCCGTGCACGAGCACGGGGTAGTGCTTCCCGCGGAAGCGGTAGCTCAGCGACCACATCGGGAGCAGCACGTGCTTCCAGCGCACGTCGTCGATGTCGTTGTGCACGTTCAGCGCGCGGTGGGTGTCGCCGGGCACGTCGCCGGCGCAGCGTTGGCGCTGCTGGGCGACGATGGCGTCGCGCGCGACGTTCCACGCGCCCTCGAGATCGAGCTGGTACTCCTCGGCGAGGAACCCCGCGAGGTACTCGGGGCGGTAGGGGACCAGCTTGCCCGTGTCGTAGCCGCCGAGGCGCTTGGCGAGTTCCTCGCTCACACCGCGCGACGCGTGCACGAGCAGGTCGTCGTACTTGTCGCGCCGCTTGCCCCACGCCGGCACCCAGCGGATCTTTCGCACCTGCCGCGGCTGCAGGGTCGTGCGGCCGTTGCGCGTCACGGGGACCATGACCGTGACGTAGTAGTAGTAGCCGGCGTCGGCGGACCACTCCGAGCGCACGTCGGCGTCGAAGGTCCAGTAGGGCACGTACACGCCGAGCGCGTCGAAGCGTTGGACCTGCTTCAAGGCGTTCGGGCGGAACCAGAGCCCGCCGATCCAGCGCTTGAAGTTCGTCTCGACCGTGGAGCGGCCCACGTCGAGCGGCAGGATCGACTCGGGGCGGATCAGGTTGCGGTTCGCGCTCTGCTCGAGGACGCTGGTCGAGCCGCAGAAGGCGCAGCTCTGCGCCGTGCGCACATCGGAGAGCTCCACCGTCGCGCCGCAGGTGGCGCAGCGCACGGCGCGCTGCTCGACGCCGAGTCCCCGCGCGGCCGCGCCCGCGTCGGCGAGCGCGCGCTCCACGATCGCGCCGTCCGCGCGCGGCACCGGCTGCTGCGCGCCGCAGTGCTCGCAGCTCAGCGCGTCGGTGTCGGGGTTCCAGGTGAGCTTCGCGCCGCAGCCGGAGCACGGAAAGTCGACCTTGCTCGACGTCGCCGTCTCGCCGACCGTCTCGTCGACCGTGCCCGGGTCGAACGCGGGCTCGCGATCGCGCTCGTGACGGGGTTCGGGGTGGGGCTGGGAGCGGGACGGAGGCAAGGGGAAGGACCTTCGCGGAGCGGAGCCGAGGGTCGGGGCGGACGGTACCTGATGCGGCCTTGGGTGTTACGTCGGATCAACTTTGTTGCAGTTCGTCTCCGAACAACTATCGTGCGCGCGCTTTCGACCGCCGGTCGTGGGCGCGCGCGTTTCGCTGTCCTGCGGAACTCGCGGCGCGCCGTCGCGCGCTCGAGCGTTCTGACGCACCGTTCAAGGTTCTCGAGCAGAGGAGGCTCTCATGGGAGTGATGGACTGGATCAAGCGCGGCGTCGGCGAGATGATGATCGCGCGCCCCGACGAGGCCAAGGGCTTCGTCGTGTGGAAGCACCCCGATCCGACGATTCCGCTGAAGTCGCAGCTCACGGTCGAGTCCGACGAACGCTGCGTGTTCTTCCGCGACGGCAAGGTCGTCGCGACGCTCGGTCCCGGCCGTCACACGCTCGACAGCGCGAACCTGCCGTTCCTCTCGAACCTCGTCGACTCGTTCACCGGCGGGCGGGTGCTGATCGCCGAGGTGTTCTTCGTCACCACGCGCGACTTCACGGGCGTGAAGTTCGGCGGCAAGGTCGGCAACGTCGAGGACCCCAAGAGCGGCGTGCCCGTCGAGACGATGGTGCACGGCGAGTTCTCGTTCCGCGTCACGGCGCCGGACAGCTTGATCATCGGCCTGGCCGGCATGGGGCGGCACGAAGCGGATCCCGTGGGGCCGTGGATGCGCGAGCAGGTGCTCAAGGTGATCCGCGACCGCATCGCCGAGCTGCTCGTTCGCAACAAGTGGCCGCTGCTCGACGTCACCTCGGGCGCCTACACCGAGGAGCTCGAGAAGGCGGTGCTCGAGGGCATCGCCGCGCACGTCACGAGCTACGGGCTGTCGATCCCGCGCCTGGGCAACTTCGTGATCGCGATCAACGAGGCGGACGCCGCCAACCTCAAGAAGCTCTACACGGACGCGGCCTACCTGCGCACCGTGGGCGGCGTCGAGGCCTACCAGAAGTTCGCTTCCGGCAAGGCGATGCTCGGGGCGGGCGAAGGCATGGCCAAGGGCGGCGGCGGCGAGGGCGGGGCGGGCGGATTGCTCGGCGGGGCCGGATTGGGGGTCGGTCTCGGGATGGCGCAGATGATGATGGGCGCCGCGGCGTCCCAGCAGGCGGCGGGCGGTGGAGCGGCTGCCGGCGGCGCGGGCGCTGCAGCCGGCGGAGGCGCTTCCGCGGGTGGCGCCGCCACCTCCGGGACCGCGTCCGGTGCGCGTTTTTGCACAGCGTGCGGGGCGGCTCTGGCGGCCGAGGCGCGCTTCTGCGGTCAGTGTGGGAAAAAGCGCGAGTAAGCGCTGAGAAAGACGCAGGCCCCTTCCGCTGCGTGAGGGCTGTGGTAGCTTTCTGTACGTGGTTGCGCCCGCTTCTGGCCTTACACGGCCGTGATGCGAGCGAAACTCCGTTCAGGGGGGAACTCCTGAACGCGCTCTGCTCTCCAACATCGGCCAGGTCTCCAGGCGCGGTAACCCGCGCGTTGTGGCGCTGCGTGTGGGGACCGGAGGTTCTCTCCCCTTCACTCTACTTTTCAGGAGAAAGTACATGCTTCGTTCGACACTGATCGTCGCTGCTGCCGGCCTGCTCTGCGGTATCAGCACGGCGCAACGCCAGCTCACGTCTGGCGACATCCACGCCATTCCGCCGGGCGCCATCCAACAGGGGGGCACGTTCGACTGGACCAACAAGACCTTCGTTGGCCAAGATCGCGCGGCGGTCCTGCGCAACAACTCGCTGTCGGTCTACGACAACACCTGCACCTGGACGGGCGGCGGCTTCTACGGCGGCTTCTCCGAGTGCGAAGACATGATCGCGGACGGCCGGATCCCCGGTGGCGTCGGCGGCAACAACCCGCTCGGCGCGACGACCGACAACCTGATCAACTCGTTCCAGTTCGGATACTGCACGACGGCGATCACGGGCGCGGTCGACATCAAGATCGGCTTCTACGACAGCCTGGGCGGCACGTGCCTCGGCGGTGTTCCGGTGACCCCGCCGTCGCTGTCGAGCCAGGCCAACGCCTACTTCGACTTCGGCGCCGCCGCCGGCTTCCCGCTCCCCGGTTCGGCGACCTCGGGCACCTTGGCGTGCTTCCTCCTGGACGTCACGAACTTCGGCTTCTGCCTCCAGTCGGACGGCGACGGCTTCTTCGACAACGTCGGCGCCCTCGACAACTTCGCCTGGTCCTACGAAGGCGAGACCCCGATCGCCGGCACGACGCCGAGCGGTCTGTTCCTCTCGGGTGAGCCGAGCACGTCGCCGGTGAGCGGCTGCACGTACAACATCCCCTGCGGCACCGACTTCTTCAGCAACACCCCGTGCGGTCACGGCTTGGGCCAGGACGACGCGTTCTGGATCAACGTCGACAACGACCTCGCGGGCAACACGACCAACACGGGCGTCCTCTGCAATGGCGCCGCCGGTGCTGGCTCGAACTGCTACTGGTACGGCGGCTACCCGGCCAACCCGTACGCCGGCTTCTGGATGAAGCTCGGCTCGGCTGGCGAATGCGCCGGCTGCGACGGCGACCCGGTCAACTACTGCACCGCCGGTACGACCACGAACGGCTGCAACGCGAACATGACGCTCGCCAGCGGCGTCCCGTCGATCAAGGCCAACGCCGGTCCTTGCATCGTCACCGCCGTCAACGTCGAAGGCGCCAAGCAAGGCCTGATCTTCTTCGGTGTCGCGACCGCCGCGGCGCCGTGGGGCACGGGCAGCTCGAGCTTCCTCTGCGTCAAGTCGCCCACGCAACGCGCTCCCGCCCAGAACTCGGGCGGCACCGCGAACACCTGCCAAGGCGCGATCTCGGCGGACCTCAACGCCCTCATCTCGAGCGGCTCGCTCGTCGGCAACCAACTGTTCGTCGGCAGCAAGGTCTACGCCCAGGGCTGGTTCCGCGACCCGGCCGCCCCGAAGACCACGAACCTTTCGAACGGCCTCGAGCTGTCGATCTGCCCGTGATCTGCGCGTGATGTGAAGGGCGGCCGGCCAAGCCGCGAACGCCCTTCGACATCGAATCGAGCGGCCGCGCTCCTCCGCAAGGAAGAGCGCGGCCGCTCTGGCTTCGGCGGCGGAGCGCGCGCGCCGAGTGCGTACACTTCGCCGATGCCCGAACGCCCGAGCTCGCACCCCGCCGACGCCCCGGGTGTCGGGGCGTCGAGCGGCCCGCAGGGCGGCGGCGGGAGGCGCGGGACGGACGGCGGACTCGCGCGCGTGCTCGGCGGTTTCGACGTGACGATGCTCGTGATGGGCTCGGTCATCGGCGCGGGAGTGTTCAACACGCCGCAGGGCATCGCCGGCGCGATGGGCTCGCTGTGGGGCGTGCTGGCGGTCTGGACCTTCGGCGGCGTGATCGCGCTCACCGGCGCGCTCGTGTTCGCGGAGCTCGGCGGCATGATGCCGCGCTCAGGCGGCGAGTACGTGTTCGTGCGAGCCGGCGCCGGACGCTTCGCCGCGTTCCTGTTCGGCTGGATCTCGCTCACGGCCATCGTCTCGAGCGCGATCGCCTTCGTGGCGCAGGTCTTCGTCGAGCACCTCTACAAGGTGCTGAGCTACGCCTCGATCGCGCCGCCGGACGACGACGTCTCGCGCAAGCTCATCGCCATCGGATTGATCGCGACGTTGTGCCTGGTCAACGCGCGAGGCGTGCGGCTCGGCGCGAACGTGCAGAACGTCGCGATGCTCGCGAAGCTCATCGGCATTGCGACGGTGGTGGGACTCGCGCTCGCGGCGTGGGCGGGCTGGATCGAGGCGGCCGCGCCCCTGCCCGCGCCCGCGGGCCGCGCCGAGTGGAGCTGGAACGGCGTCGGGGCGGCGTTGTTCGGGATCCTGTTCACCTACGGCGGCTGGCAGAACGTCGCCTCCGTCGCGAGCGAGATCAAGAACCCCGGGCGCAACCTCCCGCTCGGAACGCTCGCTGGCACGGCCGCGGTCGTGGCGCTCTACCTCGCGCTCAACTTGGGGCTGGTCTCCGTGCTCGGCGTCGACGGGGTCGCGGCCACGCGCACACCGGTGGCGAGCGCCGCGGGCGCGCTCGTCGGTTGGGGCGAACCGCTCGTCGCGGCGCTGGTCATGCTGTCGACCTTCGGCGTAACGCAAGCGATGCTCATGCTCGCGCCGCGCATCTACTTCGCGATGGCGCAGGACGGCGTGTTCCTGCCGCTCTTCGCGCGCGTCCATCCTCGCTGGGGCACCCCTGCCGCCGCGATCGGGCTCCAAGGCGCCTTCGCCGTCGCGCATGTCTTCGTCGCCGCGCGCATCTCGGACCTGCTCGAGGTCTGCTCGATCTGCGACTGGGTGTTCTTCAGCGTGTGCGGCGTCACGCTCTTCGTGCTGCGCCGCAAGGCCCCGAACGCGCCGCGTCCGTACCGCGCGTGGGGCTATCCGGTGCTGCCGGCGGTGTTCGTGCTCGCCTCCGTCGCATCGCTCGTGCGCATGGCGTTCAGCGCCGAGCTGGCGCCGCTCCTGCAAGCGGCCGGACTGTTCGCGATCGGGGCCGTGCTCTACGCCGTGTGGCGCCGACCCGCGCCGGCCGCGGGGCTCGAGTAGCGCGGGACCGCCCGCTCACCAGCGCCGCGCGATGCGCAGCAGGTTGCGGCACGCATCGCCGTCGAGCGGCTTGGCGAAGAAGAATCCCTGGGCGAAGTCGCAACCCACCTCTCGCAGGAGCTGCAACTGGCCGGCGGTCTCGACGCCCTCGGCGATCACCTGTTTGCCGAGGTTGCGTCCGATCATCACGATCGCGCGCACGATGCGTGCGTCGTCGCCGTCGATGGCGCGTTCGACGCCCAGGTGCTGCACGAAGGAGCGGTCGATCTTGAGCGAATCGATCGGGAAACGCTGCAAGTACGAGAGCGACGAATAGCCCGTTCCGAAATCGTCGATCGACAGGCGCACGCCGAGCTCCTTGAGTCGGTTGAGCGTCAGGGCCGCGGCCTCGGGGTGTTCCAGGATCGCGCTCTCGGTGATCTCGAGTTGCAGCAGCTCCGCGGGCAGCCCGGTCTCCTCGAGCACTTGGCCGATCACCTGCGCGAGATCGGGCTGCGAGAGCTGCTTGCTCGAGAGGTTCACGCTCAGCGAGCACGGACCGATGGTCGGGTTCTTCGTGCGCCACTGGTTCGCTTCCAGGCACGCCTGGCGCAACACCCAGCGGCCGAGCGGCTGGATCAGGCCGGTTTCCTCGGCCACGGCGATGAATTCGGAGGGCTCGACGAGCCCGCGCTCCGTGGAGCGCCAGCGCGCGAGCGCCTCGACGCCGCTGATGCGGCCCGAGTCCAGCGCGACGATCGGCTGGTACTGCACGAACATCTCGTCGCGCTCGACCGCGCGGCGCAGCTCGGCTTCGAGCTGCAGTTGGCGCACGACGTGCGCGTGCATCGCCGTGTCGAACAACGCGTGGCGCGCGCGCCCGCGGGCCTTGGCGCGGTACATCGCCGTGTCGGCGTCGCGCAGCACGTCCTCGGGCCGCACGTAGCCGGTCGTCGAGCACGCGATGCCGATCGACGAGCTCGTGTAGATCTCCTGTCCGCCGACGTCGAAGGGCGCCGAGAGCTCGGTCTGGATGCGCTCGGCGACGGTCGTCGCGTCGGAGATGTCCTTGATGTCGTCGAGCAGCACCGTGAACTCGTCGCCGCCGAGGCGCGCGACGCTGTCGCCCGGCCGCAGCGCGTCCTCGAGCCGCCGCGCGATCATCACGAGCAAGCGGTCGCCGGCCATGTGGCCGAGGCTGTCGTTGATGAGCTTGAAGCGGTCGATGTCGAGGAACAGCACCGCGAAGGCGTAGTCCTTGCGTCGCGTCGCGCGGCGCAGCGCGTGGCGCAGCCGGTCGAGGAACAGCGCGCGGTTGGGCAGGTTCGTGAGCGGGTCGTAGAAGGCGCGGTGCGCGAGCTGCTCCTCGGCCACCTTGCGGTGCGTGACGTCGGTGAGCGAGCCGCCGAACTCCAGCGCCTTGCCCGCTTCGTCGCGGCCCGCGATGCCGCGGCACACGACCCAGCGGTACACGCCGGTCTCGTGCATCACGCGGTGCTCGTTCTCGAAGTGGCTCGTGAGCCCGTCGAGGTGCGCGCGCAGCGCCGACAGCACGCGGTCGCGTTCATCGGGGTGGATGCGCTCGATCCACTCGTTGATGTTCTCGTCGATCTCGTGCTCGGCGTAGCCGAGCAGCTCTTTCCAGCGCGGCGAGAAACGCACCTTGTCGGCCGCGATGTCCCAGTGCCACAGACCGTCGTTGGCCGCACTCTCCACGAGCGCGTAGCGGCGCTTGTAGGCCTCGACTGCGCGCCGCAGCTCGTGGAGCTCGGGCGTTGGTGCGGTGGGGGGGCGCTCTTGCATCGACGTCGGCTGCGAGCGACGGCCGGGACAAGCTACAGACTCGCCGCTTTCGTACAAGCGCGCAATTGGCCGCGCGCGAGCGGAGAGTTCAGCGAGTGAACCGCGCGCGCCAGTGGCGGGTCGGCGGATCGCCGGCGCTCGCGACGTCGTCGAGCTCCGCGAGGCGCAAGCCGTGCTCGGCGAAGGCCTCGATCTCGGCGCGCACGAGCGGCCAGGGCAGTTCGCCCAGCGGGTCGTCGGGCTCTCGCGCGCGCGAGATCGCGAGCAGCGTGCCGCCGGGCGCGACCAGGGCGCTCATCGCGCGCGTCGCGGCGGCGCGCAGCTCGGGCGGCAGCGCCTGCAGCGTGAAGCACTCGAACACGAACTCGAAGGCCGCGTTCCATTCCGCGGGGGCGTCGAGGAGGTTCGCGACGCGGTAGTCCACCGAACTCTGCGGCCACAGCGCGCGGCACCACTCGACGGCCGTCGGCGCCAGGTCGAAGGCCGTCACGCTTGCGCCGGCGCGAGAAAGTTCCTCGGCATCTTCACCCAAGCCGCAGCCGATCACGATGGCGCGCCGGCGGTGCACGGCCGCCGGGTGGGCGGCGAGCCACTCCACGAGCAGCGGGTGGCCCTGCCGATCGGCCCACGGGATGTTCGCGGTGCGCCCCTCCGCGGCGCGGTAGAACTCCTCGAACCAGCCGAGCGCGTCGCCGCGTTCGAGGGAGCTTCGGGCGAGCGCGCGGGCGCGTTCGCGAGCGTTGAAACGTTGCTCGTCCATCACTTGGCCTCCGCCAGCAGGGTCTCGATCAGGCGCTCGAAATCCTCGCGCAATTTGACGTGTTCCGCGCCGGTCGCGGGTCCGCTGAAGCCCTGGTGGACGGCGCGAACGCGGCCGGAAGCGTCGACGAACAGCGTCGTGGGGAACGCGCGCACTTTGTCGAGCAGAGGAAAGCGCTCGGAGGCCTTCTTCTTGTCGGAAACGCCCGCGACGAGGATCGGGAAGCGCAGTTCGTGGCGCTCGGAGTAGCGCTTCACTTGGCCCGCGTCGCGTTCGAAGTCGCCGGTGAGCTCGAAGGCGAGGCCGAGGATCGAAAGGCCGCGCGCGCGGTAGCGCCGGTCGAGCTCGGCGAGGTAGCGCGCTTCGTCGTTGCAGTTGGGGCACCACGTGCCGAACAGCTGCACGATGCGCGCTTTCCCCGCGAACGCCGGATCGCCGAGCTTGCGCGGCGCGCCCTCGAGGTCGGGGAACGCGAGCTCGTCGAGCTTCACGCCTTCGCGCGTTTTCGTGAGGCCGAAGGGATCGGGGAGCGTCGCGTTCTCGTCGCGCACCGCCGTCCACGTGTCGTGCCACGAGTCGCCCGACCAGAAGTCGCCCGCGAGCGAGCCGTCCTCCTGCAGCGTCGCCTTGAACAGGAACGCATGCGCGCCGTCGAAGCAAGAGAGTGCGACTCGGTTCTCTCGCTCGTGGAATTCGCCGGAGAGGTAGCGATAGTCGCCCAAGTTCGTCAGAAAGGTGCCGGAGAGCTCGCACAGGGTGCTCTCTCCATCCCCGAACTCCGTCCATGTCCCCCAGAACCGGGCCACCGCCGGCTCGGCATCCGATGCGAACCGCGCACGCCAGGAGCCGAAGAAGCCCTGCGTGAACGCGCCGCGCCGCGCGAGGACATCACGCAGGCGCGACTCGACGAGTTCTCCGTCCGCGCTCTGACAGGGATCTCGATGCCAGCCGTTTGCGCGAGCCTTGAACGGCAACTCTGTCCAACGCTCTCGGTCCTTGCGCTTGCGCCACACGCCTGTGAGCGTCTGACCGTCGTCGCGCGTCGTGGCGTCGATGCGAGCGTCGTAGTGCGGGAACTCGAGCACCAGCTCGAGCCGCTCGCGCGACCAGCGCACATTGGGAACGCGGATCTTCTCGTCGGCGTTGACGATCTGGGCGGAGGTCACACCCGAGCTGTCGTAGGGAAGCAGCAGGCCGAACTTCAGTTCCCCGCCGGGACTCACCAGATGAGCATCGAAGCGTTGCGGCAGATGCGTCCACTCCGAGACCGGCGACGCTTGCGTGAGGCACGCGGCGAGAACGACGGCGATCATCCGCCCAAGCTAGCGCTTCTTTCCGATCGCGCGCAGCTGCGCCGGACTCAGAAAGCCCGTGAGGAACATCTCGCCCGGCTTCGGCGCGCCCTCGAGGAGCGCTACGCCGCCTTTCTTGAACGGAAAGGCGCGCGCGAGCTGGCGGTCGCCGGTCACGAGCCAGGCGACGAGTTCCGACACGTACGGCTCGTGCCCGACGAGCGCCATGCGGTCCGCGTCGAGCGCGTCGAGCAGCCCCTTCGTCGGCGCCCGCGAGAGGAGCCCCGTGACGCGCAGCTCGTCATCGACCAGCTCGCGCAGCAAATCGGCCGTTTCCACCGCGCGAAGCAGCGGGCTGTGCAGCACGACGTCGAAGCGCACCTCGAGCCGCGCCAGGCCCTTCGCCGCGGCCGCGAATTTGCGCTGCCCCGCCGAGGTGAGGGGCCGCGCGGAGTCGCGCTGGCCCTCCACGGGATCGGCGGCGATGGCGTGTCGGACGATGCACAACTTCATACGGGTTCCTCGAGGATCGCGTTGCGGCTGTCTTGCCACGCTTCGAGCGACGCGCGCGCGCGCCGAGCCACGTCGCTCTCGAGCTGCGCGCGAAACTCCGCCGCGTCCGGGTGTTCTTCGCTCGCGCCAAGGTGCTCGAGGGCGATCACCGCGTCGTTGAGCGCGCCGAGCTCGTCCTGCAGCCTGCGCACGGTTTTCGAATCGCTTCCGAGCCACTCGTACGCATAGCGGAGCCGTCGCAAGGCGCGCCGCAGCGCGTGCAGTTCGTCCACCGCGCCCTCGGCTCGCTCGGCCCGCTCTCCGCGCTCGACGAGGCGTTCGCGCAACCGCTGCGTTGCGAGCATCGCCCGCTTGCGCGTCGTCGTCGGCACGTTCTCGAGCGCCGCGAGCAGCGCCTCGCAGCGTTCGTCGTCGAGCACTTGCGCGAACGCTCGCTGCGCGGGCTCGCGCGCGGCTTCCAACTGTGCGCGGAAACTCGCCGGAAGCTCGCGCTCCAGGAGCACGTCGAAGTCGCGCACGTTCGAGGCCGCGCGCCGCAGCCAGCGCAGGTCGTCGCGAAGCGCGCGCCAGCCGAGGAAGCGCAGGAACACGTCGAGCCGCGCGCACGCCACGCGCAGGCCGTGAACGCCTTCGCTGTCGCGGCCCGCGCGGGCGATCTCGATGCGCTCGACCAGGGTCTCGCGCCACGGGTCGGCGGCGATCCAGTCGGATGGGGCTGAGGCGCGGAGCATGCCGAGGTCCAGGATAGACGTTCGAGCCCCGACCGTGCGGATCGCGCGCGCGCGGCGACGATCAAGTGCTGGTCAAGCGCAGATCAAGCGACCGGTTCGCTCGCGGCCGCACGGCGTGCGCGGCTTTGCACAGCGCCGGCAGCTATGCTCTCGGGCCCGCAAACCGCGGAGAACTGCCCCGGTCACGTCCGCGGCGAACCCATGGCCGAACCTGCTATCAAGGATCTGCGCGACCCGGCGCTGTACCTGAACCGCGAGCTGTCGCAGCTCGAGTTCAATGCGCGCGTGCTCGAGCAGGCCAAGGATCCGTCGATCCCGCTGCTCGAGCGGCTGCGCTTCCTCACCATCTGCAGCACCAACCTCGACGAGTTCTTCGAGATCCGCGCCGCCGGGCTCAAGCAGCAGCACACGCTCGGCGTGCCGCGCGCGGAGCCCGACGGAATGTCGACGCAGGAGACGCTCGGCCGGATCGCCGAGGCGGCCCACGCGCTGGTCGCGGAGCAGTACCGGGTGATGAACGACGTGCTGCTCCCGGCGCTCGAGGCGCAGGGCATGCGCCTGCTCAAGCGCGGCGAGTGGACGACCCGCCAGCAGCGCTGGATCAAGCGCTACTTCATGAGCGAGGTGCTGCCGGTGCTCACGCCCGTCGGCCTCGATCCGGCGCACCCGTTCCCGCGCATCCTCAACAAGAGCCTGAACATCATCGTCAACGTCGAGGGCGAGGACGCCTACGAGCGCTCGAGCGGCGTCGCGGTCGTCCAAGTTCCGCGCTCGCTGCCGCGCCTCACCGTGCTGCCCGCGAAGATCTCCGGCGGAGCGCACGACTTCGTGCTCCTCAGCTCGATCATCCACGCGCACATCCACGAGGCCTTTCCGGGGATGTCGGTCACGGGCTGTTTCCAGTTCCGCGTGACGCGCAACAGCGACCTGTGGGTCGACGAGGAAGAGTCGGGCGACTTGATGCGCGCGCTCAAGGGCGAGCTGGCCGACCGCAACTTCGGCGACGCCGTGCGCTTGGAAGTCGCCGACACCTGCCCCGAGGAGATGTCGAATTTCCTGCTCTCGACGTTCAACCTCGAGCCCGGCGATCTGTACCGCGTGCACGGCCCGGTGAACCTGCACCGCATGATCGCGATGTACGAGCTCGCCTCGAGCCCCGAGCTCAAGTTCCCCGCGCTGCAGCAACGCGTCTCGCGTCGTCTCGAGCAGGGCGGGCAGGACATGTTCGAGGTGCTGCGCAAGGGCGACGTGCTGCTGCACCATCCCTTCGATTCGTTCGGACCGGTGGTGGAGCTGCTGCGCCAGGCGGCGGCCGATCCCACCGTGCTGGCGATCAAGCAGACGCTCTACCGCGCCGGCGCGGACTCGCCGCTGGTCGACGCGCTGATCGACGCCGCGCGCAACGGCAAGGAGGTCACCGCGGTGATCGAGCTGCGCGCGCGCTTCGACGAAGCGGCCAACATCAACCTCGCGACGCGCCTGCAGAAGGCCGGCGCGAACGTCGTGTACGGCATCGTCGGCTACAAGGCGCACACGAAGATGCTCCTGGTCGTGCGGCGCGAGAGCCGGCGGCTGCGGCGCTACGTGCACCTGGGCACCGGCAACTACCACGTGCGCACGACGCGCAGCTACACCGATTTCGGGCTCATGACGTGCTCGCGCGAGATCGGCGAGGACGTGCACCGCCTGTTCATGCAGCTCACCGGGCTCGGCCGCGTGATGCGCTTGCGGCGCGTCGTGCAGTCGCCGTTCTCGCTCCACAAGCTGATCCTCGACTCGATCGAGAACGAAGCGCGGCTCGCGAGGTCCGGCAAGAAGGGGCGCATCGTCGCGAAGATGAACGCGCTCACCGAGCCGCAGATCATCCAGGCCTTGTACCAGGCCTCGCAGGCCGGCGTGTCGATCGATCTGATCGTGCGCGGCGTGTGCTGTCTGCGCCCTGGCGTGCCGGGCATCTCCGAGAACATCCGCGTGCGCTCGATCGTCGGCCGCTTCCTCGAGCACAGCCGCATCTTCATGTTCGGCAGCGACGGCGACGAGCAAGTGTGGCTCGCGAGCGCGGACTGGATGCAGCGCAACCTCTTCCGGCGCGTGGAGACGTGCTTTCCGATCGAGGAGCGCCGCCTCGCTCAGCGCGTGATCGCGGACGGGCTCGAGCCGTACCTCGCCGACAACGCCCAGGCGTGGGTGCTCGGCGCCGACGGCAAGTACAAGCGCTTGAAGCCGAGTTCGCAGACCCGGCGCGCGGCGCAGGAGGTCCTGCTCGAGCGCTTGTGCGACCAGCCGCGTGTCGACGCGACCCTCGGCGAGGGCGGCGCCTCGACTCCGGCGCGCCGCATGGCGGTTTCGGAAGCGATCGACGACAAGTTGCGCATCGCCAAGCGCAAGCGGGATTCGGGCGGCGCCCCGCGCACCCCCTCGCCGCGGTCGGCGCGCGCGCGCAGCCGCGGACCCAAACGCGCGCTCGAGCCGCTGCGGCCCGTCGCCGACGTTCCGCCCGATCCGAAGCCGCGCGGCGCCGACGACGCGCGCCGCGGCGCGGGCTGATCCGCCGCCGCGCGTCTACTTGACGATCAGCTCGATCCCCAGGGCGCGCGACTGGCTGACTTCCTCGTCGAGATCGGCGCGCGAGAGCGGGTGCGCCTCGAGCCAGCCGCCGTCGAACTCCAGCCGCAGCTGCTCGCGGCGTGCGTACAGCCGAAGCGTCGGCGTAGGACGCGGAGCGCGGCTGCGGTGGAGGCGCACCGCGATGCGCAGCAGGGCGCACAAGCGCAGCGCCGGCCCTTGAGCGTCCGCGGGCAGCGCCTCGAAGGCGTCGCGCGACGGCTTGCGGCGGTGGGTCTCGATCAAGAGCGCGAGGACTTGCTGATCCTGCCGCGAAAAACCCGGCATGTCCGAGTTCGCCGCGATGTAGGCGCCGTGGCGGTGGTAGCCGGAGTACGCGATGCCCAGTCCGATCTCGTGGAGCCGCGCGGCCCACGAGAGCAGCCGCTGGAAGTTCGTGCTGTGCAGCTCCCACGCTTCGCGGACCTGCTCGAGCAAGTGCAGCGCCGTGCGCTCGACGCGGCCCGCCTGCTCGAGATCGACGTTGTAGCGCCGCGCGAAGGAGCGGATCGTCTGCTCGCGCACGTCCTCGTGCCGCATGCGGCCGAGCAAGTCGAACAACACGCCTTCTCGCAGGGCGCCCGGCGAAGCGCGCATCACGTCGACGTCGAGGATCTTGAACACCGCGCAGAGGATCGCGACGCCGCCCGCGAGCACCGGCGCGCGGTCCGCTTGCAACGCCGGCAGCGCGATCCGCTCGCAGTGGCCCGCGTCGAGCAGCGCGTTGCGCAGCTTGCGCAGCGCCTTCTCGGTCAGTCCGTCGCTCGACCACCCCGACAGCCGCACCATCTCCTCGCACGCGACGATCGTGCCCGACGAGCCGATGCAGGTCTCCCAGCCCAGCCGCTTGTAGCGCCGCGCGAGGCCCTGCAGCTCCAGCCCCGCGGCGATCTGCGCCTTCTGCATGCGTTCGCGCGTGATCTCGCCGCCCGGGAAGTACTTCAACGAGTAGCCGACGCAGCCCATCTGCAAGCTGTCGGTCTCGAGCGGCTCGTGGCCCTCGCCGAGGATGCACTCGGTCGAGCCGCCGCCGATGTCGACCACGAGCTTGCGCCGCGAGTCGTCCGCGTGCGCGTGCGTGACGCCGAGGTAGATCAGGCGCGCCTCCTCGCGCCCGGAGACGATCTCGATCGGCCGGCCGACGGCGCTCTGCGCCTTGGCGAGGAAGGCGCGCGACTCGCGCATGCGGCGCAGCGTGTTCGTGCCGACGACGCGCACCGAGCCCGGCGGCATGTGCGCGAGCCGCTGGCCGAAGCGCTCGAGGCACGCGAGCGCGCGCTCCTGAACCTTCGGCCGCAGCCGGTCGCTCTCGTCCAAACCCTCGGCGATCGCCACGCGTTCGCGCAGGCGGTCGAGGATCTTGAGCTGCTCGTTGTCGAGCGACGCGACCACCATGTGGAAGCTGTTCGAGCCCAGGTCGACTGCCGCGACCGTGTCCATGACGCCTTGGGCTTTCATGCGCGGCCGGTTCTAGCGCGCGCCGCGCGGCACGGCAACGTTCGGCTCGGCGCTTTGCGCGCGCGACAGACGCTCGCGCCAGCGCGCGGACTGCGCCTCGTCGCCGCGGTACTGCGCCGCTTGGAGCAGGAAGCGGAGCACCTCGACGTCCGACGGATCGAGCTCGTGCGCGCGCTCCCAGGCGGCGAGCGCCGCGTCGGGTTGATCCAGGCGTTCGAGCGCGTGCCCGAGCGCCTTGAGCACGCTCGCGCGCTCGGGACCGAGCTCGAGCGCGCGCGCGAGCGCTTCGTGCGCCTTGTCGAAGCGGCCTTCGCTCGCGCGGCAGTATCCGAGCAGCTCCCACGCGAAGGCGTTGGCGGGTTGCTCGGCGAGCACGGCCTCGAAGGCGGCGGCCGCTTGCGCGGCGCGGCCGTTTCGCATCAGCGCTTCGGCGGCTTCCACTCGGCGCAGCGCTTCCGCGCTGTCGTGCGGGCTCGCGCGCTCGCTGGGCGCGAGCGGATGGGGGAGCGGCGCGAGCGCACCCGTCGACGCTGCATAGCCGAGCGCCGCGAGGTCGCGCACGGCCTGCGCCGAGAGCTCCGCGCGCTCGGGCGCCGGCAGCGACGGTCGCGCCGCCACTTCTTCGAGCGCGAGTCGATAGCGTTCGACGTCGCTCGCGCGCTCGTCGAGCAGGTTGCGCTCTTCGGCGGGCGCCTCGTGCGGCGCGTAGAACTCGCGGCGGCTCGAGTGCACGTACTTGCCGCGCGCGTCGACCCATCCGGCGAGCGGCGCGAGCCCGAAGTGCAAGTAGCCGTAGTAGCTCTCGAAGTACACGCCGCGCTCGGGGCTCACCTGGCGTCGCCAGAGCGACTCGCCGTCGACCTCCGCGCCCGCCTCGAGCCCGAGCGCCGCGCACGCGGTGGGGTGCACGTCGGCGACGCTGACGATTTCGCGCGAGCGCTCGCCCGCGCGAGAACCGTCGGGAACGCGCACGAGTAGCGGCACGCGCAGCGTCGAGTCGAACACCATGTGACCGTGCGTCGCTTCGCCGTGCTGGCCGAGGCTCTCGCCGTGGTCGCCGACGACGATCACGACCGTGTGCGCGAGGCGCCCGCTCGTGCGCAGCGCCGCGACCACGTCCGCGACCGCGTCGTCGGCCGCCGCGACTCCGGCGAGGTACGGATTGCCGCCCGAGCGCGCGAGCGCCGCCGCGTCCGTCGGCCACGGCTGGTGCGCGTCGAACAAGTGCACCCACGCGAAGCAGGCGCGCTCCGCGGGCAGGTTCGCGAGCCATGTCGCCGCTTCGCGCGCGGTCTCGCGGCCGGGGCGCGTCGCGAACGTCGGGTGGTCCACGCTCTGTCTCTCCCGCGCCGGCTGCGAATACACCTCGAAGCCCTGGTCGAGGCCGAAAGCGCGGTCGAGCACCTTCGCCGAGACGAAAGCGCCGGTAGCGAAGCCGCGCGCGGCCGCGGACTCGGCGAGCGTGCGCGCCGTCGACGGCAGCGCGTTGAGGCTGTTGTCGCGCACTCCGTGGCGGTTCGGGTAGAGCCCCGTGAGCATCGAGGCGTGCGCGGGGAGCGTGGCCGGCATCACGGTGCGCGCGGCCTCGTAGAGCACGCTCTCGCGCGAGAGTGCGTCGAGCGCGGGCGTGACCGAGGGCTTCGCGCCGTAGCATCCGAGCGCGTCCGCCCGCACGGTGTCGAGCGTGATCAGCACCAGCGAGGTCGGGCGCGCCTGCGAACCGCAGCCCGCAGCGAGGAGCGCGCAGAGCGCTCCGAGCGCCGCGAACGGAGCGAACCGAGAGCCGTGCCGCGTTTGCATCGCGAACGTCGCAGCTCAGCGCGCGTCCGCGTCGCCGACTGCCGGCGCGTCGCGCCAGAAATCGCGCCAGCGCGCCGCATCCTGCGCCGAGAGTTCCGCCATGCGTTCGGACGGCGTGAACTCCTGCTTCACGCCGCTCCACCACGCGCGCCACGCGTCGACGGAGCGCCCGCGGTCGACGCCGCTCAGCACGACCATCGCCAGGCGGAAGTCCTCGAGGTGGTTGTGCATGTCGACGAAGCCGACCTGATCGACGAGCTTCATCAAGGCTTCGATCGACGCCTTGTTGCGGATGCGGGCGAAGCCGAGCATGCGCGCGCGGATCGTCGGCACGAGCCGCTGCGCTTGCACGTCGTCGCCGAGCGGCGCGAGGGCGCGCGCGTCTCCGCGTCGCGCGAGGGCGGTGAGCAACGCCGGCAGGTCGCGGTCGAGCGTGCGCAGTTCCTTGCGCTTGTCGCGGTGGTGCTCGAGCAGCGCCTCGAAGGCCTTGGCGTGCGCGTTCCGCCCGAGCGCGTCGTAGGCCGCGAGCCGCACTTCGAGGTCGCGGTCGCGGAGCCCGCGGCGCGCCTGCTCGACGACGGCGGCGTCGGCGTGCGCGGCGCTGGCGCGAAGCGCGAGCACTCGCTGAGGCGCGCTCCCGCTCTCGAACGCGGCGCGCAGGCGCTCGGCGACTTCGGCGGCGGTCGGCGCGTCCTTGCGCTCGGGCGTTTGCAGCGCGTGCGCCATGCGCGGCGCCGTCGAGCGCGCCGCGGCGGCGAAGTCCGTCGCGTTGGCGGCGCCGAGGGTCAGGCAGGTGGCGACGAGGAGCTTCACGGAACGCATCTTTTCGTCTCGCGAGGCGTTCGTCCAACTCCGGCGAGCTCGAACGCGCGGCATCGAGCGGAAAAAGTTTGCGCATCGCGCGCCGGAGCCGCATCTATGGGGCCATGAACGCCCCCCGCGACTGTGCTCCGATGCTCTCGTTCGTCGACGCCTCGCCGACCCCGTTCCACGCGGTCGACAGCGTGGCGCGAGCCCTCGACGCGGCCGGTTTTCAGCGCCACGACGAGCGGGCGCACTTCGGCGCGAGCGTGGGCGCCGCGGCGCGTTCGCGCGGCTACATCGTGCGCAGCGGCAGCCTCGTCGCCTGGGACGGTTCGAGCGCCGGCCTCGCGGCGAACGGCGCGCGCATCCTCGGCGCGCACACCGACAGCCCGAACCTGCGCATCAAGGCGCGGCCGAACACCGGCGCCGCCGGCTTTCGCCAACTCGGCGTCGAGGTCTACGGCGGCGTGCTGCTCAACTCCTGGCTCGACCGCGACCTGTCGCTCGCCGGGCGCGTGATGGTGCGGGACGCCGGCGGCGCGAAGGAGCGCCTGGTGCGCCACGACGAGCCGCTGCTGCGCATCCCGCAGCTCGCGATCCATCTCGACCGCGAAGTGAACACGCGCGGCCTCGTGCTCGACCCGCAGCACCACCTCTCACCCGTGTGGGGCCTCGGCCGCACGGACGAGCGCTTGCTCCAGCGCTTCCTCGCCGCGCGGCTCGAGTGCGCCGCCGAGGACATCCTGAGTTGGGACCTCATGTTGTTCGACGTCGCGCCGTCGACCTTCAGCGGCCTCGAGCGCGAGCTCGTGTGCGCGCCGCGGCTCGACAACCTCTGCTCGTGCTGGTGCGCGCTGCAGGCGCTGCTCGAGCACGCGCGCGCGGGCGACGAAGGGCCGCTCGCGGTGATGTGCCTGTTCGACCACGAGGAGGTCGGCAGCACCTCCGATCGCGGCGCGCAGAGCCCGCTGCTCGAGTACGCGCTCGAACGCCTCGTGGGCGACGCCGGGCCGGGGCGCGAGCGCTTCCACGCGGCGATGGCCCGCAGCCTTTGCGCGTCGATCGACATGGCGCACGCCACGCACCCCAACTACCGCGAGAAGCAC
>CALFYL010000306.1 GCA_937952135.1 uncultured Planctomycetia bacterium
CCGGGCACGAGCTTGTGCTCGACGAAATCGAACACCGGACCTTCGTAGTCGTCCGCGCGCACGTGGTCGTGGATGCGCCACGTGATGTCGGAGGGCTCGCCCTTCGCGAACTTCTTCCACTCCTGGAGGTCGAGGAACACGCGTTTCTCGCCGAGCTTCGCGGTCCAGCGCGCGAGATAGTCGTCGTCTTCGGCGGCGTCGCGGCGCACGAGTTCGGTGAGCTTCGCCGGGAAGCTGAGAGTGAGGTCGAGGGCGTCGAGCTTCTCGACCCGTCCGGGCGCGAGGGCCGGCGTCGCGTCGGCTTTCTTGGACGGCTTCTGCGGCGCGAGCGGTGCGGAGGCGGCGAGCAGCGAGGCGAGGGCGACGAGGTGCGTTGCGAGGCGCATGCGGACTCCTTCGGGAAAGCGGGAAAGACTGCGGATTCTCCACTGATTCGGCCGCGCCGCGCAAGCGTCCGCTGTCGACGGGCCGCGATCTCCATACGCCCTTGAGAGAATCTTGAAGGGAACTGGAACCGGGCAGGGAGAGGTTGTCGCGCGCGGGCGAATGACGGATCCTCGAGCGCGTGAAAACTCTGAAACCCTCGGGCCCGCCGCGTTCGCTGCGCGGCGCCGACTTGCTGCGCGATCCCCGTTTCAACAAGGGCACGGCCTTCGACGACCGCGAGCGCGAGGCCTTCGGGCTTCGCGGCTTGCTTCCGCCGTGCGTGTTCACCCTCGAGGAGCAGGCCTCGCGCGTGTTGCGGAACCTCGAGAAGAAGGCCGGGCCGTTCGAGAAGTACCTCTACCTCGCCGAGCTCCAGGACCGCAATCGAACCGTGTTCTACCGCGCGCTGGTCGACAACGTGCGCGCGCTCTTGCCGATCGTCTACACGCCGACCGTGGGCGAGGCGTGCAAGCGTTACGCGCACATCTTCACGCGTCCGCACGGCATGTACGTCACGCTCGAGGACCGCGGGCGCGTCGCGGAGGTCCTGCGCAACTGGGAGGTGCGCGACGTCGGTGTGATCGTCGTCACGGACGGCGAGCGCATCCTCGGGCTCGGCGACCTCGGCGCGAACGGCATCGGGATTCCGATCGGCAAGCTCGCGCTCTACACGGCGCTCGGCGGCGTGCACCCGGATCGCTGCCTGCCGATCGTGCTCGACGTCGGCACCGACAACCCGGAACTGCTCGACGATCCGCTCTACATCGGCCTGCGCCGCCGGCGCGCGCGCGGCGCGGAGTACGCGGACTTCGTCGAGGAGTTCGTGCTCGCCGCGAACGAGGTGTTCCCCGGACTGCTGATCCAGTTCGAGGACTTCGCGACCGACAACGCCTTCGGGCTGCTCGCGCGCTACCGCGACCGCGTGTGCAGCTTCAACGACGACATCCAAGGCACCGCCGCGGTGGTGCTCGCGGGGCTCGAAGCCTCGACGCGCCTCACCGGCATCGCGCTGCGCGACCAGACGCTGCTGTTCCTCGGCGCGGGCGCGGCCGGCGTCGGCATCGCGAACTTGATCGTGGCGGCGATGGTGCTCGCGGGCGCGACGGAGAGCGAGGCGCGTTCGCGCTGCTGGTTCGTCGACTCCAAGGGCCTGGTGTGTTCGTCGCGCGGCGACCTCGCGGCCCACAAGCGCGCCTTCGCCCATCCGCACGCGCCGGTGGCCGATCTGCTCGGCGCCGTTCAGGCGCTGCGTCCGACGGCGCTGCTCGGACTGTCGGCGCAGGGCGGCGCGTTCAGCGAGCCGGTGCTGCGCGCGATGGCGGAAGCGAACGCGCGGCCGGTGGTGCTCGCGCTCTCGAACCCGACCTCGAAGGCCGAGTGCACCGCCGACCAGGCCTATCGCTGGACCGACGGCCGCGCCGTGTTCGCCAGCGGCAGTCCTTTCGATCCGGTGCACTTCGACGGCCGCACGCACGTTCCCGGACAGGGCAACAACGCCTACATCTTCCCCGGCGTCGCGCTCGGCATCGTGGCGAGCCGTGCGAAGCGCGTGACCGACGAGATGTTCCTCGCGGCCGCGCACACCGTGGCGCACAGGACGCCGCAGTTCTCGCTCGACCAGGGCTCGATCTATCCGCCGCTCGAGAGCGTGCGCGACGTGTCCTTCGCCATCGCAGTCGCCGTGGCGCAGATCGTGTGGGACCGCGGTCTGACCGACCTCGAACGCCCGCTCGACCTCGAGAGCTTCGTGCGCGAGCACGTCTACGAGCCGCGCTACGAACCGTACGTCTAGTTTTCAGGGCTCTCCACGGCCGTCGCCGCGCAGGCGCGCGCTCGCCCGCGCGGCGTTCCGTCGGCTACGCTCTCGCCCACGATGGCCGCTCCGCTGGTGCTGTTCGACGCCGTGATCTTCGACCTCGACGGCACGCTCGTCGCGACGGAGCGCTTCTGGGTCGCGGCGGCGATGCGCGGCGCCGAGCGTGCGTTCGAGGAACTCGGCATCGAGCGCGAGCAGCCCAGCGCTCAGGAGTGGCTCTCGATGGTCGGACTGCCGCTCGAACGCGCCTTCGAGCGCGTGTTCGCGGACCTCAGCGCGCCGCAGCGCGCTCGGACGCTCGCGCTGTGCGTCGAAGAGGAGCACAAGGCGCTCGACGCGGGCGGTGCGGCGCCGATGCCCGGCGCGTTCGAGGCTCTGGCGGCGCTGCGCGAACGGGGTGTGAAGCTCGGCGTCGCGAGCAACTGCTCGCAGGCGTACCTGGACGCCATGCTCGACGGTCTGCGCGAGGGCGGCGAGAGCCTGCGCGCCTTCGTTCGCGAGGCGCGCTGTCTCGATTCGGCGCGCGTGCGGAACAAGACGGACATGATCCGCGACCTGCTCGAGAGCTTCGGCACGCGTTCGGTCGTGATGGTGGGAGACCGCGCGACCGACGCGGAGGCGGCGCACTCGAATGCGGTGCCGCACATCCACTTGTCGAGCGGCTTCGCGTCCGTGGGGGAGCGCGTCGAATGCGAGGCGACCCTGCACGGCCTCGACGAGTTGGTCGGCGTGCTCGGCGGGCGCGCGCGGTGGATCGGCGACGTGCTGCGCGAGCTCGATGGACGCACGATCGGCGTCACGGGTCGGCCGGCGGCGGGCAAGTCGACTTTCGCGCGCGATCTGGTGCGCGTTGCGGAACTCGGCGGAGGCGAGTTCGGCGGAGGCAAGGCGCGGCGGATCGCGCTCGACGGTTTCTTGCGCACGGCGCCCTTCGCGGGGGCGGCGCCCGACGACCACCTGGCGCGAGCCTTCGACCTCGAGCTGCTGAAATCGGCGCTGCTCGAGCCTCGCCGGAGCGGCGCGGCCACGGTCGCGGGACCGTGGGGCCCCTCGGTCGCGCCCGACGAGCGGCTCGTGATGGACGGAATCTTCCTCGCCGATCCACGGCTGCGGCCGGCCTTCGACAGCCTGATCCACCTCGCGGCGCCCGACGAACTCCTGCTGCGCCGCGTCGCCGCCCGCGACCCGAGCGGCGCCGAGCTGGTGCGCATGCGGCGCGACTTCCTGCCGGCCCACGCGGCCTTCGAGGCCCGTTTTCCGCCCGCCGCGCACGCCGAGCGCGTGCTCGACGCCGACAACTCGCTGGGGCCGCTCGCGTTTCGCGCCCCTTGACCCGCGGGGCCGAATTCCACTACACTCCGCGGCTCGCCTGACCGATCGTGGCGCCAGTTTTGCGCGCCCGTCCGCGGCCTACCCGGGAAGACCCTTCGACCGATGGAACTGACCCTCCCGCAGCGTTTGCAGAAGTCCGTCTCGGGCTCGTTCCACAAGACCGCCCTGCTCCAAAAGCGCGTGCGCGAGCTCATCCGCGGCGCGTCGCCGCTGATCGAGACCCGCGAGCGCAACCCGATCAAGATCGCGTTCCTCGAGATGGAGCGCGGCCTGATCGAGCTGATCCCGGACGAAGAGCCTTCGGTCCCGCCGCCGCAGGTCTGATCCACCGCCGCCGCGGTGCGCGGCTTTCGCGCGCTCCTCTGTTCGCGCCGTGCACTCGGCGCACCGCGACGCAACCCCTGGCCCCCTTTCGCGGCAGGTCTCCGCGCGACGCCATGCAGGCACCGTCCGCTCGCGCCGCCCAGCGCGTCGAGGAGCGACTCGCGCGCGGAGGCGTGGCCGTCGAGCTGCTGCGAATTCCCGCGGCGGTGTTCGCAGCGGCGGCGGCGTTGCGCGGCGCGCTCTACGACCGTGGCTGGCTACCGAGCGTGCGCGTCGAAGCGCCCGTGATCTCCGTCGGCAACCTGACGGCCGGCGGATCGGGAAAGACACCCATGGTGGCCTGGCTCGCGCGGCGCTTTCTCGACCGCGGCGCACGCGTCGGGTTGCTCTCGCGCGGCTACGGAGCGGCGAAGGGGGAGCCTGGCGACGAAGCCCGTATGCTCGCGGAGCTGTTTCCCGCGGCGCAGCAAGTCCAGGATCGCGATCGAGTGCGGGGCGCGCTCGAGCTGGTGCAGCGCGGCGTCGACGTGATCGTGCTCGACGACGGCTTTCAGCATCGGCGCCTCGCGCGCGAACTCGATCTGGTGCTCGTCGACGCGACGCGGCCGTGGGGCCTGCCGGGTCGAAGGGCGGAGAACGCTCCGCTGCTGCCGCGCGGGTTGCTTCGCGAACGTCCGCACGCGCTCGCGCGAGCACAGGCGGTCGTGCTCACGCGCGTCGACCAGGCGCGGGCCGCCGAACTCGTCGCGTTGCGCGCGGAACTCGCGCGCTTCGCGCCGCACGCGCCGGTCGCGTGCGCGGTGCATCGGCCGGCGAGAGTTCGCTCCTTGCGCGGTGAAACGCGGGCCATCGAGAGCTTGCGCGGCGAGTCGTTCGACTGCGTGAGCGCGCTCGGCTCTCCCGCGGCCTTCGAGCGCACGCTCGAGGACCTCGGCGCGCAGCTCGTCGAGCGCCGCCGCTTCCCCGACCACCACCGCTACGTCGCCCAGGATCTCGCCGGGCTCGGTGCGAGCGGCCGTCCGATCGTGACGAGCGCGAAGGACGCGGCGAAACTGAGCGCGCTCGAACTGGACCGAGACGTCTGGGTGCTCGACGTCGAGCTGGAGCTCGTCGAGGGCGCGCCCGCGATCGAAGCGATGCTCGATGCGCTGCCGCCCTCGCGATCGACGCGCGAACGCGCCGCGTTCCACGAGGGCCTCCATGGCTGATGCGCCCACCGAGCCGCGGCCTGAACGCGACGAGCACGGACGCGTTTGGCCGGTCGAACACCAGGTCGTCGAAGGCGACCGCGAAGGCCCGAGCGCGTGGCTGCAATACGCGCTGTTCCGCGCGGCCGTCGGCGCGTTCGCGCATCTGCCGGCCTTCGTGCGGCGCGGGCTCTCGTGGTCCGTCGGAAGGCTCGCGATGGCGCTCGACCGCAAGCGCTCGCGCTACGCCGCCGAGTTCATCGCCCAGGCGCTGCCGAAGTCGACCGCGAGAGAGCGCCAGGCCCTCGTGCTCGCCGCGTGGCGCCACTTGATCGAGTTCACGCTCGAGGATGTGCGCTTCAACTCCGTCGTGGTCGGACCGCGCCTGCGAGAGCACTTCGAGCTGGACTTCTCCGACGACGTGAAGCGCTTGATCGAGCAGGGCGGCGGCGCGCTCGCGATCACTCCGCACGTCGGCGCATGGGAGGCGTTGCCCGCGCTGTGGGCGAGCTTGCACTCGGGCCCCGTTTACGTCGTCGCGCGTCCGCCGCGCAACCGGCCGCTGTCGAAGTTCATTCAAGCCTCGCGCGAGGCGCGCGGCTTCCGCGTGCTGCACCGCCACGGCGCCGTCGAGAGCTTGAGCCGAGTCGTGCAAGCCGGCGGGGTCGTCGGCCTGCTGCTCGACCAGCGCGCGCGCGGAAAGACGCTGCTCGCGCCGTTCTTCGGCCGCCCCGCGCACTGCGAACGATCCATTCCGCTCATCGCGCGCCGTCTGCGCCGGCCGCTGCTGTTCGTCTCCTGCTATCGCACCGCGCGGCCGTTTCACTACCGCGTGGTCGCGTCGAAGGTGCTGTGGCCCGAGGAGGCGGCGCGCATGAGCCCCGAGGAGCTGCTGCTAGAGATCAACCGTCAGATGGAACGTATGATCCTCGCCGCTCCCGAGCAGTACTTCTGGCTCCACGAGCGCTACCGCAACGCGCCGCAGCCCGCGGCGCCGAGCGGCGCGACTTGAGGCGCGGACACCGCCCGGCCGATCCATCGCCCGCGTCCTGGACGATCGCACCGAAACGTCGCCCCGAACCAGCGCCCGCTCCACCTCTCCCGGCTCCACGAAAGCTCTCCGCGCGTCCCATGTTCATCGTCACCGGCGGCGCCGGCTTCATCGGCTCGAACCTCGTGCGCGGCCTCAACGCGCGCGGCATCGACGACATCCTGATCGTCGACGACCTCGAGCACGGCGACAAGCACCGCTCGCTCAACAGTCTCGAGTTCCGCGACTTCGTCGACTACCGCGAGTTCGGCGCGGAGCCGCGGCGCTTCCTCGGCGCGCCGCCCGAAGCGCTCTTCCACCAGGGGGCCTGCTCGGACACGACCGAGAAGAACGGGCGCTACATGTTGAGCGTCAACTACGAGTACTCGAAGACTCTGCTCGAGTACGCGCTCGGCCGCTGCCCGTTCATCTACGCGTCGTCGGCGGCGGTGTACGGGAACGGCGACGACGGCTTCGTCGAGGAGGCGCGCTGCGAGTGGCCGCTCAACGTGTACGGCTTCTCGAAGCAGCTCTTCGACCGCTACGTGCGGCGCGTGCTGCCCGGTGCGCGCAGCCAGGTCGTCGGCCTGCGCTACTTCAACGTCTACGGGCCGCAGGAGAACCACAAGGGCCGCATGGCTTCGGTGGTGCTGAAGTTCCACGAGCAGGCGACGACCCAAGGCGCGCTCAAGATCTTCGAAGGCAGCGAGAAGTTCGTGCGCGACTTCGTGTTCGTCGACGACGTCGTCGACGTGAACCTGCACTTCCTCGACCATCCGAGCGCCTCGGGCATCTTCAATTGCGGATCGGGCGCGGCCGAGAGCTTCCGCGAGCTCGCCGAAGAGACCGTGAAGCACTACGAGGGCGCGACGATCGTCGAGATCCCGTTCCCCGACGACCTGCGAGGCAAGTACCAGGCGTACACGCGCGCCGATCTCACGCGCCTGCGCGCGACGGGCTTCGCGCGGCCGATGACCCGCCTCGCCGACGGCGTGGCGGCCTACGTGCGCGTTCTCAAGGACGGCGGTGGTTACTATCGCCGCCCCGCAACCAAGCAAGCATGAACGCTTCCGATCTGCAGAGCGTGCTGGAGCAACTCGCGCGACCGCGCGTGCTCGTCATCGGCGACCTGATCCTCGACCGCTACGTATCGGGCGAGGTCGAGCGCATCTCGCCCGAGGCGCCGATCCCGGTGCTCAATGCGAAGAGCGCGCAGGACAAGCTCGGCGGCGCCGGCAACGTCGCCGCGAACCTCCGCGCGATGGAAGCCGAGTGCGAGATCGTCGGCGTCGTCGGCGGCGACAGCCGCGGCCGGCGCCTGATCGGCATGCTGCAGGACCTGGGCGTCGAGACCAGCGGCGTCCTCGTCGACGAGGGCCGCCCGACGACCGAGAAGACGCGCATGGTCAGCGGCGTGCAGCAGGTGCTTCGCGTCGACTGGGAAGTTTCTCGGCCGATTTCCGACGAGCTGGGGCGCAAGCTCGTCACCGACCTCGCCGAGCGCATGGCCCGCGCGCAGGCGGTGATCCTGTCCGACTACGGCAAGGGCGTGCTCACGCGCCTGGTCGTGTCGGGCGCCGTCGAACTCGCGCGCCGCAACGGCGCCAGCGTGCTCGTCGACCCCAAGGGCCGCGACTACTCGCGCTACAAAGGCGCCACGCTCATCACGCCGAACCGGCGCGAGGCCGAGGAGGCGCTCGGGCGCAAGCTCGGCGACGTGAAGGACATGCCGGCGGCCGCGCAGGAGCTCATCCGCGTGGGCGACCTGCAAGCGGCGGTGATCACGCTCGGCGCGCAGGGCATCTTCATGCTGACGCGCGCGGGGCAGTCGATCCACGTGCCGACGGTGGCGCGCGAAGTGTTCGACGTGACCGGCGCCGGCGATACGGTGATCTCGAACCTCGCGCTCGCGCTCGGCGCGGGCTTGCCGCTCGAGACCGCCGTGCACCTCGCCAACCATGCGGCCGGCATCGTCGTCGGCAAGCCCGGCGCGGCGAGCGTGACGCGCGCCGAACTGTTCGAGCGGCTCGAGCACCACGACCGCAGCACGCGCTCGACCGCGAAGGTCGTCGAGGGCGCGCGGCTCACGTCGCTGCTCGAGATGTGGCGCGCGCAAGGCAAGCGCGTCGTGTTCACGAACGGCTGCTTCGACATCCTCCACGTCGGGCACGTCGACTACCTGCGCTTCGCGCGAGCGCAGGGCGATGTCCTGGTCGTCGGAGTGAACGACGATGCGAGCGTGAAGCGCCTCAAGGGCGAGTCGCGGCCGGTGAACACCGTCGCGAACCGCATGGCGTTGCTCGCGGCGCTCGAGATGGTCGACGCCGTCACGAGCTTCGCCGAGGACACTCCGAAGGAGATCATCGAGCGCATCACGCCGGGTGTGCTCGTCAAAGGCCGCGATTGGGAGCAGAAGGGCGTCGTCGGACGCGAGTGGGTCGAGCGCCACGGCGGGCGCGTCGTGCTCGCGGAGATGACTCCGGGCCAGTCGACGACGCGCATCATCGAGCGCGCGCGCGGCGCGACCTGCTGACCAAGAACGTCACGGAAACAGCGAGGAAAACGCGATGGATCGCTACGAACACGTGGTGCGGCTCCTGGAGTACGACGACTGGGCCAACCGGGAGGTCCTCGGCGTTCTCCAGCGCCATTCCTCGCCGGCCGGCGTGAAGCTGTTCGCGCACGTGGTCGCCGCGCAAGTGCTGTGGCTCGACCGCATGGCGCACCGGCCGATGACCTGCCCGGTCTGGCCGGCGTGGGACGTCGACGAGTGCGCGGTGCGGCTCGACGTGCTGCGCGCCAACTGGCGCAGCTTCCTGCGCGGTCTCGACGCGCGCGCGATGGACACGTCGATCTCCTACGTGAACACCAAGGGCGCGCACTTCAAGAACAAGATCGGCGACGTGATCAGCCACGTGCTGTTCCACGCCGCCTACCATCGCGGACAGTTGGCGCAGACCCTGCGCGAAGCGGGCATCGAGCCGCCGTACACGGACTTCATCCACGCCGTGCGCGAAGGCTGCTTCGCCGCGGGCGGCGACTAGTTCGCGTCGGACCGTCGGCGCGCGGCCGTCAGGAGCGGAACGCGAGCCAGCCGCGGTCCCAGGCTTCCCACACGCCCCACGCGAGGGCGAGGTTGACGAGCGTCACGAAGGCTGCCAGCGCGAGGAACGAAGGCTTGCTCGTCTTGTGGCGGAATACGCGCATTCCGAGCCACATTCCCGGCGCCGCGAGCGGCACGCCGAGCCAGAGCAGCCGACTCTCGGGAATGCGCCTCGAACCGCGCCGGGCGAGCTGTTTGTCGAGCCCCTGGGCGAGGAAGGCGAGGACGTTGAGCGCCAGCAGGAGCGCGATCGCGAACCCGATTCGGAGTGTCACGCGCGCATCGTACGAAGCGCGGATCGGCGCCGCGACGCGGCTCTCGACCCGGCTTTCACGTCAGGCCGCGGCCGTCGGCGACTCGTAGAGCGGATTCGCGAAACTCTCGTTGCGCGACCAGTTGTTGCCGTCGACGCACGTGCGGCACGGCGTGAGGTCTTTGCGGCACCCGGTGCGCTTGCGCAGGTCGTTCGCGACCGGCCCTCGGTACAGCGCGTCGATGGAGTCCTGCAGCACGTTGCCGAGCGCCAGGTCCATGTTCGTGTCGAGGTTGCAGGGGCTCACGACGCCGCGCCAGTCGATCATCAGGTACCGCACGTCCCACACGTTGCAGCGGTGCGCCTCGACGAGCGCATCGTCGGTCTTGCCGCCGTAGGTGAGCACCTGCTTCATCAGGATTCGATCGTCGGGGCCGAGGCACGGCGTCCAGTGCGCGAGGAAGCGCTCGCGCTCGTCGCCCTGGTTGTGGGAGCTCTTGACGTACACGAGCCGCGTCGGACGGTGCTCCGGCTGCGACAGCCAGTAACGCACTTTGTCGTTCACCGCCTTCATGCGCTCCGCGTCGCTCACGATGCGCCCGGCGAGGTCCTTGACCTTGCCGGGCCGCGCGCGGTTGAACACCTCGGGCGTCACGGCGTCGAGGCTGAAGCGCAAGAGGTCGACGCGCGCGTCGAGCCACGCCTGCATCATCTCCCGCGTGACGTACGAGAGGTTCGTCGAGACCTCGAGCCGGAATCTGCGCCGCTCCAGCGAGCGCACGAACTCGAGGTAGTCGCGGTGCAGCGTCTGCTCGCCGAAGAAGCCGAGCTCGACTGTCTCCGCCACGCGGTTGCACTCCTCGATCGCGCGCTCGAACGTGGCGCGCGACATCAGCCCCTGACGGCGGTTGTAGGGCGCGCCTCCAGGGGTCGCCGCCTCGTGCTTGTACGCCTGCGGGCAGAACGGACAGGTGAAGTTGCAGATGTTCGTGAGCTCGACCGACACGCGCAGCCGCTGCGGCGGCGGATAGTTCGGAGAGCACGGCGCCGCCGGCAACGCGCCCGCGGGCGAAGCGAAAGGGGAGTCGTCGCCGCTTGCCATGGGCGCTTCTTCGGCCGGAACGGCCCGCGGCCCGCGGCCCCAGGCAGGGCGCGGGCCGCGGGCGTCCCAGTCGTGGGGTGCGAGGGAGGCGCGGGGCCTCCCGCTTCACTTCGCGCGCCGGTAGTGGTGGCGGAACATCTGGACCTCGGCGCCGGTCGGCAGCGTGACGAACATCTCGAAGACGCGCTCGTCGCGCGAGACGTGCTCCTCGCGCGTGCGGTACTTCGCGAGGCCCGGTTCGGTGCAATCCGGACCTTCGCCGGTCATTTCGAGGACCTTGCCGCTCGCGTCGAAGCTCCCGGTGAAGAGGAAGATCGCGGGGCTCATGGTGTCGATCCAGGTCGAGACGTACTTGCCCTGCAGCGGGTCGTAGCCGAGGCTCGCGCGGCCCTTGTACGGCGCGCCGAACATGTCGCACTCGAACTGGCTGACGGTCCAGAAGCCGCCGAAAAGCTCGACCTTCTCCCGCGCCGGGACGCGCATGGGCGGCTGAGACGGGTCCATGTAGAAATCGCACTCGACGTTCCATTGGCCCGCGTGCTCGGCGAGGCGGCGGTGTTCGGCGGTCGGTTGCGGAGGGGCGGGCGGTGCGGATTGTTCGTTCATCGGAAGCGGGAGTTCGAAGTCGGGTCGTCGGAGGCGCTCCCCTGGCCGCGGGGGGCGCGGCGGACGCCGCTTGCGCGAGCCGCATTCGCAGCTTGCGTTCACGGCGGCGCGCCGAGCCACTAGGATGCCAGACCCGCCGAAGGCCGGGATCGCTCCGCCATGCGCATCTTGTTCATCTATCCGAACCTCTACACGCAGATGGGGTTCAACCACGGGCTCGCGACGCTCTCGGCCGTCCTCAAGCGGGCCGGGCACGAGACCGCGCTCGTCAATCTGAACGAGAACCTGCCGCCCGTCCCGAGCCCCGGCGACGTGCTCGAGCGCATCGCGAGCTGGAAGCCGGGGTTGATCGCGTTCTCGTGCCTGACGCAGCAGTACCGCGCGGCGTGCGAGCTGGTGAAGTGGATGCGCGAGTCGGCCGCGCGCGAAGGCGTCGAGCTCCCGCCGATCGTGGTCGGCGGCATCCATCCGACGATGGTGCCCGGCGAGGTGATGGCCGACGGACTGTGGGACCACGTCGGCGTCGGCGAGTGCGAGAACTCTCTGCTCGAGCTGGCGACGCGCATCGAGCGCGGCGAACGGCCCGACGACGTGCGCAACTTCCTCTCGTGGAAGGGCGGCGTGCGTCCCGCGGCGGCCGACGTCGCGCCCGTGGATGCGTTGCACTGGGTGCACAACCCGGTCGGCGAGTTCCCCGACCTGCGCACGCTGCCGATGCCCGACTACGAGCTGTTCGACACGCAGCGCATCACCGACCAGAAGCACGGCTGGTTCGGGCTGCTCTCGTCGCGCGGTTGCCCGTACCGCTGCACGTACTGCCTCAATCACAAGATCGTCGACCGCTACCGCGACGAGCTGGGCCGCTCGACGAACCAGATCGGCTTCTTCCGCTTCCGCCCGCCCCACAAGTTGATCGAAGAGATCCAGTGGGTGCTCGCGCACTACAAGAACATCGGCACGTTCATCTTCGACGACGACCTGTTCACGCAGAACGTCGAGCACGCGATCGCGACCTGCAACGCGTACGAGGCGGCCGGGATCAAGACGCCGTTCGTGGTCAACAGCCACGTCAAGCAGCTCGACCCGCGCGTGGCCGAAGCGCTCGCGCGCGCCGGCTGCCGCATCCTCAAGCTGGGCATCGAGTCGGGGAGCCCGCGCGTCCGCAAGGAAGTGCTGCAGCGCTTCATGTCCAACTCGGACGTGTTCAACACCATCGAGGCGGCCGAGATGTACGGGCTGCACACCTCGGGCTTCTTGATGGTGGGGTTGCCCTACGAGTCGCACGAAGAGCGCTGGGAGACCGTCGACCTGCTCGCCAAGTCGGGCATCGGCCGCTTCCGCACGTCGCTGTTCTTCCCGTTCCCCGGCACCGAGAGCTACGCGCTCGCGCTCAAGGGCGGCTACATCGATCCGAGCAAGGAAGTGAAGCTGACCGACTTCACCGAGTCGAGCTGCATGGACTTCGGCGCGGACGAGAACCTGTTCATCGACAAGCTCGCGACCTGCATGCCGTGGTTCGTGAACTCGCGTCTGGACCGCTACCGCGAAGCGCCGGCCAGCGAGCGCTACCGGCCGATCGCCGAGCGCGTCCTCGCGATGCCGCTCGGCGAGTGGGAGCTCTTCAAGCCCACCGTGCGCAAGCTCGACGCCGAACTCTCCGCGGCCGCGGTCGCCGCGGGCGAGCTGCACTACGCCATCAAGTACAACGCCTTCATGGGCGTTCGCTCGGACTACTACCTCGCCGAAGAGGCCGGCATCGAGTGGCACACCGCCGCCGCGCGCCCGGTCCCCGAACGCCTCGCCGAGCTGGCCTTGGCCGCCGCGGCGAGCGAGATGTGCTGAGCGGCTCGTTTCCCGCGCCCGCGCGCGCGGGAGAGACCGTGGGCAGTGCGATGGACCGTTTTCCGGACGTTTGTCCATTGCGATGGCCACGCTGGACCCGTTGCGCCGCCAGCGGTTCGTCGGCGCCGGTTGAACCCCTGCGGGCCGAGGGTTTGTGTTCCACGGCCGCGCGCGCGAAACTGGGCGGGTGAGTTCCACCTCGACGGCCTTGGATTTCTCGTCCCTGCGGGTTTCGGTGATCGGCGACATCATCGCGGACCACTACCTCGTCACCCAGCCGCGCTCGCTGTCGCGCGAGGCGCCGGTGATGGTGCTGCGCTACAAGAGCGAGGATTTTCAGGCCGGCGGCGCGGCGAACGTGGCGCGCAACGTGCGCGCGCTGGGCGCGGCGACGCGCCTGCACGGAGCGGTGGGGCGCGATGTGCGCGGGCGCGAGCTCATCGAGCTGCTCGAAGGCTTCCGCATCGACACGCTGGGCGTCGAGACGCTTCCGGAATGGACCACGCCGACGAAGACGCGCATCGTGGCCGCCGAACCGCGCCGCAGCTTGCAGCAGGTGCTGCGCGTCGACCGCGAGCCCTCTCACCCCGCCGACTCCGAGACCCGCGCGAAGATCCGCGAGCGCGTCGTCTCGCTGGCGCAGGCGATCGACGTGCTCCTGATCTCCGACTACGACTACGGCATGGTCGACGCCGAGCTCGGCCGGCTCGCGTCGGAACTCGCCGCGCGCGGCGTGGTGGTCGTTCTCGATCCGCGCTCGCACATCGCGGGCTTCGAAGGCGTGACGGCCATGACGCCGAACGTCGGCGAGCTCGCGCGCTTCACGGGCCGAGACCTCGACGATCTCGCGGACATCAAAGACATCTCGAAGGCCGCGGGGGAGTTGCTCGCGCGCTGTCCGCTGCGCTGGCTGCTCGTCACGCGCGGCAACAAGGGCATGGCGCTCTTCGGAGAGGGCTGCCCCGAGAAGGGCATCTCGGTCGACGCTTCCGGGACGGGCGATGTGACCGATGTGACCGGCGCGGGCGACACGGCCGCGGCGGTGTTCGCGCTCGCGCTCGCAGCCAAGTTCGACGCGCCGCGCGCCATGCAGATCGCCAACGCGGCCTCGGGCGTCGTCGTGATGGAGCACGGCGCCGCCGTGTGTTCCGCGGATCGGCTGCGCGAAGCGCTCGAGACCACTCCGGCGCCGGTTCGCATCGGATGACACCCCAGGCGAACGTGCTCGCGCGCGCGGACCTGGCGCGGGAGCTCGAGCGTCGTCGCGCCGCGAAGCTCGGACTGCGCGTCGTGCTCGCGAACGGCTGCTTCGACGTGCTGCACGTCGGGCACGTGCGCTACCTCGAAGCTGCGCGCGCCCACGGCGACGTGCTCGTCGTGGCGCTGAACACGGACGAGTCCGTGCGCGCGCTCAAGGGACCGGCGCGGCCGACGGTTCCGCTCGCGGAACGAGCGGAACTCCTCGCCGCGTTGCGCTGCGTCGATTTCGTGACCGCGTTCGGCGAGCGCGACCTCGAAGCGACCCTGCGCGAGCTGCGCCCCGACGTGCACGCGAAGGGCACGGATTACTCGGCCGAGAACGTGCCCGAGGCCGCGGTGGACCGCGAGCTGGGCATCGAGATCGCGATCTGCGGCGACCCCAAGCAGCGCTCGTCGAGCGCCATGATCGAGCGGCTCCGAGGGAGTCGTCCATGACCGAGGGCACGAGCACCGCCGAGACGACGACCGCCTCCGTGACCGCGCCGCCGTCGTCGCAGGCCGGACTCACGGCGCTGTGGTGCCCGCTCGCGTTCCTCAGCTCGGTGTGCGGCATCGGCGGCGGCCTGTTCGCGGTTCCGCTGCTGCACTACGTCGGCAAGCGCGAGATCAAACGCTCGGTCGCGACCTCCACCGTGCTCGTGCTGGTGCTCAGCTTCACCGGCACGCTCGCCGAAGCGCTCCAGCGCAGCCCCAACTTCATCTGGCCGACGATCGGCGCACTCGGGCTGGGCGGCTGGTTCGGCGCGCACGCGGGCTTCTGGGCGTCGAAGCGCGTCGACGGCCGCGCGATCAAACGCGTGTTCGTCTTCGTGCTGCTCTTCTCGGCCTACCGCGTGCTCGCGGTCTCATCCCCCGAGGACCTCGCCGCGAGCGCCGATGCGCACTCCCTCGACGTGCTGCACGTGCTCATCGTGCTGGTCATCGGCTTCGGCGGCGGCTTCATCGCGCCCATCCTCGGCGTGGGCGGCGGCTTGCTCGTCGTGCCCGCGCTCTACCTGAGCTTCCCGAGCCTCTCGATCCTCGAAGCGCGCGCCTGCAGCGTCGCCATGACGATCCTCACCTCGGGGCAGTCCGCGTACCTGCACTGGCGCTCGGGCGCCGTCGACGCGCGCGGACTCGCCTGGCTCGCGCCCGCGACCGTCGCCGCGTCGACGCTCGGCGTGTTCATGGTGCACCGCCCCGGCTGGGCCGAATTCGCGCGCGTCGCGCTCGGCTGCGTGCTCGTCCTCGTCGCCGCGCGCTTCGCGTGGGACGCCTTCCGGCCCGCGCCGACGCGCGCGGACTGAAGCGCGTTCACTCACCCGGCCGCGCACGCGGAATCGCGGCCCGCTCGCGGCCCGTTCGCGACCCGTTCTCAGGCGTACATGCCGCGCAGCCGGTCGGCGTTCGCAACGCGCGAAACCGCGACGATCTGCGCCGCGCTGCGAAGCGTCACATCGCGCTCGGTGTGGACCTTCACGACGTCGACCCAGGCCTCTTCGAGGAAGCGCTGCATGCGCTGCAGGATGTCGCCCGCTTGCCACGCGTAGCCCATGCGGTTCTGCACCCACTCGAAGTACGCCGCCAGCGTGTCGCCGCCGCGCGCGAGCATGTCGGGCACGACCTTGATGCCGCGTTCGCGGATCGCGAGGTAGGCCGGGGCCGAGACCGCGCCGTGCTGGCCCTCGAGGATCAGCTTGGTGTTGATCGCGCCGCAGTTGCGCAGCGTGATCGAGTTGCTCGTCGCGCAGGTCGCGAGCACGTCGCACGGCTGGCGCAGCAGGTCCACGTTCGCGATGCGGTCGAAATCGCCTTGCACGTCCTGCAGGCCGCCGTCGGGCGAGCGCTGCGGGAGGATCTTGGGGATGTCGAGCCCGGCGGGGTTGTAGATGCCGCCGTTCTTGTCGCACAGGCCGATCACGCGGCAGTCGTCGCGGTGCAGCAGGTTCGCGAAGTTGCCGCCGACGTAGCCGGCGCCTTCGACGATCACGCTCGGGCCCGTGCGCTCCGTACCGAGGCCGAAGTGCCGGGTCGCGAGCTCGAACACGATGCGCAGGCCTTGCGCGGCCGCGTCGTGGTGGTGGCGCGTCCCGCCGAGCACCTCGGGCTTGCCGGCGACGATGGCGTTCGTCGTCGAGCGGCGGTGCATCGAAACCGTGTCCATCAGCCAGCCCATCACGTTCTCGTCGCGCGCCTTCTCCGGCGTGAACACGTCGCGCTCGGGGCCGATGACGTCCATGAGGTTCGCGATGTAGCGGCGCACGGCGCGCTCGAGCTCGCCCTGCGAGAACTGCGTGCGGTCGATGCGGATCGCGCCCGCGGCGCCGCCGAAGGGGATGCCGAGCAGCGCGCACTTCCAGGTCATCCACGCCGCCGTCGCGCGCAGATCCTCGAGTTTGGCCGCGCCGTCGAGGCGCAGCGGACCGAAGTAGGGGCCGAGGCCGGCGTTGTGCTGGACGCGCCAGCCGTCGAGCACGCACACCGTTCCGTTGTCGCGCTGGATCGGCACGGAGACCGTGATCTCACGGTCGGGGCGGCGCAGGATCTCGAACTCGCCGGGGTCGATCGAAGCCAGGCGCGCGGCTTCGTCGAAGTGGCTCATCATGGTCGCGAAGGGCGACTCTTGGCTCGTCGTCGGCGCGCTGGCCGCGGGGGCGCTGGAAGTCATGGACGTGGCTCCGGTGTGCGTGGCTCGTCGATGCGGGGCTTCGGGGTCCGAGCTCACGCGTACGTGCCGCGCAACTGGTAGACGTTCGCGACGCGGCCCACGGCGAGGATGTAGGCGCCGATGCGCATCGAACAGGCGTGCTTCTTCGCCTCGGCCTCGACGGCCGCGAAGGAGCTCGTCATGACTTGCTCGAGGCGCGAGTTGACCATCTCCTCGGTCCAGAAGTAGCCCGCGCGGTCCTGAACCCACTCGAAGTAGGAGACCGTCACTCCGCCGGCGTTGGCCAGGATGTCCGGCACCACCATCACACCGCGGCGGTCGAGGATCTCGTCGGCGAGCACGGTCGTCGGACCGTTTGCGCCCTCGACGATCAGCTTGGCCTTGATCCGCTCGGCGTTCTTCGAAGTGATCTGATTCTCGGTGGCGGCGGGCACGAGCACGTCGCAGTCGAGTTCGAGCTGCGCCGAGTTCGGCAGATGCTCGGCCTTCGCGTAGCCCTGCAGCTTCCGGTTGGCCTTGAGGTACGCGAGCACGTCGGGCACGTCGAGGCCGGCCGGGTTGTGGATCGCGCCGTACATGTCGCTGATCGACACGACCTTGAGCCCTTCGCGCGCCAGCAGCATCGCGCCGATGCCGCCGACGTTGCCCGAGCCCTGCACCACGACGCGCGCGTTCTCGGGGCGCAGGCCGAGCTTCTTCAGCGCTTCGCGCGTGACGATCATCACGCCGCGGCCGGTCGCCTCCGTGCGCCCGCGCGATCCGCCCAGCGCCAGCGGCTTGCCGGTCACGATCGCGGTCTCGGTGCGGCGCACGTGCATCGAGTACGTGTCCATGAGCCAGGCCATGGTCTGCTCGTTGGTGTTCACGTCCGGCGCGGGCACGTCGCGGTCGGGCCCGAGGATGTCCATGATCCCCGACGTGTAGCGGCGCGTGATGCGCTCGAGCTCGCCCTTCGACAGCTCGCGCGGATCGCAGATCACGCCGCCCTTGCCGCCGCCGAACGGAACGTCGACGACCGAGCACTTCCACGTCATCCACGCCGCGAGCGCGCGGACTTCGTCGAGGTGCACGTCGGGGGCGTAGCGAATGCCGCCCTTGCACGGGCCGCGCGAGAAGTTGTGCTGCACGCGGTAGCCGGTGAACACGCGCAGCTTCCCGCTGTCCATCTGCACCGGGATGGCGACGGTCAGCTCCTTGTCCGGCGTGCGGAGCACCTCCTTCACACCCTCGTCGAGGCCGAGGCGATCGGCGGCCACGTTGAAGCGGTGGGCCATCGCCTGAAAGGGGTTGAACTCGTCGATCGGAGCGGTGGCGGCCGGGGCGGTCACGGTGGACATTGCGGGTGCTTCGGGCGCGCGCGGACCCACGGAGGGTGCGCAACGCCTGAGGGTGGGACGGATGGGGAGTCTGGACGCTGGCAGAGAGTAGCGATGCGGCGCAGGACGCCGCCGGCGCCACCCGCGATCAGCGGAGGCGAAAGATTGGACCCGCGGCGGGGCCTTCTGGGAAGCCCCAAGGCGTTCCGGAGCGCCGGCGACCCCGCGGCGTTGCGCGCGGACCGGCAAACCGTTCCGATGGAGCGGTGGATCCGTCGAACGAGGGAGCGAAGGACGCCGGCGAGCGCCCCGAAGCGCGCACGGGAGGGGCGGCGCGACCGGGTGAGGCCGCTGGCGCTCTCGCAGGCTCGTTTTGGGCGGCGCGGAGGCTGCCGGGCCTGCCCGCCGACCCCGCCGGAGCGCTGCGAGCGATCTTCGAGCTCGACACCGGCGCCGCGCTGCGCGCCGTCCGAGGTCGCGCGACGCTGCGCTGGCCCGAGGCGCGCGACATCGTGGTGAAGCGCTACGAACGCGGCGCCTGGAGCGACGCGTGGCGCGACTGGCGCTCGCGAGGAGGGGTGCGCTCGTTCGCGCGGCGCGAGGCGGAGAACCTGGTCGAGCTGCGCGAACTAGGACTGCCGACGCCGCGCGCGCTCGGCTGGTGCGGCAGCGACGGCTGGCGCGGAGTCGGACGGCGCAGCGCTCTGTGGATGGAGCACGTCGAGCACCGCGCGAGCTTGCGCGACGAGCTGGAGCGCCATCCCGCGGCCGCGGAGCGTTGGTGCGACGAGCTCGCGCGGCTGACGGCGCGCCTGCACGCGGCGGGCTGGCGGCACCGCGACTACTACCTGCAGCACTGGCTCGTCGCGGAGCGCGGGCTCGTGCTCATCGACGTCGGAAGGTGCGAGCGCGAGAGCGGGATGCGCCGGCGCTGGTTCGTGAAGGACCTCGCGGCGCTCGACATGTCGTGCCCGGCTCGCGTCGGAGCGCGCATGCGGCTGCGCTTCCTCGCGCGCTACCTCCGCGCGATCGGAATCGACGGACGCGCTCAAAAGCGGCGCTTTGCGGCCGAAATTCGCTCGAAGTCGCGTCGCATGGCGGCGCACGAGCCGCGCCACGTCGACACGCGCCCGGCCGCGGCCGCGAGGGCGAGTTCGTGATCGAACGCCTCGAGCACCTCGCGATCGCCGCGCCCAACTGGGTCGGCGACCTCGTGATGGCGACGCCGATGCTCGAAGCGGCTCAGCGCGCCGCGCACATCGGCCGCGTGAGCGTGCTCGTGCGCTCGCACCTCGCGCCGCTCCTGTCGGGCAGTCCGCTCGGCGACCACGTGCACCCGTACAAGGGCTCGAAACACGAGCAGGAGCTGCTCGCGAAGCTGCGCCCCGACGCGGTCGTGTTGCTGTCGAACTCCTTCGGCGCCGCTTGGCGCGCGTGGCGCGCTCGCGTGCCGCTGCGGATGGGCGTGGCGCTCTCGGCGCGCGGCGCGTTGCTCACCCACAAGCTCGTCCCGCCCTCGGTGGACGGCCGGCGCCACCCGATTCCAACCGCGCACCTGCACCGCGACGTGGTCGGGCTCGCCGGCGTTCACGTCGAGAGCTTGCACCCCAGGCTCTACGTCTCCGACCCGATCGCAGCCGCGCAACGCGAGGAGCTCGAGCAACTCGGGCTGCGCGAGCCCTACGTGCTGTGCTGTCCGGGCGCGGCCTTCGGCGCGGCGAAACTGTGGGATCCGGCGCGCTTCGCGAAGGCCCTCGACCTGCTCTTCGAAGAGCGCGGCTGGCGCGGCGTCGTGAGCGGCGGGCCCGGCGAAGAGCCGTTGATCGAGGCGGTCGTCGGCGCGTGCAAGAGCGGCGCGATCTCGCTCGCGAAGCGCCCGCGCAACCTGGAGTCGCTCAAGGCGCTCGTGCGCGACGCGCAGGTGCTGCTCGTCGGCGATTCGGGGCCGCGCTGGGTCGCGGCGGCCTTCGACACTCCGTGCGTGTCCGTGATGGGGCCGAACCTCCCGGCGTTGACGGCGAGCTCGCTCGAGTTGTGCGAGATCGTGCGCGTGGAGCTCGAGTGCTCGCCCTGCGGCGAGCGCACGTGCCCGCTCGGCCACCACCGCTGCATGACGCGCATCGAGCCCGAGCGCGTCGCGGCCGCCGCTCTGCGCGTCGTGGCGCGAAAAGCGCGCGCGGAGGCCGCCGCTTGAGCGCGCTGTTTCCCGGCGTGAAGCTCGCGGTCCGCACGCCGGACTGGCTCGGCGATCTCGTCATGGCCGAACCGGTGCTGCGCGCGCTGCACACGCGAGTCAAGGAGCTGCGCGGCTCGCTCACCTTGATCGGCGACGTGCGCTTGCTGGAGGTCTTCGACGGCGCCTTCGAGGGCGTCGACCGCGCGTCCGCCGCCGATCCGCGCTCGTGGCGCGGCCACGACATCGCGCTGCTGCTCGTGAACTCGTTTCGCAGCGCGTGGGCCGCCGCGCGCGCCGGCGTCCGCGAGCGCATCGGCTACTCGCGCGACGTGCGCGGTTTCCTGCTCACGACCTCGATCGCTCCGGCGCGCGAAGCCGGCGCGACGCCGGTGGGCATCGGAACCCCGGGCCGTCCGCCGCGCTACGCGCCGCGGCCCTACGGCTCTGCGTGCGCGGAACTCGCGGCCTCGCTCGGCGTTTTCGTCGACGATCCGCGGCCGCGGATCGCGCCGAGCGCGCGCGCCCGCGAAGAGTGCGTGCGGCGGCTGCGGCGCTTCGAGATCGATCCCGAGGGGCCGTACACGCTCGTCAACGTCGGCGCGCGCGCCGGCTCGGCAAAGGGGTATCCGCCGCAGCAGTGGGGCGCGGTGATCGCGGCGCTCGCGCCGTGGCGCGACGAGCCGCTCGTGCTGGTGTGCGGTCCGGGCGAGGAAGCGACGCTGCGCGAAACGCAGAAACACGCGGGCCAGGCGCAGACCTTCGCGTGCGTGGATCCGATCGCGTCGCTGCCCGAGCTCGTGGCGCTGTGTGCGGGCGCGAAGCGCGTGCTCACCGCCGACGCCGGTCCGCGGCACATCGCGAGCGCCGCCGGAGCGCGCGTCGTGGTCGTGTGCGGGCCCACGGACCCGCGCCACACCGCCGACAACCTCCAAGGCGCCACGCTCTTGCGCGTGCCGGTCGAGTGCGGGCCGTGCCATCGCGAGCAGTGCCGCTTCGACGACGAGCGGCGCCTGCGTTGCATGACGGCGATCGACCCCGAGCGCGTCGCGCGGGCCGCGATGTAGCCCGTGAGCACGAGCGCTGTGAGTTCGCCGTCCCCGTCCTCGTCGAGCCCGCGCGCAAAGCGCTTCGCGTTGCTGTTCGCGCTCGCGGCGCTTGCCGCGCTCGGCTGGTGGATGCGCGCGACGAACCATCGCAAGGTGGAGCTCGCGGGCTACTCGCACTGGGTTTCCACCGATCCCGACACGCTGCATCAGTTGCGGCGAGTCGAGCGCATCTTCCGCGAGGGTCCGCCCGCGGCGGAGTTCGACGCGGAGTTGAGCTGGCCCGACGGGAGCGCGTTGCCGGCGCCGCCGTACTACCCGCTCGTGGTCTGGTCGCTGCTCGCGCCCTTCGCGCCGGAAGATGTCGAAGCGCGCCGCGGCTGGCTCGAGGAGCGCGCTTGCACGTTGCCGGCGTTGTTCGGCGTGCTCGCGGTGCTCGTCGCCGCGCTCGCTGCTTACGAGTTGCTCGGACTGGGCGCCGCCGTGTTCGTCGGCGCGTGCGTCGCGGTGGCGCCGGGAGCGATCCACTACGCGTGCGTCGGCAACGGCGACTACCAGAGCTGGTCGCTGCTGCTCGGTCTCGCGCAGCTCGCGTTGCTCGCGAGCGCCTTCGCGCGCGGCTGGCTCGAGCGTCCGAAGTCCGCGTGGATCGCGGGTGCAGCGCTCGGGGCGTTGCACGGGGTCGCCGTCGGCTCGTGGACGCCCGCGCTGATCCAACTTGTCATCGCCGACGTCGCGCTCGGCCTCGCCATCGTGCTCCACACGCGCTCGGGCGAGCGAGTCGCGCTGCCCCAGTTCGGCGTCGCCCTGCACCTCGCGGCCCTGGCGGTGCTCGCGCCGGCGATCGTGACGAGCCCGTGGCGCGTGAGCGATCCGTGGCAGATCGTCAACCTCTCGTGGTTCCACGCGGCGTACCTCGCGCTCGCGGCAGCGGTCTTCGCGCCGTTGTTCGCGCTGCGGGCGCCTTCGGCGGCGCGCAAGCACTACGCAGCGCTCGTCGCAGGCGTTTTCCTCGCGCTTTTCGGCCTGTTCTGGCTCGTCGACCTCGGACCGGCCGCCGCGTTGCGCGAAGCGCTTTCGTGGGCGGGCGCCGAGAACACGTTCATGGCGCAAGTCGCCGAGTCCGCGCCGCTCGTCGGAACGGGCGCGTGGTCGAGGTTGTTCCTGTACGTCGGCTATGGAGCTCTCGCCGCGCCGCTCGTCGTCGTCGCGCTGCCGTGGATCGCGTGGCGCGAGCGCCAGCTCGCGTGGGCGCCGTGGTGCGTCGCGCTGGTCGTGTTCGGCGTCATGGCAGCGGCGCAGATGCGTTTCGCCGAGCTCGTCGTCGCGCCGCTCGCGCTAGGAAGCGCCGCGTGCGCGGCGCACCTCACCAAGCGCTGGTCGACGGTGCGCGCCGTGGCTAACGCTACGCCGCTGCTCGCGCTCGCCGCAGCGCTCGCGCTGCATTGGACCGGTGTCGCCTCGACTTTGAAGCGCGCCGTCGACGACCCGCCCTTCACCGATTCGCTCGCCAAGCGTTCGGCGCGCCGCATGGCGGATTGGTTGCGTGCGAACTCGACGCCGCGAAGCGCCGTGATGGCGCTCTGGTCGCACGGCCAGATGATCCAGTGGGCCGCGGAACGCCCCGTTGTGGCTTCGAACTACGGGATCTACGTCGGTGAAGAGGCGTTTCTCGACTCGTTCCGCTTCTTCGCCGCGAGCGATGCTGTGGCGGCCGAAGCGTTGCTCGAGCGGCGCGACGTGCGCTACGTCCTGATCACGAGCGAGTTCGAGCGCCACTGGGGCGCTGTCGCGTCGGCGGCGAAGGTCTCGAGCTCTTCGGAGCACTTCTCGAGGTCGATGGGCGCGCGTTTGCTCGGTGGGGGACCGCCGCTCGACTTCCTGCGGGTCGTGCACGTCTCGCCCTTGCCCGATCCCAAGCGCGCGCCGCCGGGCGCATCGCCGCCGATGCCCAGCGGATTCGTGTTCGAGCGCGTGCGCGGCGCGTGGATCGAAGCACGCGGCGCGCCGGGCGAGCGGCTCGAGCTCGTCGCCGACTTAGCTGTCGGCCCGGCGCGCCTGCGTTACTCCGCGTCGGCGAGCGCGGACGCGCAAGGCCTCGCACGCGTGCGAGTGCCGTACTCGTCCGAAGCGGCGGGCGACGTGCGCGCGGGCGGCGCTTTTCAGGCGCATTTCGCCGGCGCGGTCCGAAGCGTTCGCATCGCTGAGGAAGCGGTGCGCAGCGGCGCGACGATCGCGTTGCCCTGACGGCGGCGGGGCTTGCGGGGGATGACTTCTTCAACGGACTGCTAGGATGCGCGGCTCAACCTCGAGCACCACGAGCCACGCGATGACCTACTCGCCCGAACAGTTTCCCGCCGATATTCCCGACCAACCGGAGCTTGTCGCGCTCGAGCGCGACGGCGACATCGTCACGTTGACGATCCAGCGCGCCGAGGTGATGAACTGTCTCTCGTTCCCGACGCTCAAGCGCCTGCGCAAGCTGTGCCACGAGCTGAAGAGCGACCTGTCCGTGCGCGCGATCCTGATCACCGGCGCAGGCGACAAGGCCTTTTGCGCCGGCGCGGACCTCAAGGAGCGCAAGACGATGGCGCCCGAGCGCGTGCCGGTCTTCGTGCGCAACATCCGCGCGACCATGGACGACTTCGAAGCGTTGCCGCAGCCGACGATCGGGCTCATCAACGGCTTTGCCTTCGGCGGCGGAACGGAGCTCCTGCTCGCCTGCGACCTCCGCATCGCCGCGCCGCACGCGCAGCTCGGACTCACGGAGACTTCGCTCGCGATCATCCCCGGCGCCGGCGGAACGCAGCGCCTGCCGCGCCTCATCGGCCGCGCGCGCGCCAAGGAGCTGATCCTCACCGCGCGCAAGATCGACGCGAACGAAGCCGAGCGCATCGGGCTCGTGAACCGCATCGCACCCGCGGGAAAACTGCGCGAAACCGGCCTCGAAGTCGCGCGCGCGATCGCCGCGAACGGACCCGTCGCCGTGCGCGCGGCGAAACAGGCGATCGATGTCGGCTGCGAAAGGCCGATGGCGGAAGGACTGGAGGTCGAGGCGCGTTGCTACGAGCTCGTCCTGCCGACGAAGGACCGCCTCGAAGCCCTGGCCGCGTTCTCCGAAAAACGCGCGCCGCGCTACGTTGGGGCGTAGCACGGCGCGTTTCGAGCTCGGATTCGAGTCAGTCGGATCGGCGCGTCACGGCACGTACGTGAGCTCGAGAGCGTCCGACAAGTTCGTGGTCTTCACGGCCGGCGGATCGCGGTACCACGCCTGCGCGTAGACCTTGTCGCCCGCCGAGAACGGCGAACCGAGCGAGCTCGGGAAGGCGCTCTGGAACGCGTCCCAGTCCTGCGTGAGCGCGCCCGTGCACGTGCCCGCCGTTCCGCCGGAGGACTGCGAGGGCATGCGCTGCGTCGGCGCCTTCACGCACAGGAAGCTCGAACTCCCCGCGCCCCACACGAAGGGCGTGAAGCCCGTGTTGTTGATGCCGTAGAACACGAGTCCGGACTTCTGGCCTTCGACGTCGGTGACGTTGATCACGCAGCTCGTCGCTTGAGTCACGCTCGGTTGCGCGGTCGCGCTGATCGTCGCCACGCAACCGTTCGTCGACGTGCCCGACGTGCAGAAGTTCGTCGGCGGCGGCGGCGTCGAGCCCAGGCGCTCGGTGATGTAGTTCGCGTCGATGCTCGGCACGATCGCCGTCCAGCTCAATGCGACGCGGTCGTACAACCACAGTCCGTTGTTCGCTCCGACGAGCACGTTGCCGTTGAGGAGCTCGTGAACTCCCTGCGCCGACGACAACACGCCCGTCCCGTCGAAGTACGCGGTCTGCACCCCGTTCGCGTCGTATTCGAACGCTCCGACGGGCGTGACGAGGCTGGCGGCGAGGATGTGGCCGCTCTGCGTCTTCGAGAGCTGGCCGGGGAAGTCGATCCCCGTGACCCCGTCGGAATCGTGCAGCACGCCGACGACCAGCCCCGTCGCCGGGTTGACGCGCAGGATGTCGTCGTTCGTCGAATCGGAGACGAGCAACTCGCCGTTGTGCGAGATGATTCCGAACGGGCTGCCGGGCAGCGAGTGAGCGGCGAGGAAGGTCGTCGCGGTGTCGTATTCCTTCAGCGCGAGGCCGTAGCCCGCGCCGCCCGTCCCGAAGTTGCACAGCCACACGCGGCCGAAGTCGATGTGGAGGCCGCGGATGTTGTCGCGGCCCGTGCCCCACTGGCCCAGGTAGGTCGTGCCGTCGTCGCTCCAGCGGTGCACGGTGTCGGCGTTTTGATCGCTGACCCAGATCTCGCCCGCGCCGTTGTTGATCGCCTGGATCGGCAGCGACGGAGGCGTTCCCGTCGAGCCGCTGAGCACGATGAAGTTCGCGTTGATCAGCGCGCCGTCGACGGCGCTGACGAGCATGATGCGGTCGTTTGTGGCGTCGACGACCATCAGTTCCTGCGCGACCGCAGTCGAGCCGAGCAGAGTGGAGGCGACGAGGGCGGATAGCTTGCAAGTGGGGCGCATGGGAGTTTTTCGGCGAGTTGTGGATCGAAGTGGCCAAGCGCACGGAGCGCACGGGCCCGAGTTTAAGCACCGGATCCCGGCGCAACGGTCCAAGCTCCTGAATCGCCCTACCGTTCCCGAGAGTTTCGCGGTCGAGAGCGGCGATCTCGGTAGCGCGGCCCGCCGTCACTGGCGCAAGTAGCCGTCGCAAGCGCGGAGGTTCAGCGGCTCCGGTCGAGCCAGCTTCGAAAGCGCCTCGAACGTGTCCGTGCGGAGCTTGCACACCCGCAGCCGCTCCAGTCGGTCCGCCTCCACCTGTTCGGGCGTTCGCGCGTTCGAGTTCTGCGGACCGTGGAGCCGGCGTTCCATGCGCTCGAGCCAGAACGCGCCGAGTGCGGGATGCCGGCGTTCGAACGCGTGAGCGAGCTCCAGACACAGCTCGCGGTCCAGCTCGATGTCCGTGCGGCGCGAGAAATCCTCGATGAAGTCCACGCCGCTGGCGACTTCGCACTCCGCAAGCGGCTGCGGATCGAGCGCGAGCGCGCGAAGCTCCTCGATCCCGAGCGTTCGGGCTCCCAGCACGCCTGCCGCGCTACATTCGCCGCGCTGCGCTTGACGCTTCCGGCCGAGAGCTACTCGCAAGACGTTCGCCTCGAGAGCGTCGAGTCTCTCGCGCTGCTCGGGCGAACTTCCGTGTCGCGCTTGGTGCAGGATCGAGAGCGCGGAATTCCATTCGCTCGTCATCGCGCACCACGTCGCTCGTTCGATCGGATCGTCGTCCGACCGCTCGAGCACTTTCGGGGCCGACGGCTCTGGCGAGCCGGACGAGCAGGCGGAAGCGCCCAACGCAACCGACAACGCACGAACCGCCAAGCGTTTCCCCGCTCTCATGCGCCCCGAGCCTAACCGTCGAGCTCGCGCGCTTGGCGGCTAGATCGCCGTCTCGCGCGGCAAGGCGGTGGCGATTCAGCTCTCGAACGCGCCGAGATCGACGACCGGCTGGCCCGGCGCGGGCACGCCGAGGTTCGGGGCTGCGGGGTCGTCGGCGAAGCGCGGTCGGTTCTCGAAGTCGAACGGCAAGCGCTCGTAGAGCAGCGAGTCGCCGTCGAGGTCCATCGCATCCGGGCCGATCAGCGAAGTCTTGCCGGCGTCGGCCGCTGGCGAACCGGGGCTGATTCGCAGGTCGCGCTTCGCTGCGTCGACGAAGCGCGGGTCGGCCGCGAGGACGCCTTCGCCCGCGAAGCCGCCCTGAACGTCGCAGTACTGCACATCGACGAACTGTCCGCTTCCGCGGATCTGCGAACCCACGGAAGCGACGTTCCGCCAAAGGATCGAGTTGTAGAGCTCGAGCACCGGCTTGGCGCCGAAAGCCTGCTCGACGTAGATCGCGCCGCCTCGGCTCGCGGAGTTGAACGCGAACGTGCAACACTCGAAGTGCGCGTCTCCCTTGGTGACGTCGGTCGCGTGCAGCTTCACCGCTCCGCCGCGCGACGCGCGGTTGTCGCGGAAGACGTTGTTCTGCACGAGCGTCTGGATCGCGGCCGTCGACGTGAAGAACATCGCGCCGCCTCCGTCGACGAGCGCGGAGTTGCGGGCCCACTCGACGTTGACGCTCGTCAAGGCGGAGGTGGCGAGGTAGAGCCCGCCGCCAGCATCCGTCGCGTGATTGTCGTGGACGCGCGAGTTCTTGAGCTTGATGTGCGAGAGGTTGAGCGCCGAGACCGCGGCGCCCTTGTTCGCGAGGTTGTCGCGCAGCGTGCAGTCGACCAGACGCAGCGACGGGCCCCAGCTGTTGCCCGCTCCCAGGTCGAGCGACACGCCGCCGCCCTTCCCGACGCCGCCGCCGGAACCGATCGCGTTGCCGTTGCAGATCACGAAGCCGTTGAGCTCGGACTCGACCGGGACGGTGTCGCCGCGCATCTTGACGACGTGGAAGCAGTTGTCGGAGCGCTCCCCGACCTGCCCGACGTCGCCGTCGAGCAACGTGCGTTCGAACGCGCCCGCTCGCTGGGCGAGCGAAGTCTCCACGCCGGCAAAGCCTCCGTAGAGGTAGACGTTGCCGGGGATGTTGAACGTGCTCGCGCGCGGGTTCGTCGCATGGTTGTGCGGCGTGTAGCGTCCCTCCGCGACCCAGATCGAGTCACCGGATTGCGCCGCGTTGAGCGCATCGTGCAGGTCGTCGAAGGCCTGGCTCCAGGACAAGCCATTCCCGTTCGGCGACGCCGAATCGTCCACGAACCAGACCGTCTGAGCGGAGGCCGACGCGCAGGCGAGCGCCATCGCGATCGCGCCTGCGATCGCTCGAGAGCGGATGAGCGGTTGGTTCACGTCGGTTCGTCCGCGTCTTTGCATGTGAAGAGCGCCTCGCCCAGCGGGGATCTCACGGTAGCACTCCGGCCGGCGATGGGCGGCCGACGCGACGACTCGTCGCGTGCCGCTGCGTGGCCTCCCCGGGGCTCGTTGCGAGCCTGTCAGCGAAGCGGCGAGAACGTGCCGGCGACGCGTCGCGCGCCTAGCCGTCGAACCAGCGTTCCGTCTCGTCGGCGATGCGCTCGACCTCTTCGCGCGAGTGAAGCTCGCCCTCGCCGATGCCGGGGCAAACGTCCTTGACCGGGCCTTCCCAGGTCTCGCGCACGAGGTTCTCCTTCCAGAACGGCCAAGTGCGGCATTGCAGCGGGCGCACCGGATAGATCTGGCAGCGGTTGTCGGCGCCCAGGAACGGGCAGGCCGGCGCGTCCATCCGCAGGCTCGGGAAGAAGCCGGGTGTCCGGACGCAGTAGCGCGCGAGGAACTCGGCCCGGGTGAGCCCGAGGAACTCGGGGATCTCGCGCAGCTCGACCTCGGTCAGGTTGACGAAGGTGTACTCGCCGTGGTTGCGGCAGCACTCGCCGCACTGCGTGCAGCGGAAGCGTAAGCCTTGCTCGTACCAGGGGTTAGGTTGCATGTGCGGAGTCGCACGGCCGCACTTCGGCGGAGTAGTGCGGTTACATTCCAGCGCTTGGGTGGCTACTGGGGGGGAGCGTGCGCTTTCAATCAGCAGGTCGCGGCCCCGGGCGGGGGGACGCGAGGCGCCGCGTCCCACAGCCCCGAGAAAGCTAGCGCATGAAGGTCATCGTCGTCGAGGAGGGTATTCGCTCCGAACTCGAGTTCGAGCGTCAGGTCATCTCGATCGGCCGCGCCATCGACAACGACATCCGGATCGCGAGCCCGGCGGTGTCGCGCCGCCACTGCCGCATCGAGACCGGCCCCGAGGGGGTCTGGATCATCGATCTGGAGTCGTCGAACGGCACGTTGCTCAACGGCCAGAAGGTCAAGCGCGGACTCTTGAAGCCCGGCGACAACCTGCGCGTCGGCAAGGCGGTCCTCCAGATCGAGCCCGAGGTCGCGCCGAAGGCCGGAGACACGCAGCGCATCGATCCGCTCAGCGACGATCTCTCGAACGGCGAGCAGGGCGTTCAAACGCTGTCGGGCGAAGCGCAGCGCGAGCGCGAGAACCTGCGCGTCTTCGCTCGCCTCACGCGCGAGCTGCTGCGCGAAACCGACCTCAACAAGCTGCTGCGCTCGATCGTCGACAGTGCGATTGCGCTCGCGGGCGCCGAACGCGGCTTCCTGCTCCTCGACGAGTCGATCCCGGCGGCCGGCGGCGTCGAGGTTCGCATGGGCGACGACGGCGAGGCCCCGATTCCGCTGCGCGTGCGCGTGGCGCGCAGCTTCGACCACGAGGACATCCCGGTTCCGTCGTCGCGGCTCTCGAGCGGCATCGCGGCGCGCGTGATCGAAACGCGTCAGGCGCTGATGAGCGTCGACGCCGGCCGCGACTCGCGCTTCTCCGGCATGGCGAGCGTCGAAGACCTGCGCCTGCGCAGCGTGATCTGCGTCCCGCTCGCGGCCTCGCCCGAGCGCGGCGCGAAGGTCGACGGCGTGCTGTACGTCGACAACCGCCTGCAGGAATCGGCGTTCGCCGCGGACGACCTCGAGCTGATGCGCCTGCTCGCCGACCAGGCCGCGATCGCGATCCGCAACGCGCGGTTGATGGCGGAGCTGCGCGAGCGCAACGAGAAGCTCGTGCAGTCGGCGCGCAAGATCGAGCTGCTCAACGAGCAACTCGGCCGCAAGGTGCGCGACCGCGACAGCGAACTCGCGGTGGTGCGCGCGGAACTCGGCCGCGAGCGCGGGCGCTACGACTACACCGCGATCGTCGGCGCGAGCGACGGCATGCGGAAGGTGTTCCAGCAACTCGACCGCATCATCGTCAGCGAGCTGCCGGTGATGATTCACGGCGAAAGCGGGACGGGCAAGGAACTGATCGCGCGCGCGATCCACTTCAACGGTCCGCGCAAGGCCAAGGCCTTCGTGACCGAGAACTGCGCGGCGCTTCCGGACACGCTGCTCGAGAGCGAGTTGTTCGGGCACACGCGCGGCGCGTTCACGGGCGCGCACAAGGCGAAGAAAGGCCTGCTCGAACAGGCGGACGGCGGCACGCTGTTCCTCGACGAGATCGGCGACATGAGCACCGAGATGCAGAAGAAGCTGCTGCGCGTGCTCCAGGAGGGCGAGTTCCGCGCGATCGGCTCCGAAGAGCGCGTCAAGGTCGACGTGCGCATCATCGCGGCCAGCCATCAGAAGCTCGAGCAGCTCGTGAAGGACGGCAAGTTCCGCGAGGACCTCTACTACCGCGTGAACGTGCTCAAGGTGGAGCTGCCGCCCCTGCGCGAACGGCGCGAGGACATTCCGCTGCTCGCCGAGGCCTTGCTGGCGCGAGCCGCGCGCGACGCCGGCCGCCCGACTCCGCACCTGCCGCGCGAAGTGCTGGCGGCGCTCGCGGCGCACGAGTGGCCGGGCAACGTGCGCGAACTCGAGAACGAGATGCGCCGCATCGTGGTGCTCACGGGCGAGGAAGTGCGGCTCGAGCACCTGTCGCAGACCGTGATCGAACGCCGCGCGCCGCTTCTGAACGGCGCCGCGGGCCCGGCGCTCGCCGAGGGCGGCGGGTCGATCCGCGAGGCTGTCGCCGACCTCGAAAAACGCTCGATCGAAGCCGCGATCGCGTCCTGCGGCGGCAACAAGAGCCGCGCGGCGAAGCTGCTCGGCATCTCGCGTTTCGCGCTGCAGCGCAAGCTCGACAAGTACGGCCTCGGCGGCGTCGAAGAGGAGCACGAGGTGTCGGCGGAGGAGGCGCAGGGGGACCTCGACATCACGCGCTCGAACGATTCGTGAGGGCGCGTCCGCCGAAGGCGCCGGCGGTGCGGCGCGCGCGAGCCGTGTGGCGCGCGCGAGCAAGCGCTATCTTTCGCGCTCCATGAGCGCACCCACCCGACCCGCGACGCGCCGCGCGCCCCCGACCGCCGTGCTCGGCATCGTCGGCGGCGGGCAGCTCGCGAAGATGACCGCGCAGGCGGCGACGCGCCTGGGGCTCGAAGTCGCCGTGCTCGAACGCGCGAGCGAGTTCCCGGCGAACGCGCTCGACACGCGCTCGAGCGTGGGGGACTGGAACGACGCGGCCACGCTGATCGAGTTCGCGCGCGGCGTCGATGTCGTGACGCTCGAGAACGAGTTCGTCGACGCGGGCGCGCTGCACGCGCTCGAGGCCGCCGGCCACACGCTCTACCCGACCGCGGCGATGATCGAGCTCGTGCAGGACAAGCTGCGCCAAAAAGAGGTGCTGCGCGCGGCAGGACTGCCGGTGGCGGACTTTCTGCGCGTGGAGTCGCCCGCCGAAGTCGAAGCCGCGGCGGCGGGCTTCGGCTGGCCGATGGTGCTCAAGAAACGCCGCAACGCCTACGACGGCAAGGGCAACGCCACCGTGCGTTCGCTCGGCGACGTCGAGCGCGCGTGGAGCGAGCTCCGCGGCGGGCCGGGCGCGTTCTACGTCGAGCGCTTCATCCCGTTCGAGCGCGAGCTCGCGGTGATGGTCGCGCGCGGCCGCGACGGCGCGAGCGTGAGCTACCCGACCGTCGAGACGATCAACCGCGATCACATCTGCCGCGTCGTTCTCGCGCCGGCCGCGGTGGACGCGCGCGCCGCTTCCGAGGCCGAGCGCATCGCTCGCGCCGCTGCGAACGCGGTCGGCGCTGTCGGCGCCTTCGGGGTCGAGCTGTTCCAGCTCGGCGACGGAACGCTGCTCATCAACGAGCTGGCGCCGCGCGTGCACAACACCGGGCACTACACGATCGAGGCCTGCGACTCGTCGCAGTTCGACAACCACGTGCGAGCGGTGCTCGGCTGGCCGCTCGGCTCGCCGCGCATGCACGTGCCCGCGGCGTGCATGGTGAATCTGATCGGCGTCGGACCCGGCACGGGCGAACCGCTCGGCCTGCGCGACGCGCTCGCCATCCCCGGCGCGCACGTGCACGTCTACGGCAAGCTCTCGAGCAGCCGCGGGCGCAAGATGGGCCACGTCACGGCGCTCGGCGCCACGCTCGACGGGGCGCGCGCGATCGCCGAGCGCGCCGCCGACGCGATCCACTTCGGCGACCGAGCTGCGAATCCACGATGAGCCGACCGACGAACGCTACGCCGCTGGTGGGCGTGATCATGGGCAGCGACTCCGACGCCGCGACGATGAAGGCCGCGTGCGACGCGCTCGCCGAGTTCGGAGTCGAGTTCGAAGCGCGCGTCGTCAGCGCGCACCGCACGCCCTTCGACATGCTCGATTACGGCTCGAAAGCGGCCTCGCGCGGCCTCAAGGTGCTCATCGCCGGCGCGGGCGGCGCCGCGCACCTTCCGGGCATGGTCGCGAGCCTCACGGCGCTCCCCGTGATCGGCGTTCCGGTCGAAACGCACGCGCTGCGCGGCGTCGATTCGCTCTACTCGATCGTGCAAATGCCCGCCGGCGTTCCGGTCGCCACCGTCGGCATCGGCAACGCTCGCAACGCCGGGCTGCTCGCCGTGCGCATCCTGGCCGCCCACGACGCCGACCTGCGCGCGCGCGTCGAAGCCTGGCAGCGCGCGATGGCCGACGAGTCGCGCAAGAAGAACGACACGCTCGGCCAAAAGCTGTCCTGACGGCGCCGGAGCGCACGCGAGTACGATGCAAAGCCCATGACGCTTCTCACGCGCATCGCGTTGGTTTTGGCCGGGTGCTTGGTGCTCGCCAGCGGGCTGCGCGCCGACACGTTCGTGATGAAGGACGGGCGGCGCATCGAGGGCAAGCTGAAGCGCGAAACGGCGGACACGTTCGTCGTGGAGAGCGCGGTGGGGCAGCTCGAGCTCAAGAAGAGCGACGTGAAGGAGCGCTTGAAGGGCCTGACGCCGCGCGAGGAGTACGAGGCGCGCGAGAAGGCGGCGAAGAGCGCGGAGGACTTCTTCCAACTCGGCGAGTACGCGGGCGCGAACAAGTTGAAGCTGCTCGCGACGAAGGCCTACACCCGCGCGATCGAGCTCGACAAGGACCACGCCGGCGCGAGGAAGGCGCTCGGGCACGTGCAGTACAAGGGCGAGTGGATGACGCCCGAGGAGCGCGACGTGCGCCAGGCGGCCGACGAGGAAGCGGAGATGCTCGCGCAGGGGCTGGTGCGCTGGAAGTCGCGCTGGGTGACGCCGGCGGAGAAGGAGAAGCTCGAGCAGGGCCTCGAGCAGCGCGGCGGAAAGTGGCTGAGCGCCGACGACGCGAAGCGCTTCGACGGACTCGAGAAGGCGGGCGAAGAGTGGTTCCCGCGCGGCGAGGCGCTCGCGCGGCAGGGCGCGCTCGAGGTGGAAAAGCTGCTCGGAAAGCCGCTGCAACTGCACGTGAACTCGCAGGCCGTGCTCGCGGGCGATTGGGACCCGAAGCTGCTCGCGGCGACCGGCGCCCACGTCGTCGCGGCGCGCGAGTGGTTCGACACGTGCTTTCGCGTGAAGCCCGGGCTCGAGTTGCTCGGCGACCGGCTGGCGGAGTTCTACCTCTGGAGCCGCGAGAGCGATTCGTACCGCAACACCGTCGAGCACTTCGCGAAGCTCACGCCCACGGTTCCCGAGGGTTGGGCGGCGGTGGTGAAGGAGCGCCACGGCTTCGTCTGGATCGATCCGTACGCGTGCTCGTCGGCGCGCGTGTGGAACCGCCCCGACGACGACCTCGTCGGCCATTGCGTTCACCACTGGGGTCACATGCTGCTCGGCCGCTTGGGCTACGACGGCCGCCTGCTTCCGCCGTGGTACGACGAGGGCTTCGCGAGCTTGACCGAATTCCGCCGCTTCAACCGCAACGCGGTGTTCTGCCGCTCGGCTTCGACGATCGTGGGCACGGCGGGCACGAGCGCGAAGAAATCCGCCGCGAGCTTCAGCTTCGATCCGGGGCTGTTCCGCGAGGGGGCGTGGCCCGAGACCCTGCGCAAGGCGCTCGAAGCCAAGTCCGTGCCGGCCTTCGACCGGCTCGCGCAGCTCGAGGTCGGCCAGCTCGAGCTGCTCGACATCGCCTGCGGCATGGCGATCGTGTGGTGGCTCGAGGAGCAGGGCGGCGAGGCGCTGCCCAAGTTCCACGCGCACCTGCGCCAGACGCAGCCCAAGGCGCCCGATCGAGTGATCCGGACCTCGCGCGAACGCCTGACGCAGTACGACGGCGCCTTCACGGCGGCGGTCGGGCTGAACGGGCGCGACGCGGACGCCGCCTGGCGGGCGTGGTTCCTGGCGCGCGGCGCCAAGTAGGTCGAGGCCCTCAGGTGGGGTAGCCTTGGGCCATCCGCAATGGACACCCAAGGCGCCCAACGCTCGGTCCCGCTGCCGGAGATCCCCGGTTACCGCCTCGAGGCGGTCATCGGTCGCGGCTCCACGGGCACGGTCTACCGCGCGGTGCAACTCGCGGTGCAGCGGCGCGTCGCGCTCAAGATCCTGCACCCCGAGCTCGCGGCGCGCGGCCGCGCCATCCGCCGCTTGCAGCGCGAGGCGCGCACCACCGCGAAGCTCTCGCACCCGGGGATCGTGTCGGCGATCGACATGGGCCACATCGGGAGCCTGTGGTGGTACGCGATGGAGTACGTGGAGGGCCCGTCGCTCGCGGCCAAGCTGCGCAAGGACGGTCCGCTCAGCGAGCGCGACGCCGTGCGGCTGTTCATTCCGCTGTGCGAGGCGCTCGAGCACGCGTACGAGCAGGGCGTCGTGCACCGCGACCTCAAGCCGGGCAACATCCTGATCGACGCCGGCGGCCGCGCGCGCATCGTCGACCTCGGCCTCGCCTTCGCCGAAGACGATCCCGCGCTCACGGCGCACGGGGGCACGCTCGGCACGCCGCACTACATCTCGCCGGAACAGGCGCGCGACGCGAAGAGCGCCGATGTGCGCAGCGACATCTGGTCGGTTGGCGCGACGCTCTACCACTGCCTGTGCGGCCGTCCGCCGTTCGCGGGCGAGAGCGTCGGCGAGATCCTCTCGGGCGTGCTGTACTCGCCGGTGCCCGATCCGACGCAGTTCGCGCCGGGCTTGTCGAAGGGGCTGCAGCTCGTGCTGCGAAAGTGCCTCGTGCGCGATCCGGAGCACCGCTACCAGTCGCCGCGCGAGCTCCGCGAGGACCTCGAAGCCCTGCGGGAACGGCGCTCGGTGAGCGTCAAGCGCGAGACGCTCGAGCCGCTCCTCGGCGAGCGCGAGCGCAAGCGAAAGCGCGCCATCGCAGCGGCCGTGATCGCGTGCGTGGCGGCGCTCGCAGCGCCCGTGGCGTGGCTCGCGCTGCGCGATCCGCGCCCCGAAACCACGGGCGAGCGGCCCGGCGCGGGTGTGCGCAGCTTTCCCGCGCTCGACGCGGTCGAGCAGCGCGCGAAGGGCGGGCGGAAGGAGCTCGGCGCCGCTGTCGCGGCCCTCGAAGAGCTTCAAGGTGCGGTGCCCACCGAGCACGCGGCGCGCGCCGATGCGCTGAACTCCGAACTGCGCCAGCGGCTCACGCTCGCGATCCAGGCCGAATACGCGGGTTTCCTGCGCGAGCTCAACCGCTTGCGCATCGATCAGCGCGACCTCGTCGGCGCGCGCGAGCTCGTGGAACGGCAGTTTCCCGAGCGCCTCGCGCGCGAGCTCGGGCTGAATGCGAGCCAGCTCGAGCAGCAGCGGCTCGGCTTGGGGCTCGAAGCGCTGCGCATCGAGCTCACGCGCGAGATCGAAGGCCGCGTCGAGGACCTCGTCGAACGCGTGCGGCGCACGCACGCCGAGCTGCATTCGGCGCGCGCGGCGGAACTGGAAGCGCGCGGCGAATGGCGCAGCGCGCGCGAGGCGCGCCGTGTGACGGCCGCCGAGGTGCTCGCGAGCTTGGACCTCCCGCGCGCGGGGCTTCCGCAGCCGTCCGTGGAGCAGGCGCTGGGCGCTTTCCAACGCGAGGTGCTGGACCGCGCGCTCGCCGAGCTCGACGCGCGCTGGACCGCGGCGGATCTCGACCGCGACAACGAGTTGCGTTCGCTCGAGCGCCGTCTGTGGGCCGAACTCAAACTGCGCAAAGTGACCGACGCGGCCGGGAAGCTGCGCGAGCGCTGGGAGGAGCTTCTGGCGCGCGACCTGCTCGCGCCCGACCAGTTCCTGCCCGAAGTGAGCGACCGCGCGCGCGCCACGCTCGAGCGCGCGGAGCGCGAACTCGCGCAAACCGAGGCCGAGAACGATCGCCAGGATGCGGAACTCGCGCTGCGCGACTTCCTGCCTCAGTTCGAGCGCGACTTCGCGGCGCGCGAGTTCTCCAAGGCGCTGGCTTCGATCGAGAAACAGCTCGAGCGCCGCACGATGCTCCCGGTGCGCACGCACCTCGAGCAACTGCGCCTCGAAGCGCAGATCCTCGACGCGATCGTGCAGCGCGCGGCGGTGGAGGTCGAACGTCTCGGGGAGGAGCGCGCGGTGACCCGGCTGTGGCTCGGAATCGAACGCAGCGGGCGCTTCGAGCAAGCGCGCCTGCCGCTCGACGCGGGCTTTCGCTTCGTGCCCGTCGACAACGGAGCGAGCCGCTTGCTCGCGCTGCGGCCGCTCGAGGGCAAGCGCTTCGAACTCGTTTCGCGCATGGACCTCGAACGCCTCGCGGGGCTGCACGAGCAGCCCATGACGCCCGACGCGCGCTTCCAGGCGGCGCTGTTGCGCGAACGCACCGGCGACGCGGCCTCGGCCTTCGAGCTGCTCCCGTTCGACGAGCCCGTGCGTCCCGAGTGGCAAGCGCTCGCGACGCAGCTCGCGACGCGGCTCGAGCTGGCGCGCTCGCGCCACTCGCGCGAGCTCGACGAGCGCCGCACGAAGGCCAGCGAGCTGTTGTTCCTCGTGCGCCGCGCCGCACAGAACAACGAGACCGTGACTTCGCAGCGCCAGCTCGAGCAGATCGACACGCTGCTGCGCGAGTACGGCGAGATCGACGACGTGAAAGCGGATTCCGCGTGGTTGCGCCAGCGCCGCGAGGAGCTGCAGCGCGGGCCGGGCGCCGTCGACGCGGACGTGTTCCGCGCGGCCTTCGGACCCAACGCGATCGAGCTCTCCGACAGCCGGCGCGTCACGATGCGGTTCGTGCTCGATGCGGACTACCAGGGCCAGTTCCAACGCAACGTCTGGGACGCGGGACCGGGCGGCTGGAGCGCGCCGCGCAACTTCTCGCCGGAGGACCTCGCCAGCGCCTCGCTGTGGCCGACGCTGTCGCTGCGCGCGCCGCTCGATATCGAGCAGGCGATGGAGCTCGACGTCGTGTTCGACCAGCCCGCCGACGCCGGCCCGCCGCGCCTGTTCGCCGTGAGCCTCGCGGGCGTGCACATCGCGCTCGCCGGCGCGACCGACGAGGGCGCGCCGCCGCGCTATGCGATCTTTTCGGGCGGCGAGCTGGAATTCCTCGACACCGTGAAGGCGTTGCTCGCCCGGGCGCGCGGCGTCGGCACGACGTTCAAGGGGCTGACCAAGGGCGCGCGACATCAATTGCGCATCGAACTGCGCCAGGGCCGCGGGAAGGTCGACCTGCTGCTCGACGGCGAGCGCTTGGATGGGCGCGTCGTGCCGCGCCCCGATTCGAGCGCCATCGGCGCGAGCGCGCTCGTGATCCGCTGCTTCGAACGCGTGCGCCTCGTCGAAGCCACGTTGCGCGGCTCGTTCTGAGACGGAAGCGCGCGAGGGACCAGGCTCAGCCGGCGTTTTCCTTCGCGGCCAGTCGCGCCGCAACCCGCAGCGCCACGTCGCAGCGCTTCGCACCGATCAGGTCGCGCGTCGCCGCCAGCAGGGCCTGGATGTCGCGCAGCTCCGCGCCGCAGCGCAGCGCTCCGCGCACGTGGCTCGCGAGCTGGCGCTCCTGATCGAGGGCGGTCAACGCGCAGATCGCGAGCAGCTCGCGCTCGGCCGCGGGCAGGCCGGGTCGCGACAGCACGCGGCCGTAGGCGTGGCCTTCGATCCACTGCGCGAAGTCCGGATGGCCGCGTTCGAGGGACGCGCGCACGCGTTCGGAGTGCTGTCCGTAGATGCGCTCGAACAGCGCGCGGCCGCGCTCGGGCTGGTCGGGTTCGGCGAGGTGCTCGTCGGGGCCCGCCTCGCCGAGACCGCCGCACTCCTCGAGCACGCCCAACGCTTCGACGACGCGCGGAAAGCCCGCGAAGACATGCGCCTGCAGCAGCGCTTCGCGCCACCCGCGGTCGGGCTCGCCCGCCGGCGCCGCGGCGCGCAGCTCGCGCACCGCGTCCCAGTTGCCGACGACGACCGCGGTGAAGAGGCGCGCGAGGCGCGAGAGCTTGGTGGAGGAGTTGGACATCGGCGCGTCACCGCTCGAGCCTGGCGAGGGGCTCGCCCATCCGGATGGGCCGAGCGAGCTCGACCAGCGTGCTCCAGCGCCGGGCGCCCGAGCTCGGTGGCGCGACCAGCACCACCGTCGAGCCCAGCTCGAAGCGCGCGAGCTCGTCCCCGAGCGCGAGTCGCCGGGGCTCGGCGAGCGGACCGCTCTGCTCCGCGTCGACGCCGACGACTCGAATGCGGCCGACGTTCAGCGCGCCGACCATCACGAGCAGCAGCGGGCCGTCCGCGCCCTCGAGCCGCATCACGACGCGCTCGTTGATCGAGAACACCTTCGGACGCGCGAGCAGCACCTTGGGCGCGACCGAGTGCCGCGCGCCGGGCAGCCAGCGCGCTTCGACCAGCTCGGCGTCCAGCGGGCAGTGCACGCGGTGGTAGTCGCGCGGCGAGAGGTAGATCGTCCAGCTCGTTCCACCTTCGAGCTCGATGTCCTCACCGACGCCGCCGAGCAACTCGCGCACTTCGTACGGGCGGCCCTTGGCCTGCAGGATCGTGCCCTTCTCGATGCGGTCGAAGGCTTGCACGGTTCCGTCGCACGGCGAGGGCAGCACTCCGGGCGCTGCGTTCCATCGGCGGGCGCCGTCGCGCAGCCGGCGCACGAAAAACGCCGCGAAACTCGGGTGTTCCGCGAGCTCGAGGCGCACCTCCGCGAGGTCGACGCCGTAGGCCCGCGAGTAGGCGCGAAACAGCGGTTCGCGAAGGGGCCGCGGGAGGCGCCGATCCGCGAGCCAGCCGGCCGCCAGCGACATCGCGCGTTTGAACGGCGTCGCCGGCGCGCGCGTCGAGGCCGAAGCGGAGGAGGTCGAGGTCGAAGGGCTCACACTCGCCATGCTCGTGCCGCGAGGGGGCCCTCCGCAACAGTTAGTGTGCAACCGTGAGTTGGATGCACGCGCCCCGGCAGCGGGCGGTGCGTGCGCGCGCGACGATCTGATTCGGTGTCGAGCTCGCCGCTTCGAGCGGCTTCGCTCCGTCCGCACGCACGCGGCGTCGGAACGCGCGTTCGTCAGCCGCCGCGGTTGCCGCGACCGCCGCTGCTGCCCCCCGATGCTCCGCCCGGGCCGCCACCGGGGCCACCGGTGGGCGGGCCGCCGCCGAATCCGCCGAATCCGAAGGAGTCGCGCTGCGTGCGCTGGTACTCGAGGATGCGTGCGCCCAAGTTCGCGCCGAAGGTGCTGTTCAGCTCGGTTTCGGCCCACGTGCGGTAGTCCTCGAAACCCTGGCGCATCGCGTCGCGGTCGAAGTTGCCGCCTTCGCGCATCGGGCGGAACATCTCGTCGCGCTTGTCGCCCGAGGCCACGATGAAGTCGGCCAGACGCTTCTCGTCGCCCGCGCCGAGGCCCAGTTCCTTGGCCGCGCGCGCCGCTTGCTCGTCGGCCGCCTTGCGTTGGCGCTCCTTGCGCTCGGCTTCGCGCTTGTCGGCCTCGGCCTTCTTCTGATCCTCGAGCACTTGCACGATCGCCTCGCGCTGGATCTGCGCGACCTCGTCCGGCGTGGGCGCGAGCCTGGCGGCGTCGACTCCTGTCGCGACCGCCTCGCGCGAGAGATCGGAGCGCAGCGCGGAAACCTCGGTCTCGAGCAACTCGATGCGCCGGTTGAGCTCCGCGAACGTGGCGGCGTCGCTGTCGCTCAACATCGCCGCGCGCGCGGCGAGTTGGCGTTGCTCGTCCGAACGCTCGTCCGGCGCGGGGGTCTGCGGACCGGCTGCGGCGAGCGATTCGGTCGCCGTGGGGGAGCGGTCGGTGAAGCTGACGATCGCGACAGCGCCGCCGACGAAGCCCGTCAGGAGGCCGACGAGTCCAAGTCCAAGTGCGGATGAGTTCATGGGAGAGATCCTCGGGCGGGACAGCCCATGGTAGCGGGCTGGGCGATGGGGTACGACGAACGCGGGAACCAACACCTCCGCGGGTCCGAAGTTCCTTGCGGCTCTTCGTGGGACTCTCGCGGCGCGGACTCCACAAGCGCCCTCGACGAACGGACGATAGCTCGCGCGGCGCCCTTCAGCGGAACTTGCGACATGAACACTGCCCACAGCGAAGAACTGGACCTCGTGCGCGACCTGGCTCGCGAGTTCACCGACAACGAGATCCGCCCGCTCGCGGCCCAGATCGAGCGCGACCACCACGTGCCGCGCGAACTGCTCGACAAGCTCGCCGAGGTCGGCCTGATGGGCGTCGCGATCCCCGAGGAGTTCGGCGGCTCGGGCCTGGGCGAGACGGGCTTGTGCGTCGTGATGGAAGAGCTCACGCGCGGCGATTTCTCGGTCGCGGTCACCTACGGCGCGCACGCTTCGATCGGTTCGATGAGCGTGCTGGTCGGCGGCACCCAGGAGCAGAAGGCGCGCTGGTTGCCCGACATGGCGCAGGGCCGGATCCTCGGCGCCTACGCGCTGTCGGAGGCGAACGCGGGCTCCGATCCGGCGGCGATGACGACGACCGCGGTGCGCGACGGCGGAGACTGGATCCTGAACGGCGAGAAGGTGTGGATCACGAGCGGCGACACGGCCGACCTGATCACCGTCTACGCGATCACCGACCGCTCCAAGAAGGCGCGCGGCGGCATCACGGCCTTCCTCGTGCCGTCGGGCTCGAAGGGCTTCGTCGTCGGCAAGCGCGAGGAGAAGATGGGCCAGCGCGGCTCGAGCACGGTGTCGCTCTCCTTCGAGAACGTGCGCATCTCCGACGAGTTCCGCCTCGGCGAAGTCGGCGACGGTTTCCGCATCGCGATGTCGACGCTCGACCGCGGCCGGCTCGCGCTCTCGGCGAACTGCCTCGGCTGCGCGAAGGAAGCGCACACGCTCTCCACGACCTACGCGAACCAGCGCGAGACCTTCGGCAAGCGCCTCGGCGACCACCAGGCGATCGCCTTCATGCTCGCCGACAACGCCGTCGACATCTACGCGATGGATTCGCTCGTGTACCGCACGGCGCGCATGTGCGACTCCGGCGAGAACTTCAGCCGCGAGTCCGCGATCGCGAAGTTGTTCTGCAGCGAAGCGCTCGACCGCGTCGTCGACCGCGCCGTGCAGATCCACGGCGGCATGGGCTACTCGGCGGAGTACGTGATCGAGAAGCTCTACCGCGACGCGCGCGTGACGCGCATCTACGAGGGCACGAGCGAAGTGCAGCGCATCGTGATCGCGCGCGACGTGCTCAAGCGCGGTTCGTGACGTCGGCGATCCGCGCGAGCACGAGTTCGTCGGCAAGCTCTCGAGCTGGGTGTTAGGGTGGCGGAGGAGACTTCCTCCGAGGATCCCGACTTAGCACCCAAGTAACGGAGCACTCGTTGAACCTCATCCACCCGCGCTCGATCTCCCTCGCGCTGCTGGCCCCGCTCGCCCAAGCTCAAGCCCCGCAGCCGTACTGCACATCCGGAACGTCGACGAATGGCTGCACGCCGTCGATCACCGCCAATGTGCAGCCGAATACGTTTCACAACGCGGGCTGCGTGATCACCGCCAGCGGAGTCGAGGGCCAGAGGCAGGGCATTGTCTTCTATGGCGTCGACAACACGGGCTTCGCGCCGACGCCGTGGGGCGTCGGCAGCACGAGCTTCCTGTGCGTGAAGCCGCCGACGAAGCGCCTGGGTGCGCCGCTGAGCAGCGGCGGCACTGCCGCGCTGTGCAACGGCTCGTATCTGATCGACTGGGACGCGTTCCAGGACGCGAACCCGACGGCGCTGGGCAACCCTTGGGTCGCGGGCGACAAGGTCTTCGTGCAGGCGTGGTACCGCGATCCGCAAGCGGTTCGGACCTCGAACCTCTCGAACGCGCTCGAATTGACGCTGCAGAGTTTTGTGCCCGTACCGTGCGTGACCTCGATTCCAGGGATGGCCATGATTTCCCCCGGGACGTTCGACATGGGGTCGAACGCGGCGAGCGGGCCGCCGTACTACGGCTGGTGGACCGAACAACCCGTACATTCCGTGACGATCAGCTACTGCTTCTGGATGGGCGAGACTGAAGTGACGCAGGCGCAGTGGGCGTCGCTGACTGGCACGAACCCGTCGTTTCACGTCGCCCCAAGCAAACCGGTCGAAACGGTGTCGTGGTTCGACGCGCGGACGTACTGCGCGGCGCTCACCGCACAGCAGTCCGCGCTTGGCAACGTGCCCGCGGGCTATCAGTACCGCCTGCCGACCGAGGCGGAGTGGGAGTACGCGTGCCGAGCAGGGACGACGACAGAGTTCAACGTGGGCGCCGCGCTGTTCTGCGGTCAAGCGAGAATCCACTACTCGGCGTTCACGGGCTCGGAGTGCGGTCCCTACGGCACGGCGTTGGTCGGGAGCTACGCTCCCAACGCATGGGGTCTGCACGACATGCACGGCAACGTTTCGGAGTGGTGCCTGGATTCGCATGCGACCTACTCGGCCGGAGCGGTCACCGATCCGTTCGTGACCGGCTGCTGCTACCGGGTCTATCGCGGCGCCGGTGGGGCCTCCCACGCATTCCAGGCTCGCTCAGCGCTCCGGGGCGCCACCCATCCCAATACGGTGAGCCCCTTTGTGGGCTTCCGGGTTGTGCTGGCCCCAGTCCTCAACCCGTGAAGTGGTGGCGCGGCCTGCGGCGGCCAGGCTGAGAGCAAGCGTCGCCGCTCGGCCGCGATTCCTGGGACTAAAGCCCGGCGATCCGCGCGAGCAACAGGTCGGCGCGTGCGGAGAGCGGCGAGACGCACTCGAGGCGCTGCGTGCGGTAGCCGTGTTCGGCGTAGACGTCGAACACGGTTTGCTCGATGAGGCGCGCGCGCTCGAGGCTCGAGACGCGGCCGGTTTCACGGCGCGACGAGAAGGGCAGCACGAGCTCGCACACGATCACCGCGTCGTAGCGCGCGAGCGGCAGGCTCTCGAACAGCGCCCGCGGCGGCGCCTGGCCGGCGATCTTGCAGTAGGCGAGGCCGTCCAGCAGGCCGCGGTCGAGGAAGCACAGCTCGTCCGGAGCCTCCTCGGCCTCGCGCTCGAGCTCGACCTGCATCCGCGCGATGCGCTCCTGGAACTCGTCGACGTTGGCGGCTCGCCAGGCGCGGGCGCCGTCCGTCCCCAACTCGCGCACGAGCCGGGCGATGCACTCGATCGCGGCCTCCTTCACCACCCGTGCTCCACGGCGCTCGAACTCGCGCGCCAGCGAGGTTTTGCCGGCGTGGGGGCCTCCAGTGAGCACAATCCGCATCGTGGGTGGGCGAAAGCGGGCGGGATGGTAGCGAGCGAGCACCGCGGCGCGCGGGACGAAATTGACACGCCAGCGGGGCTCCTTATCATCTTGCCCCCCTCGCAACGTCCCCGAGCGAGGCGGGCGCGTCGTTTCCGCCGCCGGCTTCACGCGCCGCCTCGCCGATCGATCGCGATCCTCCAGCCCCCGCTAGCTGCCTCCACTCCGCCACCCGCGCACGTCTCCGCACCGTTTCTTCGCCCCGTTCTCTGTCCCGTCCACGTCCCATGTCCCGCCCCGACACCGTCATCGTTCTCGCCGCGGGTCAGGGAACTCGCATGAAGACGGGCTGGGCGAAGGTGATGGCGCCGCTCTGCGGCCGGCCGCTCGTGGCCTGGGTCGTCGACCAGGCGCTCGCGCTCGAACCGCGGCGCGTGCTCGTCGTGGTGGGGTACCGCGCGCCCGAAGTCGAAGCGGCCGTGTCGAAGCTCGACCCCGCGGGCCGCATCCAGTGCGTACTGCAAGAAGAGCAGCGCGGCACCGGCCACGCCGTGCAGTGCTGCTTGCCGCAGCTCGCGGACGCGAAGGGCCCGGTCGTGCTGCTCTACGGCGACATGCCGCTGCTCGGCGTGGAGAGTTTGCGCGGCCTGTGCGCCGAACAAGCGCGCAGCGGCGGCGGAATGGCGCTGCTGACGTCGCGTCCGAGCGATCCGCGCGGCTTCGGCCGCGTGGTGCGCGGCGCGGACGGCGCGGTGCAGCGCATCGTCGAGGAGAAGGACGCCGACGCGGCGACGAAGGCGATCGACGAAGTCAACCTCGGCGTCTACTGCTTCGACGCGGGCCTGCTGCGCGAGGCGCTGCCGAGCTTGCATCCGAACAACGCGCAGCGCGAGCTGTACGTCACCGACGTGGTGGCGCACTTCGCTCGTGCGAAGCGCGAGGTGCGTGCGCTCGTGGTCGCCGACGAACGCGAGGCGATCGGCATCAACACGCTCAAGCACCTCTCCGAGGCGCGCGCCGTCCTGCAGGAGCGCATCCTCGACGAGCACCTCGCCCGCGGCGTCTACATCGTCGATCCCGCCACGACCTACATCGAGCACGGCGTGTCGATCGGCGCGACGACGGTGGTGGAGCCCTGCAGCGTGATCCGCGCCGGGACGGTGATCGGCGCGGGTTGCCACATCGGTCCGTTCGCGCACATCGGTCCCCAGACGACGCTCGACGACGGCGCCGAGATCGGCAATTTCGTCGAGACCAAGCGCTCGCGGATCGGCGCGAAGACCAAGGCCAAGCACCTCGCCTACATCGGCGATGGCAGCATCGGCGCGCGCTGCAACATCGGCGCGGGAACGATCTTCGCCAACTACGACGGCAAGCGAAAGAGCACGACCACCGTGCACGACGGAGCGTTCGTCGGGTCGGGGTCGGTGCTCGTCGCGCCGTGCGAAGTGGGCGCGGGCGCCTACACCGGAGCGGGCGCGGTCGTGACGCGCAACTCCGTGCTCGCGCCCGGCGCCGTGTGGGTCGGCGTCCCGGCCCGGCCGCTCGAGAAACGCGGTGAGAACAGCGCTCGCGCAGGCGACTCGACGCGTTCGATCGACCGTGGCGATGTCCGCGAAGAGACCCGAGGGGCCTAGGGAACGGAGACGCGACGTGCAGATGAACGACCGCATCGTATTGATCGCCGGCACCGCGCACCCCGAGCTGGCGCGCGCCATCGGCGAGCACCTGGACCTGCCGGTGGCCAACGCGCACATCGGCCGCTTCCCCGACGGCGAGATCGACATCAAGGTCTACGACGACATCCGCGGCGGCGACGTGTTCGTGATCCAGCCGACCTGCCCGCCGGTCAACGAGAACTGGATCGAGCTCCTGCTGCTGCTCGACACGCTGCGCCGCGCGAGCGCCGGTCGCATCACGGCGGTGATGCCGTACTACGGCTACGCGCGCAAGGACCGCAAGGACGAAGGGCGCGTGCCGATCAGCGCCAAGGTCGTCGCGAACACGCTCGTCTCCGCGGGTTGCAACCGCCTGCTGACGATCGACATGCACGCGGCCCAGATCCAGGGCTTCTTCGACATCCCCGTCGACCACCTCTACGCGCGGCCGGTGCTGATGAACGCCGTCAAGCGCCTGGCGGTCGACAACCCGGTGGTGGTCACGCCCGACGTCGGCGGCATCAAGATGGCGCGCGCCTGGGCGAAGATGCTCAACGCCGACCTCGCGATCGTCGACAAGCGCCGCATCTCGGGCTCGGAGATCGCCATCGAGCACATCATCGGCAGCGTCGAAGGCCGCAACGTGATCATCGTCGACGACATGATCTCGACCGGCGGTTCGATCTCGGAGGCCGCGAGCGTCGCGCGCCGCCACGGTGCGAAGGCCATCGTGCTCGCCGCTTCGCACGCCGTGCTGTGCGGGCCCGCGGTGACGCGGCTCGACGCCTGCCCGGCCGACAAGATTCTCGTCACCGACAGTATTCCGCGCCGCGGGGACAACCCGCGGCAGCTCGAAGTCGTCTCCGTGGCGCCGCTGATCGCGCGCGCCATCCGCAACATTCACCGCTGCGAATCCGTCAGCTCGCTGTTCGAGGAAGTTTCATGAGCAAGTCCGCCCACTCCGCCACCGCAAACCTCAAGGCCCAAGCTCGCGCGAAAGTCGGTTCGCGCACGAGCGCCGCGCTGCGCGCGCAAGGGATGATCCCGGCATCGATCGAGTGGCAGGGAGACCGGCCGCAAGTCAGCCTGGCCGTCGACGAGGCCGAGTTCCTCGCCACGCGGCGCCGCCACCAGCACGTCTACCAGCTCGAGCTGGGCGGCGGCACGGAGACGACGATCGTGCGCGAACTCCAGTGGGACGTCTTCGGCGACCACATCATCCACATCGAGTTCCGGCGCGTGGACTTGAACAAGAAGACCGAGGTCGAGGTCGACCTGCACTTCGTCGGGCACCCCAAGGGCGTGCTCAACCAACTCGTCGCGCACGTCAAGGTCCTGGCGCTGCCGACCGAGATCCCCGACGAGCTCGAAGTGGTCGTCGCCGAGCTCGAGGCCGGCACGTCGATCACCGCGGGCGAGATCAAGCTGCCCGAGGGGATCGAGCTGGTCACGCCGGCCGCGGTCACGATCGCGCGCATCAGCGAGATCAAGATCGAAGTGCCCGAGCCCACCGCCGAAGCCGCCGCGGCTCCGGCCGCTGCGGGCGCTGCTCCGGCCGCTGGCGCCGCGCCGGCCGCCGGCGCCGCCCCGGCGAAGGACGCCAAGAAGTAGTTCGCACGGCGGTTCGCCGGGTCGTTCGTCTGGCCCGAGGTGCGCGCGGTCCCGCGTCGGCGCGCCGCCTCGACAGGCGACTTGCCGCGGCGTTCTGCCCGACGCTCTCGCCTGCGATGGCGGCGGGGGACGCACGAGTTGCGTTCGCCGCGCGCCTCCCTACAATCTTCTCCCCGCTTTTCCGCGCGGACGCGTCGACCCGGACGCGTTCCCGCGTGCGAACAGCGGCTCTCCGTGGACTTGCCCCCGAGCCCGCCGCCGAGTTCCGATCCCGCCGCCGCGCAACCCGCGCCGCCGCGCGAGAGTGGAACCCGGCTCGTGATCGGCCTCGGCAACCCCGGCGCCGAGTACGAGTGGACGCCGCACAACCTCGGCTTCCACGCGCTCGAGCGCCTGGCGCAAGACTACGGACGGCTCTTTGGTCCCACCCGAGTTGGTTCCACACCAACCTTTGAATCCTCAACGACGCTCGGAGCGGCTCGTCCGCCGGCGCCTTGTTCGGTCGCGCGTTGCGCTCTGCACGACGCCTGGCTGGTCAAGCCGCTGACGTACATGAACCGCTCGGGCGCCGTGGTCGCACCTCTCGCTCGCGCGCTGCGCGTGCCGCCTTCGAAGTTGCTGGTCGTCTACGACGACCTCGACCTCGAACCCGGCCGACTGCGCATCCGACCCCACGGGGGCTCGGGCGGGCACAACGGGGTGCGATCGATTGTCGAAGCGCTCGGCGTCGACTCCTTTCCGCGTCTGCGGATCGGCGTTGGACGGCCGAGGACCGATGCGGCGCGGCATGTCCTGTCGAAGCTCGCCGGAGACGATCTCGCGACGGCCCAGATCGCGGTGGCGCAAGCCGCCGAGGCGCTGGCCGCGTGGCTCGTCGAAGGCGACATCGAGCGGATCATGACGCGGTTCCACAGCCGCTGGAAACCGATGGGCGAGTGACGCGCGTGCTTCTGGCGCGTGGAACGACGGCCCGCAACCCACCTCCGCCGGGACAAGTCCGGCACGAACGCAAGCAGCTCACGCAGCGAACCAAACCCTGTCTCGAATGAAGCTCTACGAAGGCATGTTCCTCCTGGACAACCAGGCGGTGCGAGAAAACTGGGGCCGCGCCAAGGCCTCGATCACGGACATCCTGGCCAAGCACGGCGCCAAGGTGATCACCGCCCGCCACTGGGAAGAGCGCAAGCTCGCTTACCCGATCAAGGGCCGCACGCGCGGCACCTACCTGCTGGCCTTCTTCGAGTGCGGAAACGAGGGCGTCAACCAGATGCGCCGCGATTTCGAGATCGACGATCGCGTGCTGCGCTACCTGCTGGTCAACGCCGAGGCCCTGCCGGCCGGCGAGCTCGAGAAGAGCCAGGCCGAAGGCGCCGCCGAGTTCACGCTGCCCACGCCGCCCGTCGAGGAGCGGGTGACCGCCGAGCGCGCCGTGTTCGGCGAGCTGGCCGACCGCCCCGTGGTCGACCGTTCGCGAGCCTCCGCACCGGCGCCCGACGAGGGCGACGCGGCCGAGGGCGAAGAATCCGAAATCGAAACGCCCGCCGTGGGCGAAGGAGTTTGATCCATGGCCGACATGAACCGCCGCAGCAGCACCGGACCGAGCGCCCTGGGGAGCCGCAACTGCGACGATCCCCACATCAACTACAAGGAAATCGCCTACCTGGCGAAGTTCCTCACGCCGCAGGCAAACATCTACTCGCGCAAGCGCACCGGGTTCTGCGCCCAGTGCCAGCGCGAGCTGAAGCAAGCCATCAAGCGGGCCCGCCACATGGGCCTCATGCCGTTCGTCGCCTGATCGGGCGCCCGGGCTGTTCCAACTGAACCCAAGCACACCAGAACCGATCCTGCAATCGACATGGCACACATCGAAATCCTGCTGCGCGAGAACGTGCAGCACCTCGGCAAGTGCGGCGACGTGGTCCGGGTCCGCACCGGCTACGCCCGCAACTACCTCTACCCCAACAACCTCGCCACCCTGGCGACCGACGAGAACAAGCGCCTCATGGCGCGCAAGCGGGCTCGCCTGGACGTCGAGGAGAAGAAGCGCGACGCGGAGATCGACGCGCGCGTCAACGCGCTCAGCGGAACCACGGTCGAAGTGGCGATGAAGTCCGACGACGGCGGGCACCTGTTCGGCTCCGTGAACGCCGCGACGGTGGTCGAGCTGCTCGGCCGCGTCGGCCGCGTGATCGCGGAGAAGGACGTGCGCCTCGACACGCCGATCAAGACGATCGGCCTGCACGGCGTGCGCGTCCACATCCACGGCGAGCGCTTCGCCGAGATCACCGTCAACGTCACCAAGGAAGCCTGAGAGCTTCTTCGGCGTCCCATCGCGAGGCTCGCACGGCTCGAATCCGTGCGGGCCTCGCGCGCTTGTGCACGGTGTCGCCCAAGCGCGATGCGCACAGCGCGCTTCCGCGCTCGGCGCCGAGGGGGTATCTTCCGCCGCGCCGCTGACCGAAGCCTCGCGTCGGCCGCTGGAACGCTGACGCTCGCAACCGGAGACCTGGGGATGGACAACGAGACGCTGCCTGGGCGGGTCCCTCCGCACAACGACGACGCCGAGCGCGCGGTCCTCGGCGCCCTGCTGCTGTCGCCCGAGCGCGTGCCGGAGATCTCGGAGGTCCTGCGAGCCGAAGACTTCTTCGCGCGGCGCCACGGAGCGCTGTTCGAGTGCCTGCTCGAGCTCTACGCGCGCGGCGCGCCGATCGACTTCCTCACCGTGGGCGAAGCGTTGCGAGCCTCGGGCCGCTTCCAGGCCGTCGGCGGCGCGCAGGCGCTCGCGGACATGGCGATGGGCGTCACGAGCGCGGCGCACGTCGGACACCACGCGCGCATCGTCGCCGACAGCGCGACGCTGCGCCGGCTCGCCGAGGCGGCGACGGAGATCCTCGAGCAGTCGCACCAGACGCGTCCCGATTCCGACAGCGTGAAGCGCCTGCTCGACGACAGCGAGTCGCGCATCTTCCAGCTCTCGAGCCGGACGGAGCGCCAGGGCGCCGACTCGGTGCGCACGGTGCTCGAGGAGACCTTCAAGGTGATCGAGGCGCGCACGCACCGCGACACGATCGGCCTCAAGACGGGCTACTACGAGCTCGACGAGAAGCTGTGCGGCCTCAACCGCGGCGACATGATCATCGTCGCGGCGCGCCCTTCGATGGGGAAGACCGCCTTCGCGCTCAACCTGATCGAAGGCGCGGCGATGCAGTTCGACGAGCGCCTCTCGCGCAAACCGACGGCGTTGCTGTTCAGCCTCGAGATGGGCAAGCAAGCCATCGTCCAGCGCATGTTGTGCTCGCGGGCGCGCGTCGACGCGCACAAGCTGCGCACCGGGCGCATCCCGGACGAGGACTACGGCGCGCTGATGGAAGCCGCGGGCGAGCTGGGCGAGTCGAACATCTTCATCGACGACACCCCGGGACTGTCGGTGATGGCGCTGCGCGGACGCGCGCGCCGCGTGAAGGCCAAGTACGGCTTGGACCTGATCGTCCTCGACTACCTGCAGCTCATGACGCACCCCAAGTCCGAGAGCCGCCAGCTCGAGATCAGCGAGATCTCGCGCTCGCTCAAGGCCCTGGCGCGCGAGCTCGACACGCCCGTGATCGCGCTCTCGCAGCTCTCTCGCGCCGTCGAAGGCAAGGACCGCAACCCGCGCGGCTGGCCGATGCTCTCCGACCTGCGCGAGTCGGGTTCGATCGAACAGGACGCGGACATCGTTATGATGCTGTACCGCGAGGAGTACTACGCGGTGGGCGACGTGCCCGAGGAAGTGCGCGGCAAGGCCACGATCATCATCGCCAAGCACCGCAACGGCCCGACGGGCCAGTTGCTGCTGAATTTCCGGCCGAACATCATGCGCTTCGAGAACCCGGCCCCATCCGCGGCCGAGCCGATCTACGCGTGATGGACCTTCGCCGCACCCGACTCGAACTCGAGCCGCTCCATGCCTGATCGGGCGGTCGCCGCAGGGACCTGCCGCGCGCGGCTCCAGCCCGCGCGCGTGCTCGGGCTGTGGCTCGCGGCGCTCGTCGCGTGCTTCGGCTTTGCAACCGGTGTGGCCCGCGCGAGCCAGCAAGAGCCCGCGCTGCAGCAATCGACCGCGGTGCAG